>JBGAOD010000156.1:0-7172 GCA_044221955.1 Phycisphaerales bacterium | reverse complement strand
CGTGTACTCAACCTTCGCCAGACTCGTCCGCTCCGCGTCGCGCCAGTACTCCTTGAACGCCGGGAAGTTCGCCTCAGTGAACTCCAGCGTCTTCCCATCAACCATTTTCTGGCTCGGGAACGCGTAGAACAGCCGCTCCATCTCGCTCAGCGTCTCGGCCGGGAACCCCGCGCGCCCACGCGCCGCCCGCAGCGCCGCCGCCGCCTCTCTCTGCTCGTCGGCCGTGTCAATCGCGAACGCGCCCATCATGATCCCGATCGCGTTGCGCCACCCCGCCGGTTTGGTCTTGCTCGCCAGCTCGAACGGGTTCACCTGGTCGGTCAGATGCGACCAGTACTTCTCGAACATCACGCGCCGCACCGGCATCCGCCGCAGCGAGTACCGCTCCGGCCCCATCTTCACGCCCTCCGCGCCGACCGGGTTGCTCGCCGACGCCGCGTCCGTGCTCGGCCTGAACTGCCACAACGCCTGCGCTTCTTCCGTCAAACAAAACTCCACAAACCGCTTCGCCATCACCGGGTTGGGCCCGCCCCGCAACATCGACACCGGGTCCGCATCAATACTCACCGCGCCCTTGGGGTCCACGTACCCCACGCGGCTCATCGCCGGATCCTGCCCGTCACGCAATATCGACTGCGACTGATTCCGCCCGTAAAAGTCGATCGCCAATCCCGCCGCCGCCTCGCCCTGCCCGATATCGATCGGCGGCTTGGTCGAAGAGTTCGTGAAGTACCGCGTGTTGGCCGTCATGTCACGCAAGATCCGCCACCCCTGCGTCCACTTCGAGCTCGACAGGATCGCGTCGAACGTCGTCGTCACCGACCCCGACTGCCGCGGGTCCGCCAGCGCAACCCATCCGAAATACTCTGGCCTGCATAAATCCTCGAACGCCACCGGCTCGGGCAGGCCCAGCTTCGCGACCAGCTCGCGGTTGTACACAACCCCGAAACCCGAGAGCGCCGTGCCGATCCAGTACTGCCCCGGGTCGTACAGGTTCTGCACCCCGACCAGGTTCTCGCCGAACCACCCGTCGAGCTGCTCCTTCGAGAAACCCGCGGGCACCGACATCGAGATCTTCACCTTCTTCGCAGGCCCGCCCGTTGCGTCAGCGACCTCGATCTCAACACCGTCGCCGTTTTTCAACCGCGTGTGATCGAACGAGCCGCCGCCGAACATCAGGTCGATCGGGATCGTCCCCGCCTCGCACGATCCATCGGGCTTGATCTCGCCCGTGCGCAGCGCTGCGTTGTACTTGGCCTGCAACTGCTTCACGATCTCGCTCGTCCCGCCCGGGATCAGCCACACCACCCGCGCCGGCTTGCCGTACACCCGCTGGTGCCAACGCTGAAACCCAAGCTCGAACTCGTACCGCAACTGCGTGACGTGCGGCGTCACGATCACCACCGTCTCCGACGCTGGCACATCCTTCTCACGCACCCCCGAAGGCCGCAGCAAAAACGGCACGCCCAGGATCAGCAGCATCGCCAACGGCAGGATCACGCGCGACCACGTCATGGCCGGAGTGTACGGCCGCCGCGGCACCCGACTACGCCACGCTCCGCGCAAGCGTCCGCTCCGGCGTACCCCCACGCTCCGCGTGGGCTCCCCGCCTTCTCTCGATCTCTCCCGCTTCTCTCTCCGAGATTCAACGCTGACCTTCCGACACTCCCAACTCTACCATCACACTCATGCCCAACGGCGTACCCAACAACCCTGAGATGAGAACCGAACCACCCCACCCCGTCGCCATCATCACCGGCGCCGGCTCGGGCATCGGCCGCGCCACCAGCGAGCTCCTCTCCGCCCGCGGCCATCGCCTCGTCCTCGTCGGCCGTCGCCTCGACCGCCTCAACGAGACCGGCGCGAAGCTCAACTCGGAATGGCTCGCCGCGCCCGCCGACCTCGCCGACGAAACTCAACTCCAAGCCGCGGTCGAGTCCACCCTCGCCCGCTTCGGCCGCATCGACGCGCTCATCAACAACGCCGGCTACGCCCCCATGACCGCGATCCAAGACCACACGCCTCGGCTCATCCGCGACGTCTTCGCCGTCAACGCGATCGCCCCCGCGCTCGCCATCGCCGCCGTCTGGCCCACCATGCTCGGCCAGAAATCAGGTCGCATCGTCAACGTCTCCTCCTTCGCCACCGTCGATCCCTTCCCCGGCTTCTTCGCGTATTCAGCCGCCAAAGCCGCCGTCAACCTGCTCGCGCTGGCCGCCTCAAACGAAGGCCGCTCGCACGGCATCCGCGCCTTCGCCGTCGCCCCCGGCGCGGTCGAGACCGACATGCTCCGCGCGATCATCTCCGAACACGACATCCCGCGTGCGCGAACCCTCACGCCAGAAGCCGTCGCCAAGGTCATCGTGCAGTGCGCAACCGGCGAACGCGACACCGAGAGCGGGCGCACGATCCTCGTGCCCAGCCCGTGACCACGTTGCATCGCCTCCCGACGACCCCGACGCGCAAACGCGGGATGGTGCCGCTCAAGCAAAGTCCTTCGCCTGCGCGGCAGGGCTCGTTCTGAAACTCTCCCACTGCCTCACCGCGACGCCTGATCGATCGACCCCAGATCCACCACCACCCCATCCGGCTGGTAGTAATCCACGTTGATCCGCGTCTGCGAAACCGTCGTGAACACCAGGCAATTCCGACCCGACCGGGCCGCGAACTGCAGGTCCCCCACACTTGGCCCCGCGTACTCCCCGTTCCGCGCGTTCTGTGCATGAAAGTGGTAGCTCGCCGTCGATCGGTCCGCGGCCGCCACCATGTCGTCCGACGCCACGAACTGCTCGTCACCACGCCTCTCCGCCGACCGAGGCCGGAACAACCGCGCTCGAAACGGTTCGTCGCTTTTGGAACCCTCCCCCACGTTCGCCGCCGCCGGCTCAATCAGCCCGCCCATCTCCGTCGAAGTATCACGCCGATCAACCTCCGCGTGCCGGAACAGCTCCGCCGTCATCAGCGGCTGCCGCGTGGCGTCATCGAGCACCAGCATCGTCAGCAAATCCCCCCACCGCGACGAGCCCGCCCAGAACGCGAGGTCCTGCCGCACCGGGATGCCGTTGGTCGCGTCATCGCCCGACCGTGAGTACCGGTCGCGCCCCTCGATCCGCTTCCCCATCTCCGACAGAAGCTCCGCCCGCGACATCCCAAGCCAGGCCGCCCGGTGCGCCTTTGCCCACCGCACAGGCTCCGCGTGTCGCACTTGCAAGCCCTTCGCCTGTTCCGCGGAGAGTCCCGCGATCGCCGCCGACGCTTCGGCCCACCACGCCGTGTTCTCAGCCTTGCTCGCGTCGTGCAGCGAACGCACCCACTTCAGTTCATCTCCCGTCAGCGGCACGGCCTTCAACTCGGCCACGCACGCGCGCAAATCCCGCACGATCGGCTCGCTCGACGACGCACCAACCGATCCCACCAATATCTCGGCACGGTACGTTCCGTCCGCATCGAGCCGCGCCAGCAAGTCCCAGCAGTCCGAACGCAACCGCTCGGACCAGTTGTCGCCCTCGGGCTTCGAACCAGATTCTGGTTTCCCATTCGCCGACACCGCGTCCGCGCCCACACCCGCACCGGCACCGGCATCCACATTCAGGCTCGCGTTGGGGTGCAGAAACGAATCAAAGACCAAGTCCTCGAGCTTCCGATCCGGGAACAGCATCGTCAGGGCCACACGCTCGCCACGCTGCAAGTCCGGCACTTCACGCACGGGCCTCGCGTAGCTCCGGATCAACTCCGGCGCACACTCCGTCCACCCGCGCGTGGACACCAGCTCGCACAAGAACGCGATCATCCCGCGGCTCAATTCGCGCGGGATCATCAGCCGCGCCATCGACCGCGCATCCGCAGCCCCCGCCGCGTCCGAATCGTCCACCAGCGTGGTCACGATTCGAGTGCGCACCACCAGCGGCGTCGAGCCGTTCCACGCCAACCCCTTGGCCGATTCACGCAGCACCCATCTGTCCTTGGGCGAACTCGCCGTGTTCGCCCACGCTCGATCGAACGCCGAAGCCCGGTCGCTCGAATCGAGCGCTGAGTTCTGAAGATCGACGGTTGGATCCGCGGACTGACGCTTCGTACTTCCTGCGCACCCCGGCCCGGCCAGCACCGCCACCGCCACCCCGAGAGCCGCGGCAAGATTCAGGCCGACACTTTTCAATCGCGCTAGTCTCGATGGCGTCACGCTCATGCCCTGAGTCTAAGCCCCGCGCGCCCCTCGGCGCAATGTTCGTCCTTCCCGTCGCCGCGCACCCCGCCGATCTACAATCCAACGAGGCCACACTCGCATGCCCACCACCGCCAAAGATTCTCTCACCAACCCCAAGCCACTCAACGAGCGCGTCGCCAAGGTGATCGACCTCATCAGACCCGCCGTCCAAGCCGACGGCGGCGACCTCGAACTCGTCGGCATCACCCCCGACGGGGTCGTCCAGATCCGCCTGCACGGCGCCTGCGTCGGCTGCCCCTCAAGCTCAATCACGCTCCAGGTAGGCATCGAGCGAAATCTAAAGGCCCACGTCCCGGAAGTGCGGGCGGTGGAAGCGATCGCTTAGGGCATTCGTCGGTCGGCGCGTCGCGAATCTGAGTCAGGTTGCCCAGTCCCCGCAAAGTCGCCGAATCCACACGATGTACCGAGCTCACATCGCCCACCCTCACGTCCGCGACAGGTTACGCACAAGGTATACACCCCTGGCTCCCAATTCCTCGCAAATACCGACGCAGCAAAGGCTTGAATCTCTCCACAATCCCACGCGCCGCTCTTTTCCGGCATTGTCTCTTCTCTTTGCCGCTGCGGCGCGGTATAAATGACAGCCGAGGGAACGGCACGCGAAGGTCCGAGCGCTGGTGGGCGCTGGGCGGACGCGGGGTGACGGAAGGAGTCGCAGGATGTTGGTCATCACGAGACGCGAGGGTGAGGAGGTCGTGATCGGCGACCCCAAGAATCCGCTGGGTGTTGTGCGGATCGCCTCGGTGAAGGGTGACCGAGTGCGTATCGCGTTCGATTTTCCGCGCGACGTCGATATCCATCGCCGTGAGATCGCGGACCAGATTATTGCCCAGGGTACCGACGGCGCTGCCACAGTTGAGGTGACCGTAAACGCCAAGGTTGTCTGATCGCGGCTTTGGTTCTGGGCAGTTCGAGCAAGCAAGATCTTGACAATCCGATCTGCGCTCGGTTCGTATCGACTCTGGCACTGGGATCCCGCGCCTCCGCGACGGGACCCAAAGCCGGAGGGGTTCTGATGTCGTTCCAAAGCAATATCGCTGCGTGCGCCGTGGCGATCGTCGCGGGTCAGGCGCACGCCGATGTCACGTACCAGATTCTCACACCCGCGGGCCAGGGCGGTGCGGCCGCCTACGGGCTGTCGTCCGACCTCACCTCGGTGGGTGCCGTCCGACCCGCCGCGAGCTGGCACGCCGCAGTTTGGACATCCTGGTCCCCGGCCGCCGTTGTTGACATGCACCCGGCTGGAGCGACCAGCTCTTCCATCCTGAGAAAATCAGGGTCGCAGTACGTGGGCAACACAAACGTCGAAACCTCTGCCCGGGCCGCGCTCTGGACCGGTCCGAACGCCGCATCATACAAATCGCTCCACCCACCCGCGCTCGCTTCAAGCAACGTCTTCGGGACCGACGGAACGAACCAGATCGGGCAAGGCGTAAACACCGCGGGGGCGACTCGGGCGCTCCTTTGGTCGGGTACAGCCGCGTCCGTCGTCTCGCTCCATCCTGCCGGCGCGGCTCAGTCGTTCGCCCGAGCGATCGGAGGCGGCAGGCAGGTCGGGTGGGCCACCTTCTCTCCCAATTTTTCGACCAACGTCGCCGGCTATTGGGAAGGTACCGCCGCCTCGTGGCACGCCCTCCCCGTGCCCGCGCCGTTCAACTCACCCTCCGCGTTCTGCATCTCGCCCGACGGACAGGAAATCGGCGGGCAGGCCGGCGGCGCTTCGATTACCGACTGGGCCGTGCTCTGGCGCGACGCTTCCCACACGTTTGTCTCCCTCAACCCCGCGGGCTACCTGGGCTCAGGGCTCTCGTGCACCGACGGCGAGTACCAGTGCGGGTACACGCTCCAATCATTCGTCGGGCTGCGGGCCGCCCTTTGGCACGGCAGCTCCGAGTCGTTCATCGACCTGTCGGCCGCGCTCGAGCCGGGGAAATACGGCTATTCCGAGGCCGACGAACTCCGGCGCGTGGGCGACGACCTGTGGATCGCCGGCACGGCCATCCAAAACGGCACCAACATCAACGACGCCATCCTGTGGCACATGACGGTCCCGGCACCGACGACCACGGCCGTGCTGCTGGGGTTCCCTGCCTTGTCAGCGTGCTCAAGGCGTCGAAGGAGTTGATCCCCAAAGAGCCTTTTGCCTTGCTCCGCGCCTTACTCCGGCTTTCCGCCGCTCATGTCGTACACCCACACCTCGCCAGCGCGGGGGAAGTTGAGGACTTCGCCGGGCTGGAAGAAGAGTTTGAGTTCGCGCTCCGCGGCCTCGGGGCTGTCCGAGCCGTGGATGAGGTTGAAGCTGTTGGAGACGCCCAAGTCGCCGCGGATGGTTCCGGGGTTGGCCTTGGAGCCGAAGGTCGCGCCCATCATGTTGCGGGCGATGCCGATCGCGCCCATGCCGCGCACAGCCAGAACCAGCACGGGCGAGCTGGTCATGAACTTGACGAGCCCGGGGTAGAACGGGCGGGCCTTGTGGGCCTCGTAGTGCGTGGCGGCGAGCTGCTGGCTGATCTGCATGAGCTTACAGCCGACGACCTGCAGGCCTTTGTCCTCGAAGCGGCTGAGGATGCGGCCCATGAGCCCACGCTGAACGGCGTCGGGCTTGAGGATGATGAGGGTGGTTTCCATGGCAGATGACTCCTGTTTGGCTGGAAAAAGCGTGTGAAATTGGGTCGCAAGCATAGGCGGGCTGCTACCACCCGGGCATTCATTTGGACATCTCGGCAAACACACCCAGGAGCATCACATGGCTTGCCAAGCCCCCGACTAATCCGACAAACCCGGAACTAACGGTCAGAACCAGACCAGCCGCGACCAGAAGTTTTTGCGCGCGGCCGCTGGCCAAGCTCACCTTCGCCGATCGAGCGTTCCACTCATTGAGCCAAAGCGGCAACGCGGCAACGGCGGCGATAAGCCATCCGATCCAGGCCATGGTGCCTGCGAGAGA
>JBGAOD010000155.1:0-8094 GCA_044221955.1 Phycisphaerales bacterium | reverse complement strand
CGACTGGCGCCGCCTCTGGCAGGTCGATCGCCCCAGCCGCCTGAGCCCGTACCCGATCACCCGCTGATTCACCAGCGATCGCAACGATTTTCCTCCCGCCCTTGCCCCGCAAGGGCGGGTTTGTTTTTGGAGGTGAACCCGTTGCGCTCACCAATCGAACGGTGTCTTTGGCACCACAATGAAACCTTCCGCCGCGTCCCCGTAGGCTTTGAATCGCTTCACAGCCAGCGAGTGTGCCGCGATCGCGCACATCGCCGCGTCAACCTTGTCAATGCTGGTGCACCTTGCACAATCGAGTCCGGCACGCTCAAGCAGTCCTCGCCGTACCGCCCCCTTTTTTTTCGCAGGCACAACCTGCCCCGCAAGCGCACAGGCAACCGCCTGTGGAAAAGTCTCAAAGCAGAGCGCCCGCTCCTCCCATTCACCGGAAAACAAACTGTAACTCGTTTGGAGCAGCCCGAACAACTCGGCGCCGTTCAGCATCCAGAGAAAGTTGCCCTTCGGATGAGCCTTCGCCGCAGCAATCGTCGGCGTTGAGAAACACCAGATTCGTTCCGCCATCAGGTCGCGCTCCGCCCGTCGCGCCCGTCCCGTCACGCTCCATCGACAGGGAGAATCAACCCCAACGCAGCTCGCGCCAACCCCGCGGCACCACTCCGCAATCTCGACCGCCCGCCTCGAGGCAATCTGATCCAGGTAGGCGCCGTCCCGAAGCGCGACAGCATGAAATCCCTTTGATGGTCCACCTACATCCACGCCAACCACAACGCGCGGAGTAGTCATGCCACCTCTCCACCCGTCACGCTCCTGCGCGACCAACTTATTCAAGAACCGCTGCAAGCCACCGTGATTTACTTCACTCCCATCCGCGTCACCAGGCCGTCGAAGTGATCGAGGCCGTAGTACTCGATCACAATCTTTCCCTTTTCGCCGCTCGAGTTTGCTTTGATGAAGACCTTCGTTCCTAACTGCTGACCGAGGCGGCGCTCGAGATCGACGATCACGGCGCGGCGGCCTGCCGCGCTCGCGTCGCGCGGATCATCTCCCGCAACTGGCCCCCCGCCGCTCTCGGCGCCGCTCGCGATTCGCTTCACCGCCGAAGTGATCTTCGAGACCGACCACTCGTTGCGTGCCGCCTCGCGCGCGAGAGAAATGCGATCGACTCCGGGCTTCATCGCGAGCAGGGCTTTGCCGTGCGACGCATCCAAACCTCCCGCGGCGATCAACTCCCCCACTTCCGGCTCGAGCTCGAGGAGGCGCACCAGGTTTGAAACAGAAGCCCGGTCCATGCCGAGCTTCGAAGCGACCTCGACCTGCGAGAGGCCGAAGCGGTCGGACATGGTCTTGAGGGCGTGCGCGCGGTCCATCGCGTTGAGGTCGGTGCGCTGGATGTTTTCCATCAGGCCCCACTCGACGGCCTCTTCATCGCTGAGCGTGCGGACGATCGCGGGCAGGTGCGTGAGCCCGGCGAACTTGGCCGCACGCCAGCGCCGCTCGCCGGCGACGAGTTCGAACTTCTCAGCGCCGTGCGCTCCGAAGCCCCTTCCCTGAGGGAAGGGGTTGGGGGAAGGGAGAGCGTCTTTCGAATGTGCCCGCGGCCGGACAATCACCGGCTGCATGACGCCGGCTTTCTTGATCGAATCGGCGAGGGCCTTCAGCGGCTCCTCTTCAAAGACGCGGCGGGCCTGGAAGGGGCTGGCAACGACATCGCCGACGGGGATGTGCCGCAGTCCGGATTGGGAGGAGTCGGAATCAGTAAGATCGGCGATCTTGCTTTCGTCAACTCCCGGCGCCCGGACGGCAGGCAACGAGGATCGAACCCCCCCACCACTGGCAACCCCACCCCACCCCCACTCCTCCCCGCCAAACTCCCTTCAGCCCTCGGAACTTCAATCGCCACAGGTGTTTGCAACAATGCTGACAAACCCCTACCCAATTTGCGATTCTTTGCCGCGTCCATGCCGGTTGTCATGATCAGTCCTCAATGCGAGTGTTCCTCGCGGAACACTCTGGCTCTTCTGCTCCAATCGTATCAACTTCCTTCGAAGGATGAATTGAATGCCGAAGTGGAATCGACCTGCCGCGAAAAAGATTGAGACCATCTCCAGGGGGCTCGCGATTCGAGATGGCAAGGTGCTGCTGTGCCGGAATCGCGGCGCGGACTATTGGTATTTTCCCGGCGGCCACGTCGAACCCGGGGAGACGGCGGCGGAGGCGCTCGAGCGGGAGTTCCTTGAGGAATCAGGGAAGCGAGTGAAGGCGGGGAGATTGGTCTTGGTGCACGAGCACTTCTTTGTTCAGAAGGGGAAGCCGCGGCATGAGTATGTGTTCTTGTTTGAGGTCTCGGCGCCGGAGAAGATCAAGTCTCGGGAGCGGCACTTGGAGATGCGGTGGTTGAAGTGGGATGAGGCGAGGGCTTCGGAAGTGAAGCCGAGGGCGTTGATGAAGATTGTGGAGATGTTCCTCGAGGAACACCCCCTGAATAGGGATTTGAAGTTCAGGACGACGATGCGGTAGGGGAGCCCCGGAAGCCCCCTCCGTCTTCGCTCGAAGACTCGCTCAGACACCTCCCCCGCTGGCAGCGGGGGAGGAGGAAAGGCGAGCAAGTCTCGTGTAAGTTGTTGATATACAGCTATTTGCGTCGCGTCTCTTACGTGCCGGAGCCGGCGTCGGTGAGGGGGAGGACTACGGCGTCGGTGAAGGTGACGGGGAGTTCGTCCTGGCCGGGGCGGAGGGGGTTGGAGAGGGATGCCAAGCGAAGGAACTTGAAGTTATAGGACCTTACTTGGACTTGACCCTGTTCGACTTCGCCGAGGTAGGTTGCGGCGGTGATGCGGCCGGGGTGAGGGTGGTCGTCTGACGCGGCGGTGCCGAGAGAGATGGATTCGGGGCGGATTGAGATGAGGGCTTGGGCGCCGAGCGGTGGGGGGGCGACGCCTTCGGGGACGAGGCCGGTGAGTTGGCCGGCTTCGGTTTGGAGGGTGGCGTGGAGGAGGTGCTGGGGAAGGTGTCGAGGTGTCGAGGTGTCGAGGTGTCGATGGGGGGAAGAAGTATCCGGATTTTCGCCCTGTTCGCTCTTGCTCGACTCTGTGGAGATCTTTGCCGCTGGGAACCCACCCCCTGCCCTCGCTCCCATCGGGGAGGGGGTTTCGGAATTGCGCGCCCGCACATCAAGTACTTGCTCTTCGTCTTGTTCCCAGAGAGTGGGGGGGTCGGGGGTGATGGCGACGACGGTGCCTTCGAGGATGTTGGTCTCGCCCAGGAACTCGGCGACGAATCTGGAGTGGGGGCGCTTGTAGAGATCGGCGGGGGGGCCGAGTTGTTCGAGTTTTCCGGCGCGGAGGATGGCGACTCGGTCGGCCATGCTCAGGGCTTCTTTCTGGTCGTGGGTGACGTAGACGGTGGTGATGCCGCTCTCTTTGCAGATGCGGCGGATCTCGGAGCGGAGCTCGAGGCGGAGTTTGGCGTCGAGGTTCGAGAGCGGCTCATCTAATAGCAGGACGTCGGGGCGGATGACCAGGGCGCGTGCGAGGGCGACGCGTTGCTGCTGGCCGCCGGAGAGTTGGTTGGGCTTGCGCTTGGCGTACTGATCCATGCGCACGGCGGCGAGGGCCTCGGCGATGCGGATTTTGGCCTCGTTTGCAGGCGTTTTTCGCACATCGAGGCCGAAGGCGACGTTGGCCTCGATCGTCATGTGCGGCCAGAGCGCATAGGACTGGAAGACCATGCCGGTGTTGCGCTTGTTCGGCGGCAGGTGTGTGACGTCGCGATCGCCGAAGAGGATGGTGCCGTGCGTCGGGTCGATGAAGCCGGCGATCATGCGGAGGAGCGTGGTCTTGCCGCAGCCGGAGGGGCCGAGGAGGAAGAAGAGTTCGCCGGTTTCGATTTCGAGGGAGACGTTGTCGACGGCTTTGGTGATTCCCGCGGCGCCGATGGCTGGGAACTCCTTGGTGATGCCGCGGATGGAGATGGGGGTGGGCATGGGTAGAGCGGCAGATTTGCAGAGCAGCAGATGGAGCAGCAGAGCGGCAAAACGGCAAAGAAGAGAGAGGCATTCACCACGGAGGCACAGAGAAGAAGCTGGGCGGGCAGAATAGCAGTGGGGGAGTGGAGGGGTGTGCAAGGGGTTCGAGAGATGAGCCAAGGCGAGTGATTGCGCGGTCGGGAAGAACCCCCTCCGGCCGCTGGGGCGGCCACCTCCCCCGCTCGGCAGCGGGGGAGGAGAATTGCGCGTGCGTTGGTGTTGGGGCGATGCGTGGCATCGCGATGCGCGGTATCGCGATGCGCGGTGCCGCAATTTAAGGTGCCGCGGTGTGTTGCGGCGCGAGTGCGGGTGGGCGGTAGGATGAGAATGGGTGCGTTGGTGAAATGGGTTGCGTGAGTTGTGTGAGTCTCATGGGACGCAGGGGACGCATGCGACTCATGAGACTTCTGCCGCGTTGTTGGTTTTGATGAAGAGACGAATGCGCGGTGAAGCATCAAACTCTCGTGGGGCCTCGCGCGAGCTGCGGTGTCCGCGGTGTGGGTATGACTTGTCGGGGATGGTGGGTGTTGGGCGCGGGGCGTCGGCGCGTGGTACGGACACGAAGGTGGCGTCTCCGGGACCCCCTCCGTCATCGCTCCGCCAAGCCTGTGCGATGCCACCTCCCCCGTTGGGAACGGGGGAGGAGCAATTCAGAGACGCGACGCACGCACACGGACTTCGTGTGGCTGATGCCGGTTCGATCGCGGAAGGGCCGGTCACTTCGTTCGCGGCTCGTCAAGAACGCGAAGAAAGTGATCGACACGAAGGCGGTGTTGAGAGCGATTCAGAGATCACCCTTCCCCCAACCCCTCCCCTCAGGGGAGGGGCTTCGGAGCAATCGCGTGAGAGTCCGCTTGAGGCCGCTTCGGAGAACCCACCCCCAACCCTCGATCCCATCGGGGAGGGGGCTTCAGAAACGGCCCGCGTTTGGACGAACGATCGGTGTCCGCTGCGTGGCGTGTGTTCGGAGTGCGGGCTCTTGTTTGCGTGGGCGGATGTGTTTGTGCCGCCGCGGTGTGTGGGGTTGGTCGAGCATGCGCGCGGGGTGCGGCGGTGGGTGTCGTGGGGACTCCGGACATTTCTTGGTGTGTGGAGGCCGCGGCAATTTTGGACGCGGGTGAAGCTCGAACATCCGGTGCGGCTGTGGCGTGCGGCGGTGTGGTTGCTTTGCGTGGTGGTGCTTGGGTATGTGGCTGTGCCGCTGGTGTGGCGGGGGACGGGGCTGGTGATTTATTTTGTGTTTGGTGTGCCGCGGGTTGTGACGGCGGCGAAGGAGTGGGAGTGGCTGTCGTCGATGCAGTGGCTTGGGTGGGGCTTTCCGAAATACTGGTATGTGCTGGGGCGCGACGGATATTCGGATCGTGAGGCGTTGACGTATGTGTGGAACCGGATCGCGGACATGCATTATCCGTGGTGGTTCCTGCCGCTGGCGGCGATGTGCTCGGTGAGTCCGGCGATGTTTACGTTGGCGCCGTGGACGCGGGCGCGTGCGAAGGTGGAGTTGCGGCACGTGGGACGCTGGTGGTTGTACGGGCAGGGGTGGGTCGTCGTGATGTTTGCGTGGATGATCGCGGTGAGCGTGTTGACGGCGGTGCAGGAGCAGGCGAGCAGCGCGCTTGGGCCGCTCATGCTGGGAGTTTCGTCTTCTGTTGCGGTGCCGGCGCCGGGGCTTGTGTTGGTCCCGAGAGCGTTCTATTGGTACGACCAGCTGAGTTACGCGGCGTTTCCGATGCGCTCGGAAGTGATGATGCCGCTGGCTTGGTTTGGGTGGCTGTGCTGGTGGAATTGGAATGCGCTGAAGCGCGGGCTGAGGCTGGTGGGGATTGCATTTGGGGTGTGGTGGGTGTTGATGGTGCCGACGGTTTTGGTGGGAGTTCTTGTTGCGGTGATGGGGGTGTTTGTGTTGGGGATTCTGGTGCCGGGGGTGGGGCGGGAGGGAAATGCAAAGCGGCAAATCGGCAAAGCGGCAAAGGGGGAAGAAGAGCAGAGCAGCAGAGCAGAGCAGCAGAGCAGCAGAGCAGCAGATGGATGAAATGCGGCACGGCCGGGAAGCGAGGTGGGGTGGGGGGTGCGGCCGCTAGGATGGCCAATGGTGATTTTCGCGAGTTTTCGTTTGAGGCGGCACTTGGCTGCCCAAGGTTGGGCCGGAGCACAAGTGTGCGGATGCACAGGCACTCGTACCGGTTCGTGGTGCACGTGCGCTGGAGCGATCGACGACGTGGGCTGGGTGATGGACTTCGCGGAGATGCGGAAGATCGTCGATCCGGTCGTGGAGGAACTCGATCACCGGTGCCTGAATGAAGTGCCGGGCCTGGAAAACCCGACGGCCGAGCGGATCACGAAGTGGTTGTGGGAGAGGCTGAAGCCGCGGCTGACGGGGATGGTGAAGATCGAACTGCACGAGACGAAAAAGTGCGGGTGTGTGTATGAGGGGGAGTGAAGCAAGAGCGCGGGCGGCGGGGGCGGAGGGTGCGGAGAAGGGGCGTTTGACTCAAAGGGCTCGAAGAGGGAAAGAGCGTGGCGGGTATATGTGGGTCAAGTTTTCGGGCGCGTTGGCTGCGTTCGAAACCCCCTCCGGCCGCTGGTGCGGCCACCTCCCCCTTTGGCAAGGGGGAGGACGATTGGAAATGCGAATTGCGGCTTTTGGTTTCGGAAAGCCTGAGATTGCATGCGGGAGGGGTGTGGGTGTACCTGTAGACTTCGGGCATGAATATTCGTTTTGGAAGCGGGATGTTGTTGGCGGCGGGGATTGCGATGCACGCCGGGGCGGAATTGCCGCGGCATCTGGATTGGGTGGTGATCTCGCGGTCGCAGGGGACGATGTTTGCGGTGGATCCTGCGACGGGGCTGATTCGCTCGATCGTCACGGGGCCGGACCTGCGCGTCGCGGGCAAGCCGGTGCGCGGAACGGGCACTCTCCTGGCCGGGGCGCTCAGCGGCGACATCGGGACTTCGGTGGACGGGCGGATCTATTGGAAACTGGCGCCGACGACCACGACCTGGGCGACGTTTCAGATAGAGGCGGCGACGGGCAATCGACTCGGGCTCTTCGGCTCCGGGGCGGCGGCGCACGATGCGAGCGGGTCGCCGGTGATGCTGAATGCCAAGACGCTGCTCCTCGCGGCGGATGACTTCGATGCCACGAGCAATTCCAACGGGCGGGTGCTGAGTTATGCGCTGCCGGCGGGGCCGACGACGGTTCTCTCGGGTGACCTCGTTGGCGACGGGCCGCGGACGCTGCTGGCGCGGAGCATGACGCTCAGCGATAATCACACGGCGTACGTGGCGGAGGTCGGTGCCTTGGGGGGCAACACGGGCGGCGCCGGAGTGTTCAGGATCGATCTGGCGACCGGCGCGCGGACGTATATCTCGAGGCTGACGCTCCAGACGATCTTCCGTAAAACGGTGACGGGGGGCGTGCTCTCCGTCGCGTCCACGCAGCTCACGCGCGGCACGGGGCCGGTGTGCAACGGGCAGGTGCGGTCGATCCTCTACCGCGAAGGGAAGCTGTACGCGAGCTTGTCCTCGCAGAAGGCGGACCAGAGCTTTGTGAGCGGGATTGTCGAGATCGATCCGGCGACGGGGAACCGGACGCTGCTTGTCGGCACGGCGATCGCGGAGAACGGGGCGTCGTATGTGACTGCCGCGGCATCGAACCCGGGGGCGCCGTCGTTTGATTCACCGAGCGGGCTGACGGCGCTCGCGGATCACTCGATCGTGTTCACGAGCCTCTTCACGTACAACACGGTGCTGAGGCTGAAGCCCGAGACGCGGGAGTTGACGCTTGCCGCGGACTTGGGCCCGCAGGTGACGGCGGACGTGCGCGGCACGATGCTTTTCACGAGCATGGCGCAGTTCCTGAACTGCGCGGGCGATCTGAACCGTGACGGCGTGGTGGATGATGCGGACTTTGTGCTGTTCGTGGCGGAGTACGACATCCTGGACTGCGCGGACGGGGCGATCCCGGTCGGGTGCCCGGGGGATTTGAACGGGGACCTGGTTGTGGATGATGGGGATTTTTCGGTGTTTGTGGTGGGGTATGACGGGTTGGTGTGTGGGTAGCTCACGCC
>JBGAOD010000154.1:0-7406 GCA_044221955.1 Phycisphaerales bacterium | reverse complement strand
GATCAACTGCCCGACAGTGTCGAACCCGCGGCACTTGAACTTGTCGGTGATTTCCTTGCGGCGGGCCGGGTTGGCATCCACGACACCGACGAGTTCGCACCCTTCGAGCGTGGAGTAGACGCGCGCGTGGTGCTGGCCCATCCGTCCGACACCGACGACGCCGCAGCGCACGGGTCGGTTTGCGAATCGATCAGGGCCTGATCGATCGGCGGGAGATTGACCGAGATCAGCGGGATTCACCGCGCCGAGACCTCGGTGATGGCGGCGGCGAGGTCGTCCTTCTTGGTCAGGCCGACGAACTTCTTGGCGACCTGCCCGCCCTTGAAGAGGAAAACGGTGGGGATGGCGGTGATGCCGAACTTGACGCTGATGGCGCGGTTGCTGTCGGTATCGACCTTGCCGACCTTGACCTTGCCGGCGAACTGGTCCGCAACGGCGTCGATGGCGGGAGCGAGGAGCTTGCAGGGCATACACCATTCAGCCCAGAAATCAACGAGGACGGGGACCTGAGAGTTCAGCACCTCGGCGTCGAAGTTCGCGTCGGTGAACGTGTGGACGTTTGCGCTGGCCATGGGAGCTCCTGATGAGGCCTGACGGGGGATGATCGGGATCGCGAGAGAGTCGAGTTCGCACTCAACCTTTGATTCGGGCCGGGACTCTTGGTGACAATTCTACGCCATGTGAGCGAGCGTTTCGCGGGTGACTTTCGCGAGGGCGTTGACGAGGATCAAGCGTCTCTGCCAAGAAGGCAGTCGTCTCGAAGAGTCAAGGACTTTGCTCAAGCACCGTCGCAAAGGCCCGCAGCGCTTGGACGTGGGCTCCGACGTCGTGGACTCGGAAAAGCCTCACCCCGTGCGCGAAGTGCGCGAGGCTGAACGCGATGCTGCCGGTGAGCCGTTCGTGCGGCGTCGAGTCTCGCCCCAGGCTGACGCGCCCCACGAAGCTCTTCCGGCTGGCTGCGCTGAGAATGGGGAGCCCGAGTTTGAAGAGTTCCGCCGTTCCCCGCACGAGCTCCAGATTCTGCTCGACGGTCTTTCCGAATCCAAGCCCGGGGTCCAGCACGAGATTCTCGCGCGGCACACCGGCGGCAACCGCCGCGCCCGCTCGTTCGGCCAGGAACGCAGAGACGACCCCGAGCACGGCGCCAGCGATGGGTGGGGTGTGATACTGATCTGAATACTGATCCTGCTGAGGTGCCTTCGTGCGGTGCATGAGGACCAGTCCCGCGCCGAACTCGGCGGCGAGGGGGACCATCCCGGGATCTTCCGTGCCGGCCGACACGTCGTTGACGGCATCAGCGCCGGCGTTGATGGCCGCCCGCGCCACGGGCGAAAGCGTGGTGTCGATGCTGATCGGGATGGTCGAGATCGGGCCGGGTGCGCGGCGGATGGCCTCGACGACCGGCGCGACGCGTCGTATTTGCTCGTCGGCGGGGACCCGGTGCGCTCCGGGACGAGTGGATTCGCCGCCGACATCGAGCATGTCGGCACCATCGGAAACCATCAGTTCCGCGGCCCGGACCGCGTCATTGATTGATGCGTGCTGCCCACCGTCAGAGAAGCTGTCCGGGGTGACGTTGAGGATGCCGATGACGCGGGGTCGGTCGAGCGTGAGGACGCCTCGGCGAGCGAAACTCCAGACGGCAAGCGTGGTCCGGCCTTGATCTTCATCTCTCCCGGGGCGGGGACCCGTACCGTGGCTGGCGGCGTTTTGGTTGTGGATGAGCGCTGCCAAGAGCGCATTCTACGGCTGAAATCGAGCGATATCTGGGCGAGCCCTCGGTGTTCCGCTGGCGGGGCTTTCCGGCGTGTCGGCCCGAACTACACGCACTACCATCTCGCCGAACATGCCCACCGATCTTGAACTCGACATCCTCCCGCAGCCCGACGACGACACCTGCGGCCCGACCTGCCTGCACGCGCTCTACCGCTTTTACGGCGACGAGATCGCGCTGCCGGACGTGGCGGCCCAGACGCAGCGGCTGGAGAACCGCGGCACGCTGGCCGTGTTTCTCGCGAGCCACGCCCTTCGCCGCGGGTACAAGGCCACGATCTATACGTACAACCTACAGGTCTTCGACCCGACGTGGTTCCGCGTGCCGGGCACAGACTTTGAAGAGAAGCTCAAGGCGCAGATCGACGCGGTGCAGAAGCCCCGGCTGCAGGTCTCGTCGCGGGCGTATCTCGAGTATCTCAAGCTCGGCGGCAAGCTCGAGTTTCAGGATCTCACGCCCGAGTTGATCGGGGGGTTCCTGAGCCGGGGCAGGCCGATCCTGACCGGGCTTTCAGCGACGTATCTCTATCGCAGCGCCCGGGAGTACGGGCCCAAAGACGATTACGACGACATCCGCGGCAAGCCCTCGGGGCACTTCGTCGTGCTTTGCGGGTATCAGTCGAAGCATCGTCAGGTGACGGTGGCAGACCCGATGTACCCCAACCCGCAGTTCGCGGCCTTGAAGTACAACATCAGCATCGACCGCGTGATCGGCGCGATCCTGCTGGGAATCCTCACGTACGACGCGAACCTGCTGATCATCGAGCCCGACGGGCTAGCACAGAACCAACCCGCGGCCCGCTCGTTCCAAGCGAGCCAGAGCGGGGCAAAGGCGGCGAGTTCGAGCAATCCGGCGGAAAAGAAGCAGCCGCGGCAGCGTGCCGCGTCAACACGAGAAGACCAAAGGCCGCCAAAGTCCAAAGTTTCCAAGAACTCGCCGAGCCCCAGGCCGACCGAACCCAAAGCCGCCGTCCGAGCGACCAAGAAGTCGCGGCCCGAGCGGTAACTTCAAGAGCGATCCATGTCGATCCTGATCGTCGTCGATAACCCCAAGGACTGGCATCTTCACATCGCGGGAGTCGAGGTGGTTTCCGCACGGAACTATCTCACCGAGCCGCGGTTCACGGAGATTAAGAACGCCAAGATCTTCAACCTGTGCAAGTCGTACAGCTACCAGAGCCTGGGCTACTACGTGTCGCTTCTGGCGGCCGCCCGCGGGCACAAGCCACTCCCCGCGATCTCCACGATTCAGGACCTCAAGATTTCCAGCATGTTGCGGATCGCCAGCCATGAGCTGGAAGACACGATCACGCACGCGCTGGGGTCTCTCCGTTCGAACAAGTTCGTGCTGAGCATTTATTTCGGGAAGAACATGGCGGCGCGGTACGAGCGGCTTGCTCTCGCGCTGTTCAACCAGTTCCCCGCCCCGCTGCTGCGGGCCGAGTTCCGCCGAGACGAGGACGGTTGGGACCTCAAGAGCCTGCGCCCCATCGAAGCAGACGAGATCCCGGCCGACCACGTCCAGTTCGTGGTCAAGGCCGCGACGCAGTACTTCACGAAACCGGCGCGTCGCAGCCGCAAGGTCGAGACCCGCTATGACCTCGCGATCCTGCGCAGCGAAGACGAGAAGCACCCGCCCTCGGACGAGAAGGCGATCCGCAAGTTCGAGAAAGCGGCCGAGTCGATGGGCTTCTCGGTCGAGGAGATCACCAGCGACGATTACGGCCGCATCGGCGAGTTCGACGCGCTCTTCATCCGGGATACGACGGCCGTGAACCACCACACCTTCCGCTTCAGCCGGAGGGCGCAGGCGGAGGGGCTGGTGGTGATCGACGACGCCGAATCGATCCTCAAGTGCGCCAACAAGGTCTATCTCGCGGAGTTGCTGCGGCACAACCGCATCCCGTCGCCCGAGACGATCATCATCCACCGCGGGAACTGGGAGCGCGTGCCGGCCGCGCTCGGGCTGCCCTTCATTTTGAAGCAGCCTGACAGCTCGTTCTCCCTGGGTGTGGTGAAGGTCAGCACGGTGGCCGAGTACGAGCAGCAGCTTGAAAAGCTCTTCCCGATCTCGGATCTTCTGATCGCGCAGGAGTACGTGCCGACCGCGTTCGACTGGCGGATCGGGACGATCGAGCGTCAGCCTCTCTACGCGTGCCGGTACTTCATGGCCGACAACCACTGGCAGATCTACGACCACAAGAAGACCGGCGACGACGCGCTGGGCAACTTCGACACCTGGCCGGTGGACGCCGTGCCGCCGGAGGTGCTGCGGGCGGCGATCAAGACCGCGAACCTGATCGGCGACGGGCTCTACGGCGTGGACATCAAAGAAGTGAACGGCAAACCGCTCGTCGTCGAGATCAACGACAATCCCAGCATCGACGGCGGCGTCGAGGACCAGGTGCTCGGGGACGAGATGTACCTCCGCATCATGCGTTCGTTCCTGCGCCGGCTTGAATCGAGAGGTCGTTGAGAGTTTCGCTCCGTTCGTGAACCCCGTGGAACGAGGTCGTCCGTGCCAGCACCATTCAATCTCTTCGAGGTCTTCGGCGTCGAGCTCGAGTACATGATCGTGAAGGCAAACACGCTCGACGTGCTGCCGATCACGGACCAACTGCTCACCAGGGCCGCGGCTGAACCAGGCGCGAAAACCCACCAGGAAGACGGCTCGCCGGTTGCCACCGAGGTCGAGCTCGGGCCGATCTCGTGGTCCAACGAGCTGGCCCTTCACGTTGTCGAGATGAAAACGACCGAGCCCGCTACGACGCTGGACGGGCTCGACGCGAAGTTTCAGACAGGCGTGCAGAGGGCAAACGCATTGCTCGCGCCGCTGGGCGGGCGGTTGATGCCATCCGCGATGCACCCGTGGATGGACCCGTTCGGCGAGATGAAGCTCTGGCCGCACGGGTACAGCGATGTGTACTCGGCGTTCAACCGCATCTTTGACTGCCGCGGGCACGGGTGGGCGAACCTGCAGAGCATGCACATCAACCTGCCGTTCTCGGGCGACGCGCAGTTCGGCCGCTTGCACGCGGCCATCCGTGCGCTCCTGCCCATCATGCCCGCGTTGTCGGCCAGCTCTCCGATCATGGACGGGCGCACTAGCGGGCTCATGGACAACCGCCTTGAGGTATACCGCAACAACGCCAAGAAGATCCCCGCCGCGGCGGGCCGCGTGATCCCCGAGCCGGCGTACACCGAGGCCGACTATCGCCGCGAGATCCTGGAGAAGATCTACCGCGAGTTTGCGCCGCACGACCCGGCGGGCGTGCTGCGGCACGAATGGGCCAACTCACGCGGGTGCATCGCGCGGTTCACGCGCAACGCGATCGAGATCCGCGTGCTGGACGTTCAGGAATGCCCGTCCGCGGACCTTGCGATCGCGCAGATCATCACGTCCGTGCTCAGCGCGATCTGCTCGGGTCGGCTGGGGCACCTGGACATGCTTCGACGGTTGACCGTGGACCAACTGGAGAAGCCGTTGCTCGAGACGATCCGGGACGGCGAGCAGGCCACGATCTCTGACCGCGAGTATCTTGAAGCTCTCGACGCCGCGCAGCAGGGCGACACGAGTGTGCGCGTCGCGGAAGTGTGGAACCGGCTTATCGCGCTCTGCCTCCCCGCGTCGCGCCAGACGCAGGCGGTGAAGGCGTGGCTGGAGGCGTGGCGAAAGCACGGCACGCTGTCACGCCGCATCCTGACAGAGACGCGCCGGAACGACTCGCGCACGAACCACGCGCGGACCTTCGACCGCCTCGCAACCTGCCTTGAGCGGGGAGCTCTGTTCGTGCCGCAGCCTGCGGCCAATCTATGAGCAAGCGAGGCGCTCCATCTCCGTACATGGGCGCTCCGCCGGGCCGCCGCTCTCTCCGACGCGACATCGTGTGCTCCACCAGCGACGGCACGGCGTACTGCGTCATGCTGGGGTTGGGTGAAACATACCTCCCCGCGTTCGTGCTTGCGCTGGGGTTAGGCCAGGTCTTTTCTGGGTTGATCGCGACGCTCCCGATGCTTGCCGGCGCGCTCCTCCAACTCGTTACGCCGCTCGGCGTTCGCGCGATGCGTTCCTACCGGTCATGGATCGTGCTGTGCGCCACGGTCCAGTCGCTGATGTTCCTGGCGCTCGCCGTCGCGGCCGCGCTCGACGCCGTGCCCGCCTGGGCGGTTTTTCTCTCCGCCACAACCTATTGGGCGTCGGGGTTGGCCTGCGGGCCGGCGTGGAACACATGGATCAGCCTCATCATCCCGCCCACGATCCGAGCGAAGTATTTCGCACAGCGCACACGATACTGCCAGGCGGGGGTGCTCGCCGGAATTGTGTTGGCCGGATGGATTCTCAGCTCGTTCGCGGGCACGGACTACCCGCCAGCACTCAAGGGCGTCCCGCCCGCGGACCATGGCGTTGCACGCCGCGAAATGCTCCATGGGTTTGCGATTATCTTTGCGCTCGCGGGGCTCGCACGGGGCGTATGCACCGTGCTCCTGGGCTGTCAGAGCGAACCGCGCCCGCTCCCCCACGACCACGCCCCAGTGAGCACTCAGGAGCTTTTCAAGCGAGCGACCACCTCGTCCGACGGCCGCTTGATCGCATACGCGGCCGCGATGGGTATCGCTACTCAGATCGCGCAGCCCTTTTTCAATCCCTACATGCGGACGCACCTCGGGTTCGGCGAGGACCGCTGCGCCGTACTGCTCGCCGCGTCCTTCCTGGGTCGAATCATGGCCCTGCCTTGGCTTGGGAGGGTTGCGCACCGGTCGGGCGGGGTGCGTGTGCTCATGCTCGGCGGCGTTGCGCTCGTCCCCGCGGCAGGGCTGTGGGCGATCTCCGGGAACTTCTGGTTTCTCGTTGCGACCCAACTCATCGTCGGGGCGGCCTGGGCGGCCCACGAACTCGGCATCCTGCTGCTCTTCCTCGAGACCATGCCCGAACGCGAGCGAACCAGCGTGCTCACCAAGTACAACGTGCTCAACGCCTTGTGCATGGCCGCGGGTTCTGTCGCGGGCGGGTGGCTGATCGAGTTCAACGATCGCAGCCCGAGCTCCTACGTGCTCGTCTTCGTGGTGTCCTGCGCTGCTCGTGCGCTCTCGCTGGCGCTGGTCGCCCGCATCCGGCCGTCCCAGCCCTCCCCGTCTGATCTCGTCATGGAACCCCTTTCGGTACGCGTCGGCACGGGGTCGGTCGATCAGCCGATTCTTGCAACGCTCGATCGCCCGCGGGACCGAGCCGCAGAGCCCCCAACACGGTAAGATGCATCGAGCGTTCTGCGAACCGCCCGGTGCTTTCGCGCTGCGAAGGGATACGGCAGGTGAAGTCCTCCGCGAAACTTCTTCTCCCGTCCTTAGCCTACTTCGTCGGCTATTTCGCGCTGGCAGCCGTGAGCAACAAGCTCTGGACCGAGCATCACGTACTTCCTTGGTATCCTCAGGCGGGGCTGGGGCTGAGCCTTGTGCTCGTCTTTGGACGACGCTTTATCCCCAACATCATCCTCGCCGCGTTCGCGAGCGCGTACTTCATCAACCCAGCCAAGCTCGGCGCAGCGTACAGCCTTGCATTGGGCGTCACGACGGGGCTGGGCTACGGGGCCGGCGCGGAGTTCCTCAGACGCTTCGCGCTCATCGACATCCGCCTG
>JBGAOD010000011.1:0-57634 GCA_044221955.1 Phycisphaerales bacterium | reverse complement strand
ACCGGCGCGAGCCACCCGGAAGAGTTCGTTGAACGTGCCGCCGAACTCGGGCACACGGCCGCGTCGATCACCGACACCAACACGCTGGCGGGGATCGTGCGCGCGCACGTGGCCGCGAAGGAAGGCAAGATTCCGCTGTGTGTGGGGTGCCGGTTGGTCTTCACCGAGCCCGCCGGGGTTCGCACGCTCGTGTACCCGACCACGCGGGCTGGGTACGCCAACCTCTGCCGCTTGCTCACGCGCGGTAAGCTCCGGGCTCCCAAGGGCGAGTGTCACCTGACGTTGCACGACCTGATCGAGCATCAGGCCGGGCTCTTGTGCGTCGTGCTCCCGCCGCCGATTCTTGACGACACGTTCATCCAGATCGTCGAAGGGCTCCGCCGGGTCTTTGACGACGATCGTTTGTCGCTGGCGATGTCCCGGCTCTACGGCGGCCACGACGCGGAACGGTTGCGGCAGCTCGCGGCGCTGGCCTCAAGCGTGAACGTGCCGGTCGTGGCGATCAACGACGCCCACTACCACGCCCCCGAGCGGCGCATGTTGCAGGACGTGCTCACGTGCGTGCGGCACGGCGTCACGATCGAGAACGCGGGCCGGCGGCTCTTTGCCAACGCCGAGCGGCACTTGAAACCGGGCGATGAGATGTCCCGGCTCTTTGCCGAGCATCCGCGCGCGGTCGCGCGGAGCGTCGAGATCGCACGCCGGGCGTCGGCGTTCAGCCTGGACGAACTCCGCTACGAGTACCCGGCCGAGCCGTGCCCGGAGGGGATGACGCCGGCGGACTACCTCGCGCAGCTCGCGCGCGAGGGTTCGGCCAAGCGTTACCCGCTCGGCGTGCCCGAGAAGGTCCGGGCCGCGCTCGACCACGAACTCGCGCTCATCGCCGAGCTTCGTTATGAGCCGTACTTCCTGACCTGCGCCGACCTGGTGACGTTCGCCCGCTCACGCGGTATCCTGTGCCAAGGGCGCGGGGGCGCGGCCAACTCCGCCGTCTGTTTCTGCCTGGGCATCACCGAGGTTGACCCCGCCAAGTTCAGCCTCTTGTTCGAGCGGTTCATCAGCCGGGCCCGCAAAGAGCCGCCCGACATCGACATTGATTTCGAGCACGAGCGCCGCGAGGAAGTTCTTCAATATCTGTATGCCAAGTACGGCCGCGACCGCGCCGCCCTGACCGCCCAGGTCATCAGCTACCGGGGACGCAGCGCGGTCCGCGATGTGGGAAAGGCGATGGGTCTGTCGCTGGACGCGGTGGACTCGCTGGCCCGGGCGCTCGACCACTGGGGCGAGGAACCCAACGCCGAGCGCGTCCGCGAAGCCGGGTTCAACCCGAGCGACCCGACCATCCGCCGCGTGATCGAACTGACGGCCCAACTGATCGGGTTCCCGCGCCACCTCTCCCAGCACGTCGGCGGGATGGTGATGACGCGAACTCCACTCTGTGACTTGGTCCCCATCGAGAACGCCGCGATGGACGACCGAACCGTGATTGAGTGGGACAAGGACGACATCGACGCGATGGGAATGCTGAAGGTCGATTGTCTCGGGCTGGGGATGCTGACGTGCATCCGCAAGTGCTTCGACCTTATCGAGCAACACGGGGGAAGACGCTGGACGCTGGCGACCGTGCCGAGCGAAGACGCGGCCGTCTACGCCATGATCCAGAAAGCCGACACGGTGGGCGTCTTTCAAGTCGAAAGCAGGGCGCAGATGTCCATGCTGCCACGGCTGAAACCCGCGAACTTCTACGACCTCGTGATCGAGGTTGCGATCGTCCGTCCCGGGCCGATCCAAGGGAAGATGGTCCACCCCTATCTGCGCCGGCGCACGGGTGAGGAGCCGATCAGCTATCCGAACCCCGAGATTGAGGCGGTCTTGGGCCGCACGCTCGGGGTTCCGCTCTTCCAAGAGCAGGCGATGCAACTGGCGATCGTCGCCGCCGGGTTCACGCCCGACGAATCTGACGCTCTCCGCCGCGCCATGGCGGCGTGGAAGCGCAAGGGCAAGCTCATCGAGCGCTTCGGCGGGAAGCTCATCGAGGGAATGAAGCGGCGCGGCTATTCGACGGACTTCGCCGAGCGTTGCTTCGAGCAGATCAAGGGGTTTAGTTCCTACGGGTTCCCGGAGAGCCACGCCGCGAGCTTTGCCCTGCTGGTCTATGTGTCCTCGTGGCTCAAACGCCACGAACCCGCCGCGTTCGCGGCCGCCCTCATCAACAGCCAGCCGATGGGCTTTTATGCGCCCGCCCAGATCGTCCGCGACGCGCAGGCCCACGGTGTTGAGGTCCGACCGATCGATGCCGGGCGTTCCTCGTGGGATTGCACGCTGGAAGATACCGGCAAGGCCTTGCGACTGGGGATGCGACTGGTGAAAGGAATGCGCGAGGCCGACGCGAACCGGATCGCCAGCGCGGTCGCCGAACACGGCGCGTTCACGTCGATCGAGCGCCTGTGGCGCGCCAGCGGCGCGAGCGTTCGCGGCATGCGAACACTCGCCAGGTCCGACGCGTTTGGTTCGATGGGGATAGACCGCCAGCAAGCCCTCTGGCACGTGCGTGCTCTGCGCGACGACCCCATGCCGCTCTTTGACGCCACGGTCGCCAGTATCCCGAGCGGCGGCGGAACGGTCGGCGCGGGCGAACCAGTGCCGCGTCTCCCGGTGCTCGGTCCACGCCGTCATGTGCTGGACGATTTCACGAACACCGGGCTGTCTCTCAAAGCCCATCCTGTTTGCTTCCTGCGCGAAAGGCTCGTGCTGCGCGAGGTTGTGACGGCGGCCGAACTCCGCGACGCGGCCATCTGTCCTGATAAGCGGTGGGTCCGCGTCGCGGGCGTGGTGCTCGTCCGCCAGCGTCCCAGCACGGCCTCGGGGATCGTGTTCATCACGCTCGAGGATGAAACGGGGATCGCCAACCTGATCGTCATGCCGCAGGTCTTCGATCGGTTCCGCAAAGCGGCACGAACCAGCACGATCCTTCTTGCGTTCGGCCGGGTCGAGCGTGCGGGCGAGGTTGTCCACGTCAAGGTTTCGGCGCTGGAGAGCCTGGACACCGAGTTTAATTCACTACCCGTCCAGTCGCGGGACTTTCATTGACGAGCGTCGATCGGGGAGTAGGCGTGCAACAATCCCGCATGTGCGGCCGGTACACACGCCACTACACCTGGGCGCAAGTCCGCGAGTTCCTGGCCATCGTCTTCGAGCTGGCCCCGGAAATGCCGCCGTCCTACAACGTCGCGCCGACGCACGTCGTGCCCGTCTGCCGACTGAACGCGGACGGTCAACGCGAACTCGCGCCCGTGAAATGGGGGTTCGTTCCCTCCTGGGCCAAGGACGCCAAGATCGGTTCGTCGCTCATCAACGCGCGAGCCGAAACCGCCGCTGAAAAGCCCGCGTTCCGGTCCGCGTTCAAGTCGCGCCGCTGCGTCGTTCCCGTTTCGGGCTTTTACGAGTGGAAGAAGCTCGACGGCAAAACCAAGCAACCGATGTACATCACCCGCGCCGACGGCGCGATCATGCTCCTCGCCGGGCTGTGGGAACGGTGGATTGGCGAGCAAGGCGAGCCACCCGTCGAAACGATGACCATCCTCACCACCGCGCCAAACACGTTCATGGCCGGCATCCACGATCGAATGCCGGTGCTTCTGGAACCTGAAGCCGTGCAAGCCTGGCTCGGGCCGGGGGTGGACGGAGGAGGACACGCGCAACTTCTCGGACCAGCCCCGGACGGCGTACTCATCGCCCAAGCGGTCAGCACGCGCGTCAATAGCGTTCGCAACAACGATCCCAGCCTGTGCGACCCCCTGTTTGGGCGTGCTTTGTTCGAGTGAGGGCGCGCGATCCAGGAACGACCCCAGCGCACCAGAGCCGGTTGACGCGAGCCGCGACGCGGACAACGCGATCGGAACCTCTCGCTCGGTTGCGATTCCAAACCGGGCGCTGGTTGTGCGCGGAGGACATGGGTAAGGGCGTCGTTGCGAGGCTGCCACGCCAGGCCGTCCAACCTGAACCGAACCACTGAAATAGGTAGACTCCGCAGGGCGTCACAATACCTCCAGCGCGGGCTCCTCATGCCGCTCACGTGCGTGGGCGAAGGAGATCAAGGGATGGACGGCATGACCAAGCAGCACGAGAGCGTGACGGTGATCCTGCGCGAGGCCGCGGCCGGCAACCCTTCGGCGTCCGAACGCCTCATGCCGCTGGTCTACGACCAGTTGCGGGCGGCGGCCCGAAAGTGCATGGCCAAAGAACGCCCGGAGCACACCCTCAGCGCCACCGCGTTGGTTCACGACGCGTACCTCAAGCTGATCGGATCAGAGGGGATCGACTGGTCGGGGCGCGCGCACTTCTACAGCGCCTGCGCCGAGGCCATGCAGCGGATTCTGATCGACTACGCGCGGGCCCGAGGGGCTCTGAAGCGCGGCGGCGGAAACGAACGCATCGCGATCGACCTGGACGGACTGACCGGCGGTCGCGGGCCGCAGGGCGAGCCTGAATTGGACATCGTGGCCCTGTGCGGCGCGGTGGATCGGCTGCACGCGAGCGACGAGCGCATGGCCCAGGTCGTGCGCTTCAAGTTCTTCGCGGGATTGGAAATCTCGGAGATCGCGCTAACGCTCGGGGTCTCTGAACGCACCGTCAAGCAGGACTGGGCCTTCGCCCGCGCGTGGCTCCAGCGCGAGCTGCGCGGCAAGGGGGAGCCGGGCCATGGCTAGCGGGCCGCGCTGGGCGCTCGTGAAGGACATCTTCGCGGCCGTGCACGACGCGCCGCGCGAACGCCGTTACGCCGAGCTCGAGCGCGCGTGCCGCGGCGACGAGTCGCTGCGGCGCGAGATCGAGTCCCTGCTCGATGCCGCCGACGACCAGATCGTTCCCGAAGGAGGAATCGCGCCGCCGCTGTCGGAGATGCCCACGGCCGTCCGCCCGCCTGTGGTCAGCGATGAGACCGGAACGACCGTCGGACCCTACCGGTTGATCGAAGAGCTGGGCGAGGGCGGCTTCGGCACGGTCTTCCTGGCCGAGCAATACGCGCCAGTCCACCGCCTGGTCGCGCTCAAGCTTATCAAGCTGGGAATGGACACCCGGCAGGTGATCGCACGCTTCGAGGCGGAGCGCCAGGCGCTCGCGATGATGGACCACCCGAGCATCGCGCGGGTGCTCGACGCGGGCACCACGGCGTCGGGCCGCCCGTACTTCGTGATGGAACTCGTCCGCGGGCAGCCCATCACCGAGTTCTGCGATGCCCAGCGCCTGACCGTCCGAGAGCGTCTCACTCTCTTCGAGCAGGTGTGCCGAGCCCTGCACCACGCGCACCAAAAAGGGATCATCCACCGGGACGTCAAGCCCAGCAACGTGCTCGTCACCCTGGTCGACGGCGACCGCCCGCTCTCCAAGGTCATCGACTTTGGGATCGCCAAGGCGATCTCAGCGCGGCTCACCGAAAAAACACTCGTCACCGAGCACCGCGGGATGATCGGCACCCCCGACTACATGAGCCCCGAGCAGGCCACCAACCAACTCGGCGTTGACACACGAACGGACGTCTACAGCCTGGGCGTGCTGCTCTACGAGTTGCTGACCGGGTGTACGCCCTTTGAGAAGGGGATGTTCCGCAAAGCCTCGCTCGCCGAGGTTCAGCGCATCCTCCGCGATGTTGAACCGCCCGCGCCCAGCACGCGGGCCTCGCGGTCCGGGACAGACGGCGTTGCGGCCGCGGAACGACGGTCCTGCGACCCCAAGCGGCTCGGGTCCATGATCCGCGGAGAGCTCGACTGGATCGTGCTCAAGGCGATCGAGAAGAACCCAAGCAGACGCTACGAGAGCGCGCTGGCCCTGGTCGGCGACGTGCGCCGGTTCCTGGACGGGCTCCCGGTCCACGCGGCGCCGCCCTCGAAGTTCTATCGCGCCCAGAAACTGCTGCTCCGCCACAAACAGCAGGCCGCGCTGCTGGCGGCGGTGGGGATCGTCCACCTCGTTGTCGCGGTCGTCGCCGTAAGCCTGTGGAGAGAGCGAGATTCCTACAAACAGCAGGTCGCGGAAGCGGATGCGGCCAAGAGCAACTCGTCGAACGAAAAAAGTGCCGCTACCGCCTCCCTCGCCATGGTTGCCAAAGAACGAGATGAATGGCGCGGCGAGGCAGGCCGCGCGAACACCAGACTCCGGGAAGCCTCCGAGCGGACCCGCGCCAACGACTACGCCTCTCACCTCTCCATCGCCGCCGGGGCCGCCGAACGCGACGAGCCCCGCACGCTCCGCGACCACCTCGACGCCGCGAGAAAATCCGGGGAGGGTTGGGAATGGAACTATCTCAACGCCGTCGCCGATTCCAGCGTGCAAAGGATGACCGGGCACCTCGCGCCTGTCCTCGCCATGGCCTTCGCGTCGGACAACTCACGCCTCTTCACGGCCTCCGCCGACGAATCTTTCCGAGCGTTTGACCCAGAGACCGGCGGAGTCGCCTTCACCGTCCAGGAACACGCCAGCGAGGTCTCCGCGTTAGCGACGGCCTCCGACGGACGAATGGTGACGGTCTCCGCCGGCCGGGCCCTCGTCAGCGATTCGCTCGACGGGAGCACTCTCAAGTCCATCCCCGCACCCTCGGGTGTTTTCTGGCGCGCCGCGGTGTTCACTCCCAACGGAGACTCCCTTCTGCTCTCCGGCACCGACGGGCTCGTACGCGCGATCTCCACCGCAACCTGGGAGACGCAGTGGACGCTCGCCGCCGGGTTGGGAACGTCGGTCACCGCGCTCGCGATCAGCCGTGATGGAAGCCTGTTGGCGACCGGCGGGTTCGACGGCACCTCGCGGGTGTGGGACTTCAAAGCTCGCACCCTTATCACTTCGTTCAAAAAGCAGTTCAACCCGGTCCGGAAGATCGTCTTCAGCCCCGACTCGTCCCGCGTGATGACATCCGCGCAAAAACTCGCGGACCGTTTGCCCGACGACGTGTTCGTCTGGGACCTGACTGGCACCGAGGAGATCCGCCTTGAAACCGCGACGCCCTGGCGATCGGGGGCCGAGTTCAGCCCGAACGGCCGCCTGATCGCCGCCGCCACCGGCAGCAACGTCGTTCTCTTCAACGCCGGGAACGGCACCGAGATTACTCAACTCCGCGGGCATACCTCCGCAATCACCACGCTCGCGTTTGACCCCGACGGCGCGCGCATCGCGGCCGCCGGAGAGGACAGATCCATCCTCATGTGGAACCTGGACGGCACGTCCGCACCGGGCGGCCTGGACGGCTCGCTCGCGGAGGGCCCGGGCTCGGTCTGGAGCCCGGATCACACGAGGTTCGTGGTCGCGTCAAGCACCGGTGAAGCGGTGGTCGTCGCACTCGAAGGACTCAAGCGGGTGCTCCCGATCCCCGCGCGAGAACAGGCAGCGCCCGGCGACGATGAGAAGGACAGCTTCACGGCCTGCTTCACGCCCGACGGAACGCGCATCGTCACATCCTGGCGAGACTCAGGGGCCGGCACCATCTGGGACGCTGAAACCGGCAGCCGGATCACCGACCTCATGCCCTACTCGAAGTTCAAGGACTTTGACGCCCCCAGCAGGGAGCACTCGCTCGTGTCAACCAGCGCCGACGGGCTGTACGCCGCAGCACTCACGAACGGCGGACGCGTGCAGATCTTTGATCGTGGATCGGGCATACAGCTCGGCGTGCTCGATTCGGCCGGGGCGAGGTTCACGGAGTTCAGCCCGGACGCCAAGCACCTGCTCGTCGGCACAAACGACGGAGCGGCGATCTACGAACTGGGCACCAGGAAGCGGACCGTCACGCTCAGCGTCGGCACCGTCGGCGCTGACGCTGTCGGAGTGCGCACCGGCGTCTACAGCCCGGGCGGCGCGCGCCTGGTCACTCTCTCGGATCAAGGTGCCGTGCAGGTCTGGACCGCGGCCGGAGAAGCGATCGCCGGGCCCGTCAATTCCAAAGTCCGCGCCTCCGGGGTGCGCGATCGCCGCGAGCCCACGCCCGAAGAATCAAAGCCCATCGAGGGCGAATCAGCGGCCGCTATCGAGCACGCGACGTTCAGCGCCGACGGATCACACCTGCTCGTCCCGGTCCCCGACGGTCAATGGGAAGTCTGGCGGGTCGGCCCCGGCGGGTGCGCCGTGGCCTGCACGCTGTCCGGTCGCGCCCGCGAGATCCGGGCCGCCGTGTTCAGCCCCGACTCGTCGCGCGTGGTGCTCGCCGGCGCGCACGGTTTCCTGGCGATCTTCGACACCACCTACGGCAACGAACTGCTGATCCTGCCCGGGCACTCAGGGACCGTCACCGGCGTGACGTTCAGCCCCGACGGGCTGCGCTTGCTCTCCTCGACCAGGAGTGAAACCCGAATCTGGGATTCGCGCGGAGCCAGCGCTCGTCACGCGGAAGAGGAACGAGTCAAAGCGGCGCACGACCAGAACCTCCAGGACGCCAACAACAACAACCAGAAGTGGGCGGATCGTGTCAAGGGGAAGGGGTTCGAGTCCGTCAACGGCGTCCGAGGCAGCATCGCGTCCGACCGCTCACTCACATCCCTTCGCCGCTGGGACGCTCACGCGCAAGTCACCGCGGCGACAACCCTGGACCGCGACGAAATCGCGGCTCTGGTCGACGAGGTGGACGCTGCCCCTACCAGAAACCAAGCGGACCCCAGGTCAGCTCAGATCATCGAGAAACTGCGCGCAGCGCTCCAGAAATCTCCGAAATCCATGCCCCTCCTCCAGGCGTTCCCGCTCATGCTTTACAAGCAGGGCGAGTTCCGCCTCGTGATCGAGCGCTTCGAGGACGCCGAACGACGCGACAAGGGCTCGAAGAACGGTGATGATGCCCTGCCCCCGCGAGGCAACCCTTCGATCCTCGCCTGCGTTGTCATGTCCCACGCCCGCTTGGGCCACAGGGAGCAAGCCGTGAATCTGCTCGAAGACCTCAGAAAACTGGTGCGCGAAGAGCACGCCGGTCACGCGCTCTGCCGTCGCCGGCTATGCCAGGCCGAAGCGGCTGTTGAGCAGGAACTCGCCCGCCCGACCGCCGAAGCACCGTCGAAGGAACCCCCGAAATGATCCAACCCTCATCCCCGCCGGCCGCCCGTTGCTCCGCCCTGTTCCCGAGAACGTCCCGGCGGGCGCACGCCCGGATCTGGGCCGCTCTGTGGATTGCCCTCGTCGGAGCCGGCGAAGTTCGCGCCCACGCCGGCCCCACCGGTGTCCAGTTCAAGGACGAATGGTTCTTCTCCGACACGCTCAAAGTTCGCAAACTGGAAGGCCAGCCCGCGCCCGAGCTGAACGTTTCGACCTGGATCGGCGAAAAGGTTTCCATCAAAGAAAGCCGAGGACGCATCGTCGTGCTCGACCTCTGGGCCGCGTGGTGCGACCCCTGCATCCGCGCCATGCACTTTGACATGACCATCGCGCGCGACTACTCGGCACGGGGAGTCACGCTCGTGGCCGTCCACGATTCCACCCGCGGGTGGGACAAAGCACAAGCCCGCATCGCCGATCGGCAGGTCAAGTACTCCGTGGGACTGGACGCCAACGACGAAAAGGACAACACCGCCGCACGCTACCGCCTCGAATCCTGGCCGACCTATGTGCTCATCGACCGCAGCGGGAAGGTGCGTGCGGCCGGGCTGGCTCCCGAGCACGTCGAGGACGCGATCAACGAACTCTTGAAAGAACCATGGGACGAGCGGTCCATCGCGCAAGACCCGTTCCCCCCAGATGTCTACGCGGGCGGCGAGGGCCGCTTGCCCGAGTACCGGGCCGCCGAAGGAAAGCCCGCTCCCCTGCTCGCGGGAACCGACTGGATCGGGTCGGGAGGACCGCTGGCCCTCAAGGGTGACCCAGCGACCATCGTGCAATTCGTGCGCCCCGGACAAGCTCCCTCCAAAGCAGAGTTCGAGAACCTCCGCAGGCGGCAGGCGGACCTCGAAAAAATCGGCGTCCGCCTGGTTGTCGTTTGCGATCGGCGCGCCGATTGGGCCTCGCTGAAAAAGGCCGCCGACAAGGACAAGTGGACCATCCCGATCCTGCGCGACGCCGAACCCTCCGACGGCACGACCACCGGTTTCGGCGCCAGCTTCCAGGCGTTCGCTCCTCCCGTCGTCCCGACGACGTACCTCGTCGACCGCGAGGGCAACATCCGCGCAGCGGGGATTCAAGCGAAGATGGCGGTCCGAGCGGCCGCCCTCTTGCTGGGTGTTCCCGAGCCCAAAGCCGAACCCAAAGTCGAGCCCAAGGTCGATCCGAGTCCCGCGTCATCGCCCAAGGCAAGCACAGAAACCGCCAAGCCCTCCGCTCCCGCCCCCGCGCCGATCAAGTGAGATCGCCCCTCCGCCCACTCTCGTTTCAAGGAACCCTCGATGAGCGCTGATAGTCTGATCGAAGCACGCCCGAATCACTCGGACCGACAAGGCTCCCTGCGCGGCAGCGACTTCTGCTCCCGCGTCGCGGAGCGCGTCGCGCTCACCGTGGTGGGCCAGCACGTCGTTGTGGAACGAGTGCTTATCGCGCTCCTGACGGGCGGGCACCTGCTCCTCGAAGGCGTGCCCGGGATCGCCAAGACTCTTCTTGTCCAGGCCGTGGCGCGGGCGATCGCGCTTCGCTTCCGTCGCATCCAATTCACCATCGACCTCCTGCCCTCAGACATCCTCGGCGGCGAAGTGCTGGACGCCAAGACCGGAGATTTCCGTGTCCATCAGGGCCCGATCTTCACCAACCTCCTCCTCGCCGACGAGATCAACCGCGCGTCCCCCAAGGTCCAGTCCGCCCTCCTCGAAGCGATGCAAGAGCGCCGCGTCTCCCTAGGCGATACCTCCCACGACCTGCCCACGCCGTTCCTGGTCATCGCCACCCAGAATCCCATCGAGCAAGCGGGCACCTTCGAGCTCCCAGAAGCACAGCTCGATCGTTTCATGATGCGGCACCGCCTGACCTACCCGTCCCCGCAGGAGGAAGCCGACGTCGTCCGTCGGAGCCTCACGCTCCGCCTCAAGCGGCGCGGCGACGGCGCCGTCCCCATGTCCGCGTTCGACGCCATCGAAGACCGCGCCGAACTCCAGTTGGGCGACCTCACCGCCGCGATGGAGGCCGTCCAGTCCATCCATGTCAGCGACGTCTTCATCCGGGACTGCGTGGAACTCGTGACCCGCACGCGAAAGGACGATCGCGTCGAACTCGGCTGCAGCCCACGCGCGGCCCTCTCGCTCGTCGCCGCCTCCCGGGCCCGCGCCCTCATGCGAGGGCGCGCGTTCGTGGTGCCCGAGGACCTCTTCGCTCTCGCCGATGACGTGCTCCTCCACCGCATGCGCCTGCGTTACGAGGCCATCGCCAAGGGAATCCGCTCCGAGGACGTGCTGCACGAAATCCTGTCCAACCTCACCTGATGCCCGCACCACCGACGACGCACGAACCCCGGTCCACGCGCCGCCGACTCCCGCCCCGCGAGTTCTCCCAACGATGCCAGCCCAGATCAATGACAACTCAGTCGGCTCTCCCCGCGAGCTCGGGCACCAGGACTTCGAGTTCATCGTGCGCCGCATGGCCACGGACATCGCGATGGGGTCCGACCCCTCGCCCTTCGTCGGTTCCGGGCTCGAGTATTCCTCGTCGCGACCCTATCTACCGGGCGATTCGGTGCGCACCATGAACTGGCGACTCACCGCCCGGCACTCACGCCCCTTTGTCAAGCAGTACGAAGTGCTCAAACGCGTCCCGATGTTCGTCGTGCTCGACACGTCCCGTTCCATGACGGTGAGTTCGATCCGTCTGAGCAAGCGGGACGCCGGCGTGTGGATCGCGGCCGCGCTCGCCCTCGTTGGGCTCCGACGCCTCAGCCCTGTCGCTATCGCCAGCCACGGGCGCAACGTCCCACGCCCCAGCCTCAAGCGGTCGGACCTGTGGCTCGCGCTCGAACCGCTCCGCACGGGGCACGCCCCAGTGGAATCGTCACTCGCCGAGTCTCTCGCCCACGTCGAGGCGAACGCTCGCGCCACGTCCGTGGTCGTCGTCATCAGCGACTTCCACGAACCCAACGCGCTCGCGAGCGTGCGGAACTGCGCGGGAAAGCACGACACCATCGCCGTGCGACTGACCGATCCCGCAGAGGGCGGACGCCTCCGCGCCGGGTTCCTCCGAGGCGCCGAAGCCGAAACCAACACTCCCCTCTTCGCGCACGGCCGCACCGCGTGGGAGACCGACGAGCGCGTTGCAGACACGCTGCTCCGGGCCGGAGTGGACGTGCTCTCGCTCTCCACCGCCGACCGCCTCACCGCCGCGCTCCGTCGCTTCCTCGAATCACGCGGCGGGCTGCAAAGGAGCTCGCGATGATCCTTGCATCCACGCTCATCGCACTGCTGTTCACCCCCGGCACGGGCGGGGACTCGCCGACCCTGCGCGTCGAGCGAGGGATGCGCGCCACCGTGCTCATGCCCTCGCCACGCGGCCGTCTCCGCCCCTTGCCGGGCCAGGGTCCCTCCAGTGACATCCTTGTCCGCGTCTCGGAACCCGACGCCTCGGGCGCTCAGCAGATCGAGTTCGTCGGACAGCGGCCGGGAGTCTACGACCTGAGCGGCTTCGTCCAATTGAGCGACGGCAACAACGCCGCCGGACTCCCACCCGTTCCCGTCGAGATCGTCTCTCGTTTCCCGCCCGGGAGCGAGGCAGGCCTCGCCAGAACGGAACTTCCGACCACGACGTTCGGCTCGAACTACACGCACCTTGCGATCCTCGCCTGGGTCGGCTGGGGTGCGATCGGCGCCACGCTTCTCATCTTCCGCGCCGCCCACCGCCGACGGCGTCGTCCCTTGCCCACGTCCAGCCCGGTCCCCGCTCCGACCGAGCGCACCGAGCTCGTGGCACTGCTGGACCGCGCGGCCACCGAGAGCCTGGGACCCGGCACCCTGGCACGCCTCGAGCTGCTCCTGGTCCGCGAGCTGACGCGTCGTGAGTTCTCCGTAGCTTCCCCGCAATCACCCCGCGATGTCGCCAGCGCGCTCGAAACACTCCGCCTCAAGCCCGCCGAGGGGGCCGCCCTCCGCGACCTGGAGCGCTGGCTCCATTCCGGCGAGCCGCGCACCCGCCTCTCCGCCAGTGACGCGGTGCGCAGCGCACGCCTCGCGCTCGACCACATCGACTCACTCGCGCCCGTTGGGTCGCGGAGCCGCGGAGGCGTGGCATGAACCTCCCACCCCTTCTGGCCACGATCCAGACGCAAACCCCGGACATCGCGCCGACGAGCGGGTTCGCGTTCGCTCATGCCTGGGCGCTGCTGTTCCTTGTTGTTCCCGCCATTCTTGTCGCCGAGATGCGCGTCCGGCGCAAGCGCATCGACCTGCCATTCGATCACCGCGCCAACCGCCCCCGCCCGGTCCTTGAATCATTCCTCACCGCGCTCGAAACACTCCCGGCGATCGTTCTCGCGCTGTTCATCCTTCTGGTCGCGCGACCCCAAGGACTCGTCCCGCGACACGAACGCTCCCTCGCCAACATCCAGCTCGTCATGGACGTTTCCGGCAGCATGTCCGGCGAACGCTACCACAACGCCGCCGTCGCGATCGAGGCCTTCACCCGCGCCCGCGAAGGCACCGAGCCCGGCAAAGGCGATGCGATGGGCCTCACCATCTTCGGAAACGCCCAGTTGCGCCTCGTCCCTATCAGCCACGACCTCCAGGCCATCCGCAACGCCCTCCCCTTCGCCGACCCCGACCACCAGACCGGCAGAATGGGAGGCACGGAAATCGGCGCCGCCCTGCGCTACGTCGTCAAGAACATGGAAGAGGAGGCCAAAGACGGCGATCGGCTCGTTGTCCTGATCTCCGACGGCCAGAGCAGCGACGTCGAGAACGGAAACCAGTACAGCGTCGCCAAAGTCCTCACCGACGCACGCTGCGTGCTCTACTACATCCACGTCGCCGAGGACGACCCCATCAGCGAAGGGGCCGCCGAACTCGCCCGGCTCACCGGCGGCGAGGGGCTGGCCGCTGCCGACTCAGCCTCCCTCGCCGCCGTCTTCGAGCACATCGACCGCATGAAACCCGCCACGTTCCGCCAGATCGGGACAGTGTGGATGGACATGGCCGGGCCCTTCGCCGCCCTCGCCGCCGCCGCCCTCGGGCTGCACACGCTCGCCCTCGCCGGGCTGAGGTACACGCCATGGTGATCATCTGGACCTCCATCCTGTGCGCCGTCCTCGTCCTGGGCCTCGAACTCCTCCACGCCCGACGAATCCGCCGGATCGCGTACCTCGCGTTCGGCCCGACCGGACGCCCTGCCCGCTGGGTCTGTGCCTTGCCAGCGCTCCGAGCCCTGGGCATGGGGATGGCGATCTTCGGCGCGCTCGTGCTCTTCTCCTTCAACCCATCGGAACCCCCACTCTTCCGCTCCGCGCGAGCCTCCCGACAACTGCTCATCTGCCTCGATGTTTCGCCCAGCATGCACCTGCCCGACGCGGGCCCCGAGCACGCCCGCACGACCCGGGCCGAGCGCGCCGGAGAGGTGATCCAAACCTTGCTCGACCACACCGACTTCGCCGAGACCCGGGCCACGCTCATCGGCTTCTACACCAAGGCCGTGCCCATCGCGGTCGACACCAGCGACCCCGGCGTCATCGCCAACTCGATGCGCGGGCTGCCCTTGTACAAAGCGTTCGACGCCGGCGAGAGCGACCTCGCCGTCGGGCTCAACGCGGCGCTCCAGATGGCCCACTCCTGGGCCCGCGGGTCCACGACGCTGGTGATCGTCAGCGACGGGGACGTCAACGCCAACCCAGCAATCCTCCAACGCCCCTCGTCCATCGCCGACGTGCTCGTCGTCGGGGTCGGAGATACCAAGCGCGCGTCCCTCATCTCCGGGCACCAATCGCGACAAGACAGCGCTTCGCTCCGGTCCATCGCGGCACGCCTCGGCGGCCGATACACCGACGCCAACGTCGTCGGCATCCCCGTGGCCGCGATTACCTCACTGCACGCGCTGCCCCCCGAAGTTGCTTCCAAGTGGACCGACTACCAGACCGGCCTCGTCACGCTGGGCACCGGCTCTTCCATCCTCGCCCTCATCGGACCGTTCCTCGCTCGCTTCGGCTCGCCGTCGCCCATGCAGCGTGAGCCGCGACCCGACCGAGCGTCCTCGACCCGAAGCCCCTTGCCCCTTTCAGGAGTGCTGTCATGAAAACCGGTCGCTCGCTGGCGGTCTGGCTGCTCGTCGGCCTGGTCGGCGCGTCGCTGCACTTCGGCCCCGCCCAGAAGCTCGTCGCACGCGAGCGCGTGGGAGCCGCCCTCGCCGAGATCTCGCGGGCCGAGGCCGACGCCGCCCGGCTCGACACCATCGCACGCGAACGAACCCGCGAACGCGTCGCCGCCAAGCGCAGGGTTAAGGAGACCAACTCCCCACGCGATATCGAGCTGGCCCAATCGGCCATCAGCGCGGAAAAGGCCGCGTGGACCGCGGCGCGAGAGGCCTGGACCGCCATCGCCGGGAGCATCGCCGGGGTCGAGTCAAGCCTCAACGATCCCTCACTCCAAGAGCGGACACGCCTCACGCTCCGCCGCGCCCGCGCGATCTCCTCCGGGGGCAAGCCCGGCGCAGCGCTGGGAGAGATCGAATCCCTGCTCACCAAACTCGACGACGCCGGGGACGCCGATTCATCCGAAGCCGACAACGCCCGCGCCGAACTCGCCGACGCCTACTACCACGCCGCGCTCTCCTACCGAGCCAACGCCAGGCCCGAGGACCAATGGCGTCCGCTCACCGCAACCTCGCGCCAGCACTACCGCTACCTCGCCGAGCGAGCCACGGCCAAGGGGAACAGCGACGACGCCGACCGGGCCCGACGCAACCTCGAAGTCGTACTCAACCTCGAACAGGCAACCGCGGACGAACTCGAAGCCACACCAACGCCCACCGACTGCGAAAACTGCAACGCGCATCGCCCCAGCCCCAAGCGCGGAGATCGTCCCGAGAAGGGTCAGTCCGACGGGTCCGGGATCGAGGGAGACGGCTGGTAAACCCGCTCTCCCTTCGATCCTCGTCCCCAACCACCGCCGTTCACGCCGACCGTTCAAGGACTCTGAACATGTCTCAGACCTCAGAATCTCTCCCCCTCCCAGAACGCACACCCCGCGCCCCTCGCCGGGTCTTCTGGCTGCTCTCCGTTCTGTTGATCTCCCTGAACGCCCAGCACGCCGTGGCGCAGTCCAACGAATCGGACGAAGAGGAAGCACCAAGCACGCCCGCGGCACCCGCCGTGGAACCGCCATCCACCACGGGCGAGACTCCTCAAGCGGGCACCGACGGCACCGCCGCCGAGCCCACCTCCCCGTCGGGCTTTTCCAAGCCCGAGATCGCCGAACTCCTCGCAACCTACGAAACTTCGACCGCCGAACGCCGCGCCCAACTCAAGGCCACCTACAAAGACCTCGGCGTCGATCTCGAGAGCCTCATCGGCCTCACCGCCAAGGCCGCCGTGGAGTCCGAACGCGCCGCCAAGCTCGGCGAACTCCTCCACCGCGGGCGCAGCCCCCGCACCACCCAGGCGGTGCTCTCCGTGCGCACCAAACTCACCCGCGGCGGCGCCTACCCCGACGCATCCGCCGCGCCCCCAAACGTGATCGCCGCCTGGGTCCAGGACCGAATCGTCGCGAGCGAATGGGCGGACCTCGGTGAGTTCCTTCGGTTCACGCCGGCGGTCCAGTCCGAGGCGATCTACTCGGCCGTCCTCGATGCGCTCCAAATCGCCGGGACCAGCAAGGGCGAAGTCGGTGTCCTGCCCGAAGAGGTCGTCACGATCGCGGCGATCGCCCCCACCGAACTCACGCCCCACCAGATCGGAACCCTCGCCGCCATCCTCCGCTCCTCCGTCCTGCTCAACGGCACCGACGAACTGCTCGCCAGGATCAAGAAGGGCGACGGGCCCTTCGGCGACTCCGACGAAGCCAAACGCCTCCGTACCCTCACCCTGCTGACCGGCGCCGGCATGGACAAGGAAGCCGAACCCTTCCTGCCTTCGCTCAGCAACGCACGCACGAGCGGGGACGCATTCGGCATCCTGGTGCGCGCCCGCTTCAACAAATACCGCGCCTCATCCATGCGCGACGGCGAAGAGGCCCAGTCCTACCGCGCCCAGGCGTGGGTCCTCTTCTGCGAGGTCGCCCGCCACTCCAAGGCGTCCGTCGCCGACCGCGAGGACGCCATCGCCCAGGCCGTTCGACTGATGCGCCGACTCCCCCGCGCCCAGATCGAACCCTGGCTCCGAGAGGTCTTCGACGACGAGCGCCTCGGCCCGCTCGCGATGGAAAAGATGGCCGTTGACGCCGCCAATCTCTCCGACGAACCCATCGAGCGCGACGAGCGCACGCGCGGCATCGTCACCCTCAAAGAAGCCGTGGACATCCTGCTCGACTCGCACGCCCGCGAGTCCGACCGCATGAAGGCTCCCCTCCGCATCATCACCGGCGCCATCGCCGACCAGCTCGAACTCGCCACCGCCAAGCAGACCGAGCGCCGCCGCCCGACCCGCGTCCACGCCGACCTCCTCCGCGCCATCCCCAGCAAGCCCTGGCTCGACAAGATCGAACCGAGCCTCGCCGCCCGCACCGCCGCCGCCGGCGCGGCCGTCCTCGCCAAGGCCGACCAGATCGACCGCGCCATCGACCTGATGACCGACGCCGTCAAACGCACCCCCGCGCACGCGTCCCGGATCGCCGACCGGATGTTCGAGCAATGGATCGACCGACTCCAGCAGGGCGGCGACTTGGACGAGGACGGGTATTACTCGTGGTACTACAACCCATCCCCCGTCATCACCCGCGGCATGCAACACCGCAACCTCACGCGACTCCGCAGCGTCATCGCAACGCTCAACGACGCGGGCGTCCCCACCAGCACGCTCCCCAAGCTCGCCGAGGTCTTCTCCGCCGCCCACAACTCCACCGAGGTGTACGACCTCGACGATCTGCAAGCAGTCTTCGGCCAGATCGATTCCATCGACGCCACCACCGCGCGAGCCCTCGCCGACGAGATCAGCAATCGCGTGGACGCCTACTGGCGCGACCGCACCAACAAGCAGCCCGCGAACACGCCGGGCCAGCAGCCCCAACCCGGCCAACCGAAGAAGCCGCAGCTCACCAACGCCGAGCTGATCCAGGTCGTCGATCGCGGGTTCAACACCGCCAACCAACTCGCCGCCCGCGCCCGCGCCGCCGCACCTGATTCATGGCAGACCGCTCAGATGAACGCGAACATCGCCTTCCGATGGCTCGCCTTCAACCTCAAAGCCGGAAAGACCGACGACGCCACGCGACTCGAACGCCTCCGCGACGTCTACGCCTCACTCGAACACGCGGCCGCGCTCTACGGCAAGGCCATCGAAGCCGGCACCGAACGCGAAGACCCCTCACTCTTCATGGCCTGGTTCCGCCTCGCCATCGGGGCCGCCGACATCAAGCTCCTCAGCGTGGACGATCTACCAGTCGAAGGCACGCTCCAGGACAACCAGTTCGAGCGCATCGCCGCCGCAGTCCGCAAGCTGCCGCCCGACGTGGCCTACCGCCACCTCTCCGAACTCGGCACCCAGCTCGACGAGGCCGTTACCAGGCTCCTCCCGGAGGTCAAGCCACGCTTCGTCAAAGCCGCCCTCCGCGTGCTCGCCGACCACCCCGCGGGCTCCGGGCTTCGCGCCAGGCAGAACCTCTACACCGAACTCGCAAAGGACGAGATCAAGCTGATACTCGCCGTCGACGGGCCCACCGAGGTCGGGCCCGGGCAGCCCTTCGGCGTCGCGGTTTCACTCCGCGTCACCAGCGCCGTCGAGCGCGAGTCCGGGGGGTTCTCAAGGTACCTCCAGAACGGCATCTCCATCGGCGGCTGGAACAATCGACGCCAGATGGACTACCGCGACATGTTCAAGAAAACCCTCCAGGAAGCCTTCTCACGACACTTCAACATCGACGACATCGGGTTCTTCGACCCCCTCTTTCCCTCCACCGCCGTTCTCGAACAGGGACAGCCGGGCTGGGTTGAAAAACCCATGGCCTACCTCGTGCTGTCGGCCCGCGACAAGTCCGTGGACCGCCTGCCCCAGATCACCATGGAGATGCAGTTCACCGACAACGGCGGTGACGTCAACGTGGTCATCGCGTCATCCACGCCACCCATCAGCGTCACGGATTCCGCCAAGCCCCGTCCCGTCAAGAACCTCGAAATCACCCAGACGCTCGACCCGCGCGACGCCGAGGCGCGGGCCAACGACGGAACCATCCGACTCGAAGTCGTAGCTCGCGGGCGCGGCACCATCCCCGGGATCGACGCGATACTCACCGGGCTCGATTCCAGCATCGACGGCTACCGATTGGTGCCCGAGTCCAAACTCCCACGCACCACCCTCGTCCTCAATGAAGCAGAATCCACCCGCTCCACCCCCGGCGGCCCGCGCACCGTCAAGTACCCCGAGCCCAACGACGCCGGCATCATCCAGCCCCTCGTCGAACGAACCTGGACCCTCGAATACAAACCAATCGAACGCAACCGCGCAGAAAGCTTTCACGTCCCCACGCTTGTCACCGCGCTCGACGCCAAGCTGGTCTCCCAGCAGTACGGCGAGACCGACCTCCTCCCGATCACCGGCCCCACGGTCCCACTCCGCGTTGCAGGCGTTTCGTGGCGGCCGGTTGTCCTCGGGCTCGTGTCGCTCCTGGTCATCGGCGCCCTCGCGCTCTGGTTCGTCCGCCACCGCCGCGCCACGGTGGCCCCAGAAACTCCCATCACGCTCCCCGAACGCGTCACGCCCTTGAGCACGCTTTCCGCCCTCCGCGAGTGGCGCGACAACCCCGCCACCGCGCTCACGGAACAACGCCGACTTGAGCTTACAGAAGAAATCGAAGCGATCGAACTCGCCTTCTTCGGCCCTGCAAACCCAGGCACCGCCCCGGACCTCAAGGGAACCCTCGACCGTTGGGCGGAGCGCGCCCGAGCCTGATCCCCGCCGCGACCAACAAGCCGCGCAGAAGCCGCGCAGCAGCCACGCACGCCGAAATCGCAGAATCCCACACTTTGTCAGGGTTTTCGCACGCGGACACAGCCCACCGCAATCCGCCGCAAACTCTTCCAATGGGCCTGGACGGACTCGAACACCCCCGCAAATCCTCGGAAGAAAGGCCACTTTCCCAACAGGGCGGCGCAGAATCCGGCGCACTTCCGTCTCGTTCGGGAAACGATCTGGGTCGCGGTGATGTGGAATCGCCCCCAGGAACAGCCCGCTGCAGTCGTCGATCATCGAACGACGAAGCCCTGCGAAAGGATGCGATTCGCACATGGATCGCCAGGTGTCCGGTCGAGATGCCCGGCCCTGTGGCTGTTGGGATCATGGTCTTGGTAGATGCCGTGTCGATAAATGGATCGGTGAGCAGGGATGAAGAGCGTCATCCGGCAGGCGACTGATCGACAAACTTCGGTGGGCAGAATCGGTGCTCGTGTTCCGCTCCGTAGGCCCATCGCCGGGGCTGCTCAGCGGGCCCGGCCGCGATTGTCAGCGGAGGCCTGCTTGTCGCGCTTGCCGTTGAGATCCCGCAAGATCGGGTGCAGGATCTGGACGACCGAGGCTGCCGCCATGACGCCCATGCTGATCATCGCCACCTTGTTGAAAACGGCCGCGTCGCCCTGCGGCGCGTTGCGGGCCATCTGCTGCGCAGTACTGGCAAGGTGAAGTGGGTTGGGCGCTGCCATAGGCTCCTCGAAGTGTCGTGCCCACAGTACTGCATCTCGCATTTACGGTGTGTGACAGTTTTGTGACAATTGAAGGGACCACACATCGGCGAGCGACGGTGGGGGTGGGGCCTTAGAGACGACGGCCTGCTGAACCAATGGGCGGGTGCGCGCCAACGCAGGCGGACCCCGCGTCGGTCTCTTTGCCTCCTCGACGTTCAATTTGGGAAGCGGACTTCCACGCGGAAATCACTGCAAAAACTAGGACAATTCTTGGCACCCCCGGCACGGGGCCCGGCAGTATGAGGAAAAAGAGCCTCCGTTGATCAGTATATGGAACGGCACTCCGCCTGCCCGATTCCCCTCTCCGCGATGGCGATCGCGGTGATCCAAACCCTGATCGAGGCCTGCTTAATCCAGCGTGGAGTCAGCCAATCCCGCATAGATTGTTGAGCGGAGATCCGGCTTGACTGCGCGAGGAAAGGCGGCCGGCGAGCACCGCGGTTCACGAAGACATACCACCTGGAAATGCGATTTTGGCGCATTTGGTCGCCGCTGTTGCAAGATCGGACTCGGTGGTGAGGTTGTTGAACGAAATCTCCGCGACATCCTGCGGCGAAATGCGATGCCAGGTGCCTTCGGTGTAGTGGCCATATTGCCAGCCCGCTGGGGGCTTTCCGCCAACGCACGGCGCGTGGGCCCGGAAGTAGACATACTGCGCTCTCAGCAAAGTAGGAAGGTAGCGGAGCCATGCGTTCTTATCGCAGTCAATACTGATGGCCGCCAGCGCGAACTCTGACCAGGAGAAGAACACAGCGCTGTGAGGTCGTGGGTAGGCCAACTTCTTCTGAAAGGACACCAGGCCCATCTCGACACTCACGCTCGGATCGGGCGCCCGGAGTTGTCCTGCCGCGAAGGCGTCGAACGCGGGGCCAAGAAGCGTTCCCATCGCCTCGAAACGACTGACTTGATAGGTGGAAAACCACTTGATTTGTTCCTTGACATCCTCCCGCGTGACGGGCGGGTTCCAGTCCGCGGCCGTCGCGTTGAATCGATCGCGAAGCCGCGCTTCGATCGCGACCTGAAGAAACTGGCGGCCTTCAATCCGCGGCTCGCGCATTGAACAGAAAAACTCAAAGATCGTTTTCAGCTTCAGGGAAAGTTCGGTTGAACTCTGTGTCGTCTGGATCGCGTTCCAGAACGCGGGGAACTCCCCGCGCGCGTTCCAGCGCGCGTAGGCCTGCGCGGCGAGAAGGGCGCAGGGTGACTCGCCGATCTCGTTCGGGAGCGATTCGATCGCCGAGTGCGCCGTGAGGGCGGCGTTGGGGGCGGGCGGTTCGGTTCCCGAAGCGCGAGCGTTCTTCGCGTGATGGTCGGCCGTTTTCGATGTGCGTGTCATGAAGCGCTTCCCGTGAGCTTGAGCGTGTAGATAACAGTGATCGAGAATGCGCAGCGTTCCCCTTCGATCATCGGAGCCCACAGGTACTCAAAGGGGCGGCTCCCTGGGCAGGAGGCCAGAATGACCCCGGAGCACTTGTGACACGGCCCGGGCAGGCAGGGCAGGCAGACCGTCCCGGAATCGTTGAGCAGGCTGTAGTTGCACCCCCCGTTCTCCACGTCATCGGGCCGCGCAAGGTCGTCGAGGACTGAACGAAGATCGTGCATGACGCCGGAGTCGACCGCGGTGACAACCCTGGTCGTGAGCGCCGCGAGATAGGCGGGGTCGTCAGGCCCATTGAACGGGAGGGGCCACGCCCACTCGATCGACTTGTCGGTAGAGTCTTGGATAGCGCTGAGAAGAGCGTCCTTGGTTTTCTTCAAGGTGCCGTGCGTGAGATAATTCACCGAAACCTCGTCCGCGGGCTCGAACTCAAAGTCAATTTCAATCATCGTTTTCATTTGATCTTCTCCTGAGGGATGCTGACCGCGACACGAAAACCTCGGTCGTACGAGGGATACTCCGGCTTTGAGAGGGTCATCGTTCTGGCGAGTTGCATGTACCGATCGTCCGAAAAGGATCGGCCTTTGATGAGGACGCCCGTGCCGGCGGCATCGACACCCTCGACGTACTCCTGCACGTTCGAGCAGGTGTGCCACAGGCCGAGCGGGGATCTGAGGTAGTCCGGTCCGGCGTCAACGCGCACGGCGCCTTTGAGGTACGCGTCGAAGTCGCCGCCCCCATCGATCTTGAGCACGTCATCGCGGGGAGCGTCGCCCCAAGGGAACGCACGACCGTCGGGGGACCGGGCGGCGGCCTCCCACTCGTCGGGTCTGGGCAGACGCACTCCAGCCCATCGGCAGAATCTATTGGCCTGATCCCAGGTCAATCCGACGACCGGGAGTCGATCGTCGATCACGCTGGTCGCTTTGGACCACCAGGCGAGGGTGTCGCGCGGCTCGTGCCTGGCGTATTCGCGGTACGCGCCGTTGGTGATCTCGGTGGTCCCGATACGGAACGCCGAGAGCCGGACCGTCCGCGGGTGAGAGAAGGATTCAGGCTCGAATCCTTCTTGTCCAAGGCTGTAGTCACGGGCTTCCAGATCAACCAGTTCGCACCCCAGCAGCTCCGGGTGAAAAGGGTTTACTTCGATCTGATCGTCGGTTCCCTTTCGCACGAACGAGGACGCTTCGCGTCGCGAACCGTCCTGAAAAACCAGCACAATCCGGTAGAGGCCGGGTCTCAGCAGGTGGGTCAGCGGCGCTCTCCCGATCGTGGTCGGTGTGCCGGGAGTGAGGCCTCCCGGCGCGAGCGAGAAGACTTGGACGAGAGCGCCGGCCATCGTGGGCAGTACCGTGATCCGACCCATGGTGGAACGGTCAGCGATGTGGTTGCTGACCACGAGAGACCCGGCCGCCGACACTGCGGCCGCGACTCCCACCGCCGCGACAACGCGCCGGTGGCGGAGCGTCCATCGCCACGCTCTTCCCGCACGCCCCACCGGGCGTGCAAGGATCGGCCGCCCGTCGCGCCAGCAGATGAGGTCCGCGGCCATGTGCGCGGCCCGTTGGTAGCGGCGGAGGGGATCCTTCTCGATCGCCTTGTGGCAGATGGTGGCAAGGTCCGGCGCGATACGGCGGTCCAACGAGCGTACCGGGGCGGGTTCTTGCGTGAGCAACGCACGCAGTACATTCGACGCGTTGCTTCCATTGAACGGCAGTTGCAGCGTCAGCATCTGGTAAAGCACGACCCCTAAAGAGAAGATATCGCTCCGCTCGTCGACGCGCGAGCTCACGCTCGCTGCCTGTTCGGGGCTCATGTAGTGGCAGCTCCCCAGCACACCGGAAGTCGAATGCTCCGTAGCGTCCGCGAGGTGCTTGGCGATCCCGAAATCGGTCAGCCGAGGGCGCTTCCCGAGCTCGACTAGGATGTTCGACGGCTTGACGTCGCGGTGGATGATCCGCGCACGATGAGAACACTCAAGCGCGTCGGCGAGTTCACCGATGAAGGCCGCGGCCACCTGGCGGTGCCAGAGCCTGACGTCGACGGTGCGATCGTTGTTCTTGCGACGCTCCTGTTCGGATTGAATCACGCTGGCGAGCGTTGGGCCCTCAACATACTCGCTGGCGATATATTTGGTCCCGCCGTCGTCACCAAACTTGAAAACGGGCACGATCGCCGGGTGCTTGAGCATCCCGGCGCTGCGCGCCTCGGTCCCGAACCGCGCCAGCGCCTCCGGCGATCGCGCGAATTGAGGGAGCAGAACCTTCAGAGCGACGCGTCGATGAAGGGTCGTGTCTTCGGCGAGGTAGACCGCGCCCATCCCGCCCACTCCGAGCTGCCGGATCACCACAAACTCGTCGATCTTCCATCCGGCGCGATCCGTGAGGGACGGGGTAGCGGCGTCGGACTCGCTCTCGGCCGTCTTGGTGGGAGCGTCGTGCGATTCTGGGCGTTGGGGTGCTGGCGTGCTGAGAAAGCCGGGGTTCTCCTCGGCGCGGAGCATGCGGCGTAGGGTCTGCGCGTCGGAAAGGTGAACTGCGGCGATATCGAGCAGCCGAAGCTCGCGCTCCTCGCGCCCAAGCTCGGAAAGCTCTTGGAAGAGAGTGTCGAGGCGGGCCCACTCCTCAGGTGTCATGGTTCAACTCCTGATGGAGCCACGCGCGCACGCTCGTCCAGCGTCGCTCCGCGGTCCTCTGAGGGAGATCTAAGCTCGCCGCGACCTCGCCCATGGGCAACCCCAGGAAGAACTTCAGCTCGATCAACTGGCAACCCACGGGGTCAACCTCGGCGAGCTTACGAAGAGCCAGGTCGAGCTCCTCAAGGTCGCCGGTGGTCCGCTCGTAAGGCTCGACAAGCCGCTCGATGTGCCCGAGCTCTTCGGCGCAGCTGCGCCGGTTCTTGCGACGCTTCGCGCAGTCCACGAGGATGTGACGCATGGCCTTCGAGGCGGCCGCGAAGAAGTGCGTTCGATCGTGCCAGTCCGACTGCCCCGCGCGCATGATCTTCAGGACCGCCTCGTTGATCAGCGCTGTCACCTGAAGCGTGTGATCCAGTGGCTGCCACCTCATACTTTGAGTCGCGATCTGACGCAGCTCCCTCTGGACCTGGTCCATGAAGCGCACGGCGTCGGGCCCCTCCGCGTTGGACAAGGCACGGAGAAATGTCGTGAGCGACTGCCCGTGTGTCAACGCGATTCCTCCCGTGCTCTCCTCGAAGAGTGTCGTGACGATCTGAGAAGGCGGCATCCTACCCGAAAGACATACGGCTCTGCGGCTTGCGCCCGCCACGGGTTTCGTGAGAACGTCAATCCGAGAAGCATTTCAACGACAGACGGATCAAGAAGAGTTTCTATCTTCAATCGTGGCGGTCGATGCACCCTCGATCGTTTGTCTTGGGGAAGGTTGCGTTCGTTCATGCCGGCAAGGAACCCGAGCGAAGCTCCGGCTCTTCCAGTCGGTGGATTGCGAGTGCTCTGTACTGAAAAAGAGAACAATCTCCCTCGGACTCAGCGTGTTCGTTCGGAGCTGAACGGGAAAACGTCCGCGAGGCCGAACCCGTCATCCCCGCTCACCGTTCGCCTCGACCCATCTGCCAAGCAAGGAGGACCGACTATGCCGGGACCACGCCCAATCCGCTCCCACGGAGGAGTCCGAGGCGCGAACCTTTCCAGAGCCTCGTCGCTGTTCGAGGGACCGTTCGGAAGGATGTTCCGGGCGCTTCCCCCCGCGGACTTCGGGGTTGACGACGCGGCGACTCTCAAGGCGCTGGCGGCCCTCGCCGACATGATGACCGCGAAGAAGGATCCGGCCGACCCCAAGGACGGCGCGGACAACGAGGAGAGCGGTATCCCTGCCGCGTACACCTACTTCGGTCAGTTCGTGGACCACGATCTGACCTTCGACCCCGCGAGCAGCCTTCAGAAGCAGAACGATCCCGACGCCCTGGTCGATTACCGCACACCGCGGTTCGATCTCGACAACGTTTACGGGAGAGGGCCGGACGATCAGCCGTACCTGTACGAGGACGGGCGAAAGTTCATCCTTGGTGCCCCCCTTGCGGGTGCCGCGGCCAACCCGAGAGCCCGTGATCTTCCCCGAAGCACCGCAGATCCCCGCCGGGCGATCATCGGCGATCCCCGCAACGACGAGAACGTGATCGTCTCGCAGCTCCAGGGCCTCTTCCATCGCTTCCACAACAAGATCGCGGACGATCACCCGGAGTGGGACTTTGTGCGCGTGCAGCGTGAAGTGCGGTTCCACTATCAATGGGTCGTGCTCAACGACTTTCTCCCCACGATCGTCTCTCACCACGTTCTGCACCGTGTTCTGCCTCACTTGGGCAAGAAGACCAACGTGGTCGCGGACCCGCCGCGACTGGAGTTCTACCGGGCTCGCAACGACGCGTTCATGCCCCTGGAGTTCGCCGCGGCGGCCTACCGGTTCGGGCATTCGATGGTCCGCCCGGGATACCGGCTCAGCGAAACCATCGGACCTCTGGCCATATTTTCAATGGATCCCTCGAAGGCGCTGACCGGGTTCAGGGTGCTGCCGAGCACATGGGCGATCGACTGGAACCTCTTCATCGACCTTGAGCCGCGCGACCCGGCCGACACGACGCGCACGCAACTCGCGTACAAGCTGGACACCGCCCTGGTCAACCCCTTGGCGAATCTCCCGTTTGTGACCAACCCGAGCATGCTGGCGTTGAGAAACCTGGAGCGCGGCTGGAGGATGCGATTGCCGTCGGGTCAAGACGTGGCGCGAGCCATGGGCATCAAGCCTTTGGAGGACTCTGAGATCAAACTGGGTAAGTTCACGGGCGACCCCGACGACATCCTTGGCACCATCGATCAGATCGACCCGGCGTTCAAGGGCAACTGCCCGCTCTGGACGTACGTGCTGGCGGAAACCGCCGAGACGCTGGTCAAGATCCGAACCACGAAGGGCGAGCAGAGCGTTACGACCCGCCGCCTGGGTCCGGTCGGCGGCCGGATCGTCGCCGAGACATTCGCGGGACTGCTTCTCGGGGACAGCAGCTCCTATCTCTCGCAGAACCCTCTTTGGACGCCGCCTCTGGCCTCGAACGGCGTCTTCGGGCTGCGCGAGCTTATCAAGACCTCGCTCCAAGGCTGACCTGACCCGCGGACCTGCCCCGTCGCACACGTCCACCGTTCCTGACAAAGCAATTCCAAGCTTCAAGAAAGGGCAATATCATGTCCGTAACAACCGATCTCGCACCGCGTCCGTTGAGAGTCTGCGTCCGGTCTGGATCCCGCGCGGAATTGGTGACCCGCAGGATGGCCGCACGCCAGAAGGTCGCCGCCAAGGCTCCGGTGGCCGAAACTGCGGCGCTCGCCGGCGGCTCGAAGGTAGGATTCAAGCCGCATCCGACTCTCGATCTGCATGACCGCGGGGGCAAGATCATCACCGACCTGGTGTATACCAACTTCTACGTCGGCGGTCCCGCCGCATGGCAGAAGACGGATATGCAGAACATCGACACGAAGCTCGCGGCCGCGATGTCCGATGCGAACTTGAACAACGTGCTGTTGCAGTATTTCCGCGGAGCCAAGCGCATGACCAGCGTTTTCCGACCGTCGGTCGTCCTGGCTGGACCGGCGCCCCAAGCCGTCTCGCAGGCGGACGTTGAGAAGATGGTGCGTGACCTCTTTGTGGGCGGGCGATTGGCAGGGTTTGACGTGGGGAACACGGTGTTCAACTTCATGCTCCCTCGCGGAACCGTGCTGACCATCGACGACGGGAGCGGGGATCGCGGGCCGGTCCGGGGTGCCGCGCATGACCGGGCTCGTGACCAGGACGGGGATCGGGGCGGGGAGATCGAGAAGGAGTCGAGTTCCCTCGAAGGCCTCGGCGGGTTCCATGGTTCGGTGCATTCGGGTGCCAGCACGCTCTACTACGCCGTTGGCGTTTACTCCGAGGGCAACAACGGGATCGTGGCTTTCGATCAACCCTGGAAGAACGTGGTCGCAACCTTTTACCATGAACTGATTGAGGCACGCACGGACGCGGGTGTCGAAGACAACGCCGTCGCGTGGGTGAACAACGAGAATCCGAGCGAAGAGATCGGGGACATCCCGATGACGCTCGCCGGCGCGAACCTCTCGAAGGTGATGAAGGAAGTACCGCTCGCGGACGGCTCAGGAACGGTTCCGATCCAGCTCATGTGGTCCAACGCCGTGCACGCCCCGGAGGGCCCGATCGTCAAACCGCATCCGACCACGCATTGATTTCACTGCCGACGATTGGTTCAGCTCGTCAATGGCACACTGTGGCGATCGGCTCCCTGAGCACCAACGGCCGCGAGCGCCCCCGGCGAAACAGTTTTGTACATCCGGCAGCGCAACCGCTGTTGCCGGATTGGCTCTGAAAATTATTATCAAGGAATCTCGACATGGCGTTGTTCTTCACAATGAACGGGCAGATCGCGGACCGTGATGAGCTGTCTAAGAAGCAGCCCGTCGATATTGCCGATCTCACTTCCCTCCGCGTTTCCGGTGCCAAAAGTGTTACCAAAGCGGCCACGGGTGTCGCGCCCGCCGACGCCCATGACGGAGTCCAGAACGCGAACGGGGAGGTGGTGCCGTTCGCCCCAATCGGACAAGGCAAACCGTTGGCCATCGAGATCCGCAACGTGTACACGGGGAAGGACCCGGAACCAAGCTGGTTCAGTAAGACCAAGGACCTCGTGGTTACATCGGCGACCAAGGGGATCGTGCAGTACGCGGCGGCTCCTCGGGCGGTGAACTTTCTCAAAAACAAGGTGTCCGCCCACCAAAGCCAGACGTACGTTGCCGCCCCTGAGGAGGGCACGCCGGTGGTCTACTACTCGCCCGCGATGACCAACGACAGTATTGTGGTCACCATCGAGGCGGTGACAAGGGACTTCCCGACCGAGGTGTTCAAGAAGATTGCCTCCACCGTGCAAGCGGCCGCGGGCATACCGATGTTCGCAACGGCGAGCATGTATCTGGTGGCGGGAGGGATCGTCGCCAATCTGATCGCGGACCTGGGCCAAGCCATCTTCAACGGAACGCCGTTCTTCCGCGAAACCGTGAGCATCGACCTGTTCAGGCCGGGTTCCCCGATCACCTTGGCGGGATTTGCGCTCGTCGTCCCGGACAACGGAGCCGACGAGCTTCGCGATGGATACCAGTTCGATCAAGTGAACGGGAGGCTGGTCCGGAAGGACGACGCTGGCTCCCCGTACCGGGGGGACATTCCGTACGTCGTGCTGAGCTACGACGGCAACGACCGAGCGACTTATAAGGACTTCCAGGCGACTCAGGCCACGGCCGCGATCCTCGACAAATTCTTCAATCTCGGGCCCGACCACAAGGAACCGGCGGACGTGCTGATTCGGGCCATGCAGTTGGCGAACGACATCGAGTTCCGCGACCGTGCCGACAAGCTCAAGCAATGGATCAGCCAGAATCCGACGGCGCCGGACATTGACCAGAAGAAGGCCCAGTTGGGAGCGCTAATTAAGAACATAAGCGAGACGCGGCTACAGCCCTTGCCGGCGTAGGCACGGTACTCCGCTCGGTTCGCTCGACCGACGATCTTGTGGCCTGGGTTTCTCCCGATGAGTCCACTCCGGCCGGCGATGTACACCGCGGGCTCGATTGCACTGAGCCGAGCTCAAATGGCGCACCGGATCGGGGATGCGCGCACCGCCGGTTCTGGTATGACCACGAGTGGAGTAGTCCGCGGAGGCCGACCCCATGTCGCAGACAACCTTCAATCTCTCTGTCAGCGGCACTGTGCTCGACCGTACAACGGTCAAGCCGATGCTGGCATGGATCGTAAAGTCTTTGGCGAAGAGGTCGCAGCGGCCGTCCTTGCCGTGGACCTGTCAAGGGAATCTCGGCAGGTCCGGCGAATGGGCGACGTGCTCGATGCCCAGTTTTTCGGCGACGCGCTCCTTCCGCCCGGCCTCGTAGACCGCCGCGAACGCTTCCTGAATCTGCGGCGGGGTGACCCGGTGGTGGTCCAACTCGTGACCTCCGCCTGTTTCCAGTGCGGGTATGAGCAAGAACTGACGCGCGGCAGCGACGAAGACGGGGTTGATCAGCGGTGAGGTCGCTGGTTCTGAGGTGCGTTCGCTCTCCGGCGAAAGGTTCGGGTCGGTCATCGTGCGGGGCACTCGGTTACGGTCGAGCCGGCATGATGCCCAATGTTCCTTCGCGTGTAAAGCACAAAGGCGATCGGCTTGGGAAGCTGACTGCCGGTGCTGAAATCCTCGAAAAGTACCGGTCAATTGTTGACATCCCCAGCACCGGCCCCAGCAGTTCGATGTATCCGACTCTCGATGCCGATCTTGTAACTGTGATCGCGGCTTGGTCAGTGCTGCCCAAGCTTGCCAGAGCGAGCGTGGCCGCGTTGGTCAGAGAGGCCCTGAGACTGCGTTCAGGAGCGGCTAGGCAGGCAGAACCCAACCTGTGAAAGGTGAGTTCGTTCCTCGATCCTGCTCCGGCGGGGCAGGGCGGCTTCGGCTGAGGCCGCCGAAGTGGGCGATAATCTCCCAACCATGACCCAAGAACCCACCTTCGCTCGCGCCGGCACAAAGAAGTCCGAAATCGACGTCCGCCTGAGCTACAAGATCGTCGAACTCTTCTCCGAGGGCTTGTACGCGAGCCCAAACAAGGCGGTCGAGGAATTGGTCGCCAACTCCTTCGACGCTGGAGCCCAGCGGGTCGCGGTCTTCTTGCCCGCAGACTTCCACGAGCAAGGGGCCACGATCGGCGTCCTTGACGACGGCGAGGGGATGGACGCCGAAGGGCTCAAACGCCACTGGCTCATCGGCATCAGCAACAAGCGCGACCTCTCCAAACTGCCCAAGGGCAGGCAGCAGATCGGAAAGTTCGGCATCGGCAAGCTGGCGACCTACGTCCTCGCCTCGCGCTTCACGCACATCAGCAAGAAGGACGGCAAGTTCTACTCCACGTCGATGGACTACGGCAAAATCGACAAGCGCGTCGAGGAGGGCGTGGAGCCTAAGACGCCGATCAAGATCGCTCTCCGCGAGCTGACCGAAGGGGAAGCCAAGGACGCGCTCAAGTCAATGACGGACACCGCCGCGTTCAAAGCGACGGGGATCAAACTCTTCGGGAAGGGCACGCCCGCTTCGTGGACGTTCGCAATCCTCTCCGACCTCAAACAGAAGGTTCACGAGATTCAACGCGGCGTGTTGGAGTGGGTGCTGCGCACCGCCTTGCCTCTTCGTGACGACTTCAGCATCTACTTCGATGGCAACAAGTTGAAGGCGAGCAAGTTCGGAAAGGGTCTGCTGAAGAAATGGGTGATCGGCAAGGACATAGTGACGATCGACAAGCCGGCACCAAAGGGATTTGCCGAGACCGAGGACACGAATCGGACAGAAACCGATCCGCACCGTTTCGGCCTGACTCACCCAACTCTCGGGCGAGTCACGGGCTACATGGAACTCTACGAGGACGTGCTCACGGGCAAGTCGGATGCCCTTGCCCGAAGCTACGGGATATTTGTCTACGTTCGCGAGCGTTTGGTCAACATCCTCGACGGCCACTTCGGCATCTCGCCGAACGATCTCAAGCACGGTGTCTTCAATCGCTTTCGTCTGGTGGTATACATGGAGGGGCTGAACGATGAGATCAGAGCGAACCGGGAGACGCTGCGGGAAGGGCCGGTTCTAATCGACGCTCAAAACATGTTTAGGGCGCTCTTCAATCTCGCGCGCCAGCGATATGAAGAGCATGAAAGCGGTGAAGAGTCTGGTGCCGCCCTCGCGCGAAAACTTGCTGGAAGCCCTGCGAGTATTTCGCGTCGCCCCATTGTCGAAATGGCGCGGGCGGCACTCGAAGGCAAGGTCAAGTCACGGTACATCGCCCTGCCGGCAGCCACCACGAAAGCCGAGCGAGAGAAACTTGTTGCGGAGATGGAAGCCCGCGCTGAAACCCCCGAGTTGTTCGTGTCCGGGATCGACCTCGCGTTTGACACTACGACCGAAGACGGCATAGCGGTGTACGACGCCGTCACAGGGCGGTTGCGGATCAATGGCTTGCATCCCTTCGTCGGGGCGTACTTCGATGAGTTCACAAGCAAGACGAGCGGCCTCCCGCTGGAAGTGTTCGCACTCGCCGAAGTCTTGCTTGAGTCGCAGTTGCACCAATCTGGACTCAAGCAGGACCAGATCGACTCGGTCATGGCTTCGCGCGACCAGCTTCTCAGGTATGTGGCTCAAGACTCAGGACGGCGCAACTCATTGACCGTCGCCAATGCACTACGGGACGCGCGAAACGACGAGTCCCGCCTAGAGATTGAAGTCGTCGAAGCGCTAAGCAGTCTGGGGTTCGAGGCCACACGAATAAGCGGAAGTGGTGAACCGGACGGGATTGCGACCGCAATCTTGGGGCCTGACGCGGAGGGCAAACCGGGCCGCTTCTCTCTGACTCTTGAGGCGAAGAGCAAGAAGGAGGATGGCAAGAAGGTCTCGGCGGCGACGGTGAATGTCTCGACCATTGCTCGCCACAGAGACAAATACGACTGCGATCATGCCCTGGTTGTTGGGCCGTCGTTCCCAACCGCGAAAGGAGAGGAATCAGCGCTCGCGCAGGAGATCAACAAGGATCGCAAGCCAGAAGCGAAGACGGGTAGAGTTCGCACCATCACGCTCATCAATGTGGACGATCTCGCTCGGTTGGTCCAGATCCGCCCACTAAAGCGGCTCACCCTAGTTCGCATCCGCGAGATGCTCAAGTCCTGCCGCTTGCCACAAGAGTGCAAGGAGTGGATTGACTCAGTTGAGCACGAAAGAGTTGCCAAACCCCCCTATTCCCAGATCGTCATGGCAATCCACTCCTTGCAGAAGGATTTCGACATGGCGGCTGTCGAGTACGGCGCGCTGCGCGTCGCCCTGAGCAAGGACACGCCGCCGTACAAAGTCGCAACCAACGACGAGTTGATCGAGTTGTGCAAGGCGATGGCAGCGATGACGGGCGGTGAAATGAGCGCGAGTCGAGACCGAGTAGAACTTAACCAAAGCCCAGCGAACGTCTTGGCAGCCATCGAGTCAGCAACGAAGGCCAACATTGCCGATAAGGGCTGATCCCCGCGCCGGATCGAGAACCCTACCGTTGTCCCAGAGGCCACCCGCTGCATGTTGAAGTCGCACAAACAGACCATCCTCGAAACGCTTGGGCGAAGCCCCATCCACCCCTTCCCCGCGCGCATGGCCCCCGGCATTGCCCTCGATGCCCTTGGCGAGAGCACGACTCCGCTCCGAGTCCTTGATCCGATGGCGGGGTCGGGCACAGTCCTTGCCGTCGCGCGCGCCAAGGGACACCGGGCGTTCGGCGTTGACCTCGACCCGCTCGCCGTGCTTCTCACGGGGGTGTGGACGCGGACGGTCGAACCGGAATCCGTCACCGAAAAGGCCGCCGAGGTCTTGGACAGGGCGAAAGCGGCATTGCGCAGATTGACATCTGGTGCGGCATACCCAGCCGGAAGCGACGAAGAGACCCGCAAGTTCATCCGGTATTGGTTCGACGACTATGCACGCGGCCAGTTGGCCGCGCTCTCGGGCGCGATCAGCCGGGTCCATAACCAAGCGACCCGCGATGTCCTGTGGTGCGGCTTCTCCCGCCTCATCATCACCAAGAGCGCGGGGGCGTCACTGGCGATGGATCTGTCCCACAGCCGCCCGCACAAAGAGTTCACGACCGCGCCGGTCAAGCCGTTCAATCGGTTCATCGCGGCGGTTCAAACAGTGGTATCAAACTGTCCCCAGTCCGGCACCGAGTCGGTTGGGCCGGCAGCGGTTGTCAAGCGTGGCGATGCCCGCAATCTCGACATCGCCAAGGGGTCGATCGACTTGGTCCTCACGTCACCACCATACTTGAACGCGATCGACTACATGCGGTGCAGCAAGTTCTCCCTTGTGTGGATGGGCTACAGCGTCGATTCTCTGCGCCAGATTCGCGGGGAGAGCGTGGGGGCCGAAGCGTCATCCGACGAAGCGCTTGCCGCGCCCTGGGTAAAGTCGCTCATCAAGCAACTCGGCCTCACGCCCAAACTCTCCGACCGGGACAACGCTCTTCTTGCGAGATATGTCTGGGACATGGGCGGGGCGCTTGCTGAAGTGTCGCGTGTGCTGAAGGCACACGGGAGGGCTGTTTACGTCGTGGGCGATTCCACCGTACGGGGCACGTTCGTCCGTAACTCGGCGATTGTCGCCGCCGTTGCCCAAGAGCATGGTTTGACGCTCAAATCTCGGCACTCCCGGGCGCTGCCCGCAAACCGCCGGTACATGCCGCCGCCCAAGCGCGGGGCAGCATCGGCGTCCATCGAGGGCCGTATGCGCTGCGAGGTGGTCTTGGCGTTTACAAAGCGTGTCGGATAACCCGGAGGGATGCGAAACATCCGCGATTTCGTCGAGAAATCTAGCCTCCGCCGAAATCCGCGGCACAGAATCCAGCACACCGGCAGACTTGGGGCTGCCCGCCGATCTACTCCTTGTGGTGAGGAGCTGGCAGAAACTTCCGAACGGGCTCCGTTTGGGCATCGCCGCGATTGTCCGATCCCAGGTCGACACGATCGGACAATGAAACTCCAAATTTCAGGCCGTATCCCATCGAAATTTGTGGCAGGAGCTTCGTCGGATGAACGCGCCTACTGTGGGTCCAGCGCTTCGTGAGGCGAAGCAAGGATGAATTCCTGGTGGTTGCTCCAGCAATGGACGGATGAGACCCATACGCAAGAGTTGACGGCTAGTTTCACCGAAAAAAGGAGATTGACTTTATGCCTGACCTCGTTCACCCTGACACAATGCGAACACCAACTCTTGAATTGTCGTGGCTCCTCACAGCTTCACGCGAGCGAGCCGGGCTTTCACAGCACGCCGCGGCAAAGAAGCTCGGTGTGTCCGCATGGAAGCTTCGGGAGATGGAAATGGGATACGAGAACGAACTATCAAACCAGCTAGCAGATCTGATCTGCAAAACTTACGAAATTTCTTCGGAAACCCTTGTGGCCACAGGAGTTTCGATCAAAACATCCGTGATTCGTGAGAGATAGAACCAAACCCACGTCATTTTCTGCGTCTGCGCTTCACGACAGTTGACTCGCCGCGCTGCGTCGAGTCCTTGGGTTGATCCGGCGTTTGGGAATCCGGAGGTTCGCTATCGGTAAAAAGCAGCTCGACGCCATCCCCTAACTGGATTCGATCTCCGCTTGATAGAACGACAGACTCGTTGCCGACCAACTGGCCATTGACCCGTGTGGAATTTGAACTTCGCAGATCGCAAACGGTGTACCGGTGCGATTCCCTGTCGAATCTGATGACGCAGTGGTTTCTCGATACGCCTTCTTCCAGAATTTGGATACGTCCGCCGTGTGCTCTACCGATCGCGTAGACCCCATCGGAAAGCCTATAGCACGCTTCACGCCGCCGATCAGGCCCAAGAAAAACCGTAAGTGCCGCCATTCTTGAACTCCCGTGTGGACACCTCAACCCCGGCATCTGTAGAATAGCTCGACATGCATCCCAATTCCAGCGCAGCAAAGTACGATTTGGGGGTCTCACTGGAGGGTGTTCGTTTCGACGGAATCACAGCGCACAACTACCGTTTTGAAAGGTGTCTCGGTCAAGGCGGTGCCGCTCCAGTTTGGTCGGCGATTGATACGATCGCAAGCGCAGGAGAAACACAGAAGCGAGTAGCAATCAAACTGTTTGCCTGCGCCAAGGGCTCTGGAAAGGACTACGGCGATACGATTTCCAAGCTCCGTGATGATCTATTGCCTTTAGTTCAACTGCATGAAACTGACGCGACGAATAATATTGTGGAATATATCACTACGATCGAGGATGAAGGACAAATTGTACAGGAAAAAGATGGTATCTCCTGGTTTTATCAAGGCGGAGTCGGAGCACCAAACTCTACTGGCCAATCAGCAACGATTGTTGGCCTGGTCATGGAATTTGTGCAGGGCGGATCGCTCGAAAAATCCGAATATCGGCGGTACTGCGTTCTATCGTCGGGCCGCTTCCTATCTGAAATTGCAGATCTAGCAAGATGTTTGCATGGCGCACATCATCAAAAACGACATGTGATTCATTGCGATATAAAACCACATAATATTTTTTGGTCTTATCAGCAAAAAACTAGTCGATTGCTCTTAGGGGATTGGGGGATAGCGCGACAGCTTCACGAGCTCGGATTTGTGGGATACTCCATCGGAGGAACCCCCGAGTACATGTCCCCCGAATCATTTGGTGACGCCGCCCCTGACTGGCAACGCGACGCTTACGCGTTTGGCTGCACATTATATCATTTATTTGCCGGACGCGCACCATTTCAGCAGTCCGATCATAATGAACTCAAATCGCTTCCCAGAGAAGAAGCCTATGCGCGTCTCCATTTGGAATATCCAAGACCTGCAATCGTGGGTCGGGAATGCAGTGAGCTACACGCGACCTATGGTTTGGAAAATTTGATACGTCGCCTTCTCGATGTTGACCCAGCAAACCGTCCATCACTTGAGGCCTCCGCAGATATTCTGCTCGCAGAAAGTAGGCATTATAGAAAGGCGGCGGATAGAATAGAAGAACTGCATGTCGAAGGTGTAGAAGTCCCGTTAATTCCGCGAGCGGATTTAAACCCAACAGTTACTTCGGAATTTCGCTGGCGTGCACGACATCAACGACCATATATTATTGGCCTTGAAATTCCAAGCAGGAGCAAACGACGACTTCAGGAGCTATTTGGGGTTCTTGAGCATTTTTTTGGCGCTCATTACTGTTGTACTGAAACATTTGGAAGATTTGATTTCGTGATCAAGGTGTGGGATTCGAGTGATGGCTCGAACGTACTCGACATGTGCCATGAATTGACTCGTCGATTCCATGACCGCGCGAGGTCACGCCTGCAAATACTACCCTGTTCAGAAGAATTCGCATGTGGGGAGGGGGCGCATCGTCAACTTGCCGAATCAGTTGACATTGCGAGTGTAATGCGATCTTTGTTTCGATTACAGTCCTTGGGGGCGAAGAATTGGAACGAGGAAGATTTTCGATTAGTCAAAGTTCTTGAAAAAGAAGGCGTATTGTATCTTTCATCAAAGGCAAAGCTCCGTTCGGTTATCAAGTTGCTAGATCCGTTCTTGCGAGCTCGCCAAGAAGAGCGAATTCCTTGCTATTGTTTTGTGCGAGGAGAAGGAGATCGTCGAGGTCTTGCTGAGAAAGTTATCAGACTTTTCGAACGACATGCCCCGAAGGACCTTGTTGAATCTATTCGTATTTATGAACCAATTCGAAGAGATATCGGAGAATTTGAGAGCATTGATGCTCTGCTGGCTGTGTACTATATTGCTAAATCATACCCGTTTGTTCGAACAGTGCCCAAATACATACTGACGAGCTTCGACCTTGGTTTTGATCTTAATATACATGCCTTAACAACCTGGACGTTACCCGCAACGAAAAATTATGCAGTCATTAGTGAAGCGATGGAGCTTGTACCAGACGGTACTCGAATTCATTCGGTAATAGATCGGTGATCGGTGATCGGTGATCGGTGTTTGCTGTCGTCAGCGGCATTGCGATTGTGCCCAAGTGGCGGTAGAATCACGGGCCTGAGCGTCGCGATTGGCCGGTTGTTCAAATCCGATCACTCCGAAAAGCTTCTATTGAGAAGCAGCGCCCGTCATGGAGGACGGGCGCTGCTCTGTGGTGGGCAACATGTAAGCGTGCGTTAAGCTGTCGCACTGATTAGACCAGATCCGGGCCCCCGGGGAAGTCGATCGCGCGATGGGACGGCTTAGCCGGGCCACCCGGGACCAGGGGCTCAGCCACCGCGGCCTGACGCGGTGCCAGATACGGATCGCGGGGAAAGCGTGCGCCGCCGAGCCTGTCGTCAGCCCGAGGCGGTGACAACAGGGAAATCAAGCGGACGCGGTGCCGCGGCCGAGCCCCCCATTCGCGAAGCACGCGGGCAAGCGACGCTTCTCGGCGGCCAGCGGGCAGGTCCATGACCAGTTGAACGAGATATCGACGCCCGCCATCCGAGTGACGACACCCGCGCCGGATGAATGCGACGTTGATGGCGATGTTGTACTCACCACTAACCAAGTCCAGCACGTCGACCGCGGCGTCCGCGCTCGGGCCGATGGCCTCGAGGAAATGCGTGCCAAGGTTGAGTGACGGGATCGCCGCATACTGCTTCTTGGAGTCTGTCATAGCCGTTTCGTGCGGGAAGAGAGCTTCCCACCGGCCAGCCAAGGCCAGACGATCGGCCGTGCCACCCAGGACCTCGGCGACCACTGAAAACTCGCAGCGGTCAAAGACCTTGCCGGCAAGGGTGCGGACGAAACAGCGGTGATCACGCACCAACCGGAGGCACTCCAGAACGACGGCGTTGCGGTTTGGCCCACTGGCACGGAAGATGTTGGGGGCTCCGCCGCCCCGACTGCGGCACAGTCTTGGATCGCCATTGGTGTTCGATGAGGCGGAGCCATGATCGAGCAGGTCATTCTTCCAGGTGGTCGTCATCGGAATTCTCCTGTTCACTTCCAGTGATTGTCGTTGAGGTGCTGCGAACTTCACAGCGCCCACACTCGGATGAACGGAGTCCACGGCGACTCGGGCAGAAATCGTGACAGAAAACTTCGGAACTTTGCTGAGCGAGCGGACGTATCTCACCACATCGAGGGCAATCATGGAGCACGATCTGACGGTCAACGCGAGCCAGCCTCGCTTCGCACGTGCCGGCGTCGACGAGATGCTTGAGCAGTCATACCCCAAGCTGAGAGCGCTTGGGCAGGGGTTGGTGTCGGCAGCGCGCGGGCACTCGATCCAGGGCACGGACCTCGTGCATGAGGCAATAGCCCGGCTCTGCTCGCAGTCGTTCGTGGACGATCGGCACTTTTTCAACGCTGTTGCGTTGGTGATGCGGCATGTGATCGCTGACCGTCAGCGGTCCAAGGCCGCGGCCAAGCGGGGCGGCAAGGCTCACCGCGTCGCCGTTGATCAGCTCGCCGAACGGCCGAGCGATGCTAGTGATGACCCCGATGTTGGCGATTTGGTGACGGTCTTGGAGGCAGTGCGTGCGCTCGGCGAGGCGGACACCGAGGGTGCCGAGGTCGTACGGCTGTGGCTGCTCGGATTGCCGCGGGCAGAGATTGCTCGGGTGATGAGCATCAGCGAATCTCGGGTCCGCCGCCGGCTCGTTGACGCGCTCGTGTTCGTGCGGGTGAAACTGGGCATCGATCATGGATAATAGCTCGGAAAAAAGTCCTCTTCACTATGCGATGACCATTTTCCGCGACCTGCCGGAGTCGGCGTCGGTAATGGAGCTCGAGGATGAGGCGGAGCGGCGGTTCGCTGAGCAGCCCCGACACCTGATCGACGCGATCCGCGTGGAGCTTTTCCATCTTTCGGTGGAGCGCATGCTCAGGATGCACGCGCCTACTGAACCGCCTCACCCTCCGGAGTCATACGGCCCCGGAACCGTCCTAGGCGGACGATACCGACTGCTCGCCGAGATTGGGCATGGCGGCATAGGCGTGGTGTGGAGAGCCCAAGAAGAGCAGAAACACGCGACGGTCGCCGTTAAGTTTATTCGAGATAGCAAGGCGGCCGCGCTCGACCCCCGGTCGACAGAGAGGTTCCGCCGCGAGGCGTTTGCCCTCCGGCAGCTTCCTACGACCTATGTAGTGAAGTGCCTGGATTTTAAGGTCAACATCGGCACCAATCAGCCCTACCTGGTTATGGAGTTTGTTCCAGGACAATCAATCATTGACGATGCCAAGTCCCGCAAGCTCACGGTTCGGCAGAAACTGCAGCAATTCCTGTTTGTATGCGACGCGGTGGAGACGGCCCACGCGTGTGGCATCGTGCATCGCGATCTGAAGCCGAGCAACATTTTGGTGGCCGCTGATGGGACACCAAGGGTTCTGGATTTTGGTCTCGCCCGCTTGGTGAGAGCGACTTTCCCCGACGCCACCACGATCACCGACGAAGGGGGCGGCGGAAGCTGGTGCTACGCAAGCCCGGAACAGGCCGCATCGCTACACGAGGCGATGTTTCCCTCGGATGTCTATTCGTTGGGCGTCATCCTCTACGAACTTCTCACTGGCCGGAGCCCCTACGGCGCAATGATCTGCACCAAGGCCAACCTGCTGAATCGCGCCCTGAACAAGGTACTGGCCGAACGGCTCCCCGATAACGTGGTCGCCGACCCCAAGCTATCCGGCCTCCTGTCGGACATCACCGCCCGCTGCTTAGAGCTCGATCCGGCGGATCGATATCGTTGGGCAGCCGAGCTGGGTGACGAGATCCGCACCTGGCTCAACGCCGACGCACGCGGTGGTCGTGACGCCGTCGTCGAGCGTCAGCGGCTGCCGGGTCGCCTTTTCGAACGGAAGCAACTCCGCAAACGGATCATGTGGACATCGACCGCCTGCGCGATCCTGCTAGTCATGCTCGTGGCTCTCGGCGTGTCGGTCTTTTTCTGGCGGGCCGCCGAGCGGCGGGCCCAGGGCGGTGTTCAATTGGCCGCGGCATTGATCACGGAAACAAACCCTTTTCAGAGCACAAGGCCAATGCCCTCTGACCAGGCCCGGCGGATCGTACGCCAAGCCGAGCCTCTCCTGCAGGAATACCGCGACATGCTCGGCGACCAGCGGTGGGATCTCGAGCAGGTGGTGGCCGCAGCGTGGCTTTACCTTGGCGATGATCATCGGGCCGAGTCATCGTTCGCAACGATCGCCGCCAGCGCGCCGACTCGTCTGCGAGGCGCGGCGCTCCTTGGCCGTGGGATGGCCTTGGGCAACCTCGACCGCCACGACGAAGCGGTGAAGAGCCTGCAAGAAGCGATTAATCTTACGCAAGCAACCTCCGGCCACACCGAAGAACTCGCCGACTGCCAAGTCGGGCTGGCACGCCAGTATCTGACACTCGACAACCCGGAAATGGCCCGACCCCTGCTGGACGCTGCGTTTGCTAACTACGCCGCAGACACGCCCGTCTCGGCCCGCGGAAGGCTCGTGGTCCAATACGACCGGGCCAGGGCCGCCGCGGTCGCGGGGGACGAAGACGCGGCAACACAGTTCGCCAAGGCTGTAGCGGACTTGGATTCGGCCTGTGGACCCAATGACCTCGACACGATCCAGGCCTCTCACACATGGCTGGCATTCCGTCTCGAAACCGCAATCGCGCAGGCCGCGTCCGCCCAGGGCTTGGAAGACGAAGCTCGTCACCTCTCCGACCGCTTCGAGACTGCGCTCGGCCTTGAAAGTGACGACGCTGCATTGTCGGTCCAGCTTCTGTCCAGAGTGCTGGTGTATAACAAGAAACGGCCAGAAGCACTAGAGCGGCTTTCGCGCGTCCTGGACGCCCGGGGTCGTGAGCGCAGGCCGGACGGACTTGTGCAAGCCAGCCTACTCTCTGCCCGTGGCAACGTCTACACAGTCGATCACGACCCCCGCGCGGTCGCTGACTTCCGCGAAGCCCGGGGCATCATCGGTAGTATCCTCGGGAAAGAAACCGCCAGCTACGCGGAGGCAACATCAAACATAGGCGTGGCCCTCCTGCTCACCGGCCACGCGTGCGAGGCGCTCCCAGAGCTGAAGAGTGCGTTGGACATCCGCCGTCGGATTGCATCCGCATCGCCTTCGGCCGAACGGGGCGTGAGGTACCACATCGCCAAGGCCACGTTTGCGTGCTCTCCCGAACGCGCTTCCGAGGCGATTAGGGAACTCGAATCGTTGGTTCCTCAAGACGAGGCAGTGCCCGTTGACGCGACCGCACGGGCTGCAATGCGTGATCTGGCTGCGATTTGCGAAGCAGTCAGGAAGCCTGAACGCGCTCGCTATTGGCGCGAGCGATTCGAGCGCAGCGAACGCGAAGCGGCGAAGTAGCCGACACTGACGCTCGTCGTTAGTGCCTGATAAACGCGTTGATTGACAGCTTGTTCCGAACTGTGCCATACTCCGAAGCATCTTGCTGTGGAGTAGATATTCATGTGTGTCGTGTTGTGCCCCATCCCGAACGTCCTAAGCTAAAGCTCATTCCTGGCCGTCTAACGTTCCCGAGCGATTCTATCACTCTCAGGCAGATGAGGGCGTGTCAGCCTCAGTTGTTCACCGAGACAATACTTCCCGAGGTCGGCGCGCTGGAATTGGAAAGCCTCCGGGCCCACCAAACCGAGCTTACTCTCGCCGAAACGGTATTCGAGCAAGCTTTGGGACAGCCCGCTCATCACTTGGACCGAACCCGCGACGAGATGGTCCTGGCGTTGAACGAACTGTACCAGCGCTACGGGATTAGTTCCGAGTACCGTCAAACCGAGCGGCTGGTGGACGAGCTGGAAGCCCGGGCCCGGCAGCAAGCCGAGCTGTTTATCCACGGCTCGCGATCTCGGTAGCCTTTCATGTACTTGGGCTCTTCTTTAGTGCCGCAAGCACATTGTTGGCACACCACAACAGCGAAGTTCTGCGTTTCCTCTCGCGTCGATCAAGCTCCAACTCGACGTGTCGGACCGTTCCCCGGAGGTAAACACCGATCTCGCGGTCAAGGTGTTTGAACTCTCGCAAACCCTTCGCAGCGAGTGGTTTACGGTTGACTACGCCGCCAAGCGGCGGATCCTCGAAATCGTCTGTTTGAACTGTGAACTCCAGGTAGAAAAACCCGTGTTTTCACTGTGAAAACCCTTCGACGCCCTTGCGGATGGGCTGTTTTTGAAAAACAATCGGGGTGACAGGACACGGTTTGAACTTTTTGTGGAGGGAATCCGCCTCTGGACGCCAGAAACGCGGTTTTTGCTCTCCGTGAAACCGTGAAAGCCGGCTAACAGCAAGGCCGACAGCGACCGACGCGGGTGCGTCACGGCTGGTGGCCGTCTATCGGCATTGGCTGATCGGAAGCCTGTTCGTTGGGGGTAGAGGGTGAGGTTTGGAGCGGGAGAGGGGCCGCGTCTCCCGCTTCAAGGCTGCCTGGCTATTGACCGGGCCGTTGAGCAGTCGACCGCAAGCGAAGGCTGTTCAGCACCACGCTGATGCTGCTGAATGCCATCGCCGCGCTCGCGATGATGGGCGAGAGCAGCCAACCGGTGAATGGGTAGAGCACGCCTGCGGCGATTGGGATGCCGATGATGTTGTAGATGAACGCCCAGAACAAGTTTTGGCGGATGATCCGCATCGTCGCCCGCGAGAGGGCAATCGCCTCTGGTACTGAACGGAGGTCGCCTCGGATGAGCGTGATGTCCGAAGCCTCGATAGCCACATCAGTCCCGGTGCCCATGGCCAGCCCCACGTCGGCCTGGGCAAGGGCGGGAGCGTCGTTGATGCCGTCGCCGACCATGCCGACGATGAGCCCCTGTGCCTGAAGCTTCTTGACGTGCTCGGCCTTGTGCTCAGGGAGGACCTCGGCGAAGACCATGTCGGGCGTAATGCCAACTTCCTTGGCGACGGCAGCAGCCGTGAGGGCGTTGTCGCCGGTGATCATGGCCACGCGCAGCCCCATCTTCTGCATTTGCTCAACCGCGGCCTTGGACTCTGGCTTGACGGTATCGGCGACCGCGATCAAACCCGCGGCTTTGCCATCGATGGCGGCGTACATGGGCGTCTTGCCGGAGGTGGCCAGTTCTTTGGCCAGGGCATCGAGAGCAGACGTGTCAATGCCGCGGTCCGAAAGGAGCGCTCTCTTGCCCACGAGGATGATTCGTCCGTCCACCGTCGCCTCGATCCCTTGCCCGACCACGGCCTTGAACGCGCTGGGCTCCGCGAGCGTGATGCCCCGGGTCTTCGCACCCTCAACAACCGCCGCTGCGAGCGGGTGTTCGCTGCGACGTTCGGCGGAAGCCGCCAGTCGCACAAGGTCGGGTTCGAGAGTGCCAGGAAGCACCCGAACGTCCGTCAGCGCGGGCTTGCCCCGCGTCAGGGTCCCGGTCTTGTCCAGAATAATGGCGGACAGCTTGTGGGCCGTCTCCAGCGCCTCGCCACCCTTGATGAGGATTCCATGCTCGGCCCCGCGGCCCGTGCCAACCATGATGGCCGTGGGCGTGGCGAGCCCCAGGGCGCATGGGCACGCGATGATGAGCACCGAGACGAACGTGAGCAACGCCATGCTCAGTCGCGTGTCCACCGGAGCCACAAAGAACCAAACGATGAATGTCACGATCGCGATGCCCAACACGGCGGGCGTGAAGTATCCGGCGATAGTGTCTGCCAACCGGGCGATCGGAGCCTTGCTGCCCTGGGCTTCCTGCACGAGGCGAACGATTTGCTGGAGGGCCGTGTCCTTGCCGACCTTGGTCGCGCGGAACGTGAGAGCGCCGGTGCTGTTGATCGTTGCGCCAAAGACCGCATCGCCTTGCTTTTTCTCAACCGGCACGCTTTCACCAGTCAACATTGACTCGTCGATCGAGGAATCGCCGCTTTCCACCGTGCCATCCACTGGGATCTTTTCGCCGGGCCGAACGATGACCTCATCACCGACGACAACCTGTTCAACCGGAATGTCTTGCTCGTTCCCATCCCTTCGCACCCGAGCGGTCTTGGCCTGGAGTCCGATCAGCTTGCGGATGGCCGCGCTCGTGTTGCCCGTCGCCCGGGCTTCGAACAGTTTTCCGAGTAGCACCAGCACGATGATGACCGCCGCGGCCTCGTAGTAGACCGGCGCCATCGCCATCCCACTGGTGCTTGCGGCGTGGGTGACCGCAAAGAACCCCGGCCACACCGTCGCGGCGATCGAATACACGAACGCCGCTCCGGTCCCGAGCGCCACCAGCGAGTCCATGTTGGCTCGGAAGTGCTTCAGGCCAAACCAGGCCATGCGATAGAACTGGGCCCCGCACCAGACCACGACCGGCGTCGTGAGTGCGAGCTGGAGCCAGTTGATCCATGCGTGGTTGAAGATCGCGATCCTGCCGTGCGACATTGCGATGACCAGCACCGGCAGCGACAGCGCCGCGCCGATGATCACCTTGCGAAGCAGCAGCGCCTGTTCTCCCTCGTTGACGTGCATGTGGGCCGCGTGCTCATCGTCGGTCATCCCTTCCATGTGCATGGACGGGCCGTGGGCCTCCGTCGGCTGTTCGCCTCCATGATTCGATTTGCCACTATGGCCGTCGTGATTGCTGCCTGCCGGAGATGGGTCCGACGCTCGCGTGGGAGAATGAGTGGACGGACCCCCTGTGTCATAGCCGGTTCCCCTGACGATGCCGGCCAGAGCATCCGGCGACGTGGAGTTCGGGTCAAACCGCACCGTCGCGGTCTTGGTGAGGAAGTTCACACTGGCCGTCGAGACTCCCTCCGCCTTCGAGAGCGCCTTCTCAATCGTGCTCGCGCACGAAGCGCACGTCATGCCTTTGAGGGGCAAATCCACACGCTCCTCAACCGCGCCACGAGAGTGGTCATTGGCAGGAGTCGACGAATCATGGTTGTGCTCGGTCTTCACGGTCTACCTGGCAATCTTGGACATCACGTCCATCAGTTCGTTGCACATCGCATCCGCCTCAGCCTGGCTCGCCTTGAGCGCAGCCCGTGCACAGTGCTTCAGGTGATTCCTGAGTAGGTTCTTGGCGACAGCCCGCAGCGATTCTTGGGCAGCGGCGATCTGGATAATCGTGTCGGCGCAGTAGCGGTCTTGCTCGATCATCCGAACGACGCCCCGCACTTGGCCCTCGGCACGCTTGAGGCGGACGATGTTCGTGGCCTTCAGGTCCTGGTCAACCGCCACGGCCTTGCGGCCCGTGCTCGGGGAAAGAACATTGGTGGGCGACTCACATGCGCAGTCGGGCTCCGCGACGTTCTTTGCTCGCGACCTCGACGTGGTTTTCTTGGGTGGCATTGCATACTCCGAAACGAGCCTCTCGCCGTTCAGCCGCAGCACGCTCCCCCGTGGGCCTTGGCCTGAGCGCTCGCGCTCATACCGCCGCCCCCACAGCATCCGCCGCTCTTGGCCGGGGACGGTCCGGAAGGTGACATCTGAGCCGTATACCCCGCCTCCCGGATTGCGGCTAGCGCGGCGTTCGCGGTCGTTTCATCGGGAACGGCCACACGGGCGCTGCCCACGATGACGTCTTTGATTTCGATCCCGGGAACGCTGCTCAGGGCCTTGGTGACTTTGGCGACGCAATGGCCGCAGGACATGCCGTCGATGCCGATGTCCAGGATGGAAGGGGCTGTGGTATTCATGGGAAGACTCCAGGAGGTTCAAAGGGGGGGGAACGAGTCCGCACCGGACAATGATACCCCCCTGGGGGTATGTACGCCGGACGGACGACAAAGTTCGCCCTGCTTATTGCCGGCCTGGGGGGGCACGGTGCCCGGACGGCATCGCTCATGGCGCAGCCTGAGCCTTCACGCGTTAGGTATGCGTGCACAGGTGGTCTCAACCACGAGAGGCCGGACCGCTCTCTGCGGACCGAATCTCTGCTTCGAGCCGCTGTCTGCCGCGTCCTTGGGCGGCGTCCAGCCCTTGGGCGGCAAGCACTTGTCGCACGACAGCCCCTCAGGCGCGCACTTGGCGCACTTGACCATCGCCACGCCGTTCTCGGTGTAGATGGACATTTCCGTCTTGCACTCCGGGCAGACGTGGCGGGAATGCGTCTGTGTTACCGTCCCGCCCGATCGAGAACCGGATGCGTGCTGCACCTTGTAGACCTCGGTGTAGCACTCCTTGCAGGCGACAACAGTGCCGGCCTGGGGCTCGACCATCGTGTGCTTGTCGGATTGGCAGGCGGACAGACCGGCACCGATCAGAACGAGCGCGGCGGCGAACAGGGAACGCGGATTGAGCTTCAGCATGAGAACTCCTTGTTTGGGTCCGGAGCAGCAAACACTGCCGGTCGGGACCAGATGGTGGATTGGAATCCGATAGCGATAGTCATGTGGGGGAGCGGCAGCCCTAACCGCACCGACGATGATCAGAGATCAGCGCTTGTGGTCGCTGTGGCCTCGGTTGTGGGACTACTTTCCGTCCTTCTTGTCGCTCGGCCCCTTGCGGGCAACGTCGATCATGGCGATGAACTTCGACGGCTCCTTGCGGACGTCCTTCTCGCACGATGCGCAGCACAGGCGGATGAGTCGGCCTGCGATGACAAGGTCCTTGTTCTCGCCCATCGCCCCAAGCTCGTCCTTGCTCACCGGGCAGTTTTTGAGTGGGTAGTCCTTTGACTGCTTCTCGATCGTGGCCTTGTCGAGGGCTCCGAGATGCTTGGCGGGGTCCTTGAGGAACTCGGCCTTCTCGGCTTCGTCAGTCAGGCGGATCAGTCGGTTGTTGTAGACCCAGTCGATGGCTTTCTCAGGGAGCTTCTTGCCGGACACGACCGACGTGTCGGTCGGATACAGCGGGAGCTGGTCTTTGACGATCGCCTCGTCGAGCTTGGCGATGCTCTTGGCCTGATCCTTCTCGAACTTAGGCGGGCAGGAGTTGCAGCAGAACCGCACCTCGCGGCCGTCGTAGCTCTTCACGATCGGGTCGCCCATTGAACCGAGCTTGCCGCCGGAGATCGGGCACGTCGCGAGCGGGTATGGGTCGCCGATGGCCTTGGGCTTGGTGGACTCAGGCTGCTTGACGGGCGGTTCCTTGACGGTCGGCTCCTTGGCGGCCGGCTTGGTTGGCTCGGGCTGGGCCGCCGTGGCGACGGAGACAGCGTGCCCAGAGATGCAGAGGAACGAGGCGATCACGATTCGAGACGCGGAAGATTTCATGCGATGACTCCTTGAGAAATGAGACGGGTACGAACAGATGAGAACGCTCGCGACAACGCTGCCGCGTGCTGGATTTCACACGCTCCTGAACTCCTTGCGGTGCTGCCACCGCTTAGCGAGATAGAACACCACGGGGTACACCACGAGCTCCATCACGAAGCTGATGAGCAGGCCGCCGATCATGGGCGCGGCGATTCGGCGCATCGTGTCCGCCCCGGTGCCGTGGGCCCACAGGAGCGGAACCAGTCCGATGAATGCCGCCGCGACGGTCATGGCCTTGGGTCGGATGCGTTTGACCGCACCATCGTGCACCGCCGCGTAGAGGTCCGCCGCCGAGTTCATGTGGCCTTGCTCCTTGAAGCGGTCAAAGCTGTTGTCGAGGTACAGCAGCATCACCATGCCGGTCTCAGCGTCCAGACCCGCGAGGGCGATGATGCCAATCACGACCGCGAGCGAAAGGTTGAAGTCGAGCGCGTGCATGAACCAGAAGGCCCCGACGAGGCTGAACGGCACGGCCATGAGCACCACACCGACCCGGAACCACGAGCGGCTGCTGACATAGAGAAGGAAGATGATCGCCACCAGCGCCAGCACGCTCGCCGCGATGAGCCGGGGCAGCGTCTTCTCCCAGAACTCGAACTGACCGGCGAACACAAGCGTGTACCCGGGTGGCAACTGAACCTGCTCGGCAACCGTCTTGCGAGCCTCGGCGATATAGCCACCGAGATCGCGGCCGGTGATGTCGACAAAGATCCACACCGTGCGCTGCGCATTCTCGGAGCGGATCATGGGCGCCCCGGGTGTGAGATGGATGCTGGCGAGCTGGCCCAGCGGCACCTGGACGCGTTCACCTTTGGGACCGGGCATGGGCGCGGTCACGAGCACCTGGTTCAGCGCCGGGAGGTCATCGCGATAATCGCGGTGATAGCGGAGGTTGAGCGGGTAGCGTTCCACACCCTCGACCGTTGTTGTGATGTTCATGCCGCCGATGGCGGACTGGATGACATCCTGAATGTCTGCGGTGGTCAGGCCGTATCGAGCCGCAGCGTCGCGGTTGATGTCGATGTCCAGATAGTTGCCGCCGAAGGTACGTTCGGCGTACGACGACACCGTGCCGGGAATGCTGCGGACGGCGGCGGCGGACTTCTCGGCCAGGTCGCTGAGCACCTTCAAGTCCGGGCCCATGATCTTGATGCCCACCGGCGTCTTGATGCCGGTGGCGAGCATGTTGATGCGGTTTTCGATGGGGAAGGGCCAGGCGTTGGCCATCCCTGGGAACGAGACCACCGAGTTGAGCCCGGCGTGCATCTCGCCGCCTTCATCCTGCCAGCCGAACTTCAGCTCCTCGGTCGTGATCGGCCGCTCCGAGGGCCAGAACGTCGCCGAGAAGGGCTTCTGGAGCCATTGCGGCCAGGTGCTGAAGAAGTACGTCGGTCGGCGGGTCCGCCACTGCGAGCGGTCAGGATTGAGCTGTGCGACCGTCTCGATCATCGAGAGCGGCGCAGGGTCGGTGGCGGTCTCAGCACGACCGATCTTGCCGTGGACGCTAAGCACCTCGGGGAACGTCTTGATGAGCTTGTCGGTCTGCTGGAGCAGTTCTTTGCTCTTGGTGATGCTGATGGACGGATCGGTCGTGGGCATGTAGAGCAGGTCGCCCTCGTCCAGCGGTGGCATGAACTCCGTCCCCATCCGAGTCATCGGGTAATAGGTCGAGGCGAGCGCGATGGCAGCCAACAGCAGCACACGCCACGGGTGGGCCATCGCCAAGCGAAACGCCGGCTCGTAGATCCACTGAAGAACACGGCTGATCGGACTGTGCTGCTCATGGATGATCTTCTGCGGCAAGAGGAGCATGGCCATGAGAACTGCCCATCCGCCCGCGATCCACCAGCGGAAGGCAACGAGGTGCGGCATCTCTGATGCGATCATGAAAAGCGCCGCGGCCGGGATGAACATTGCGCCCAGCGTGATGGCTGTGTTACGCCACACACCCCATCGCTGTGGCAACACGCGGCCCGTGATGAAGTAGTACATCAACACCGGGATGATGGTGATGGAGAGGAACGCCGCGGCTGTCATGGCAAACGTCTTGGTGAACGCCAGCGGCTTGAAGAGTCGCCCGGCTTCGCCGCCAAGCACGAATACGGGCAGGAACGAGACGGTGATGATGAGCAGCGAGAAGAAGAGCTGCGGGCCGACTTCTTTGGCGGCGGCCATCATGATGTCCATGCGGGGTGTGGGCGGATGTCCATCCCGCACGCGGTCTTCCTCCCGGTCCAGGTGCTTGTGCCCGTTCTCCACCATGATCACGGCCGAATCAACGACCACGCCGATGGAGATCGCGATGCCGCCAAGTGACATGATGTTGGCGTTAATCCCCAGGAGGTGCATCACGAGCAAGGCCGCCACCACGCTCGAAGGCACGACGAACACAGCGACCAGCTCGCTCCGCATGTGGAGCAGGAACAGGATGCAGACCAGACCGACCACGATGATCTCCTCGACGAGCGTGTCGCGCAGCGTGGAGATGGATCGATTGATCAGGTTCGAGCGGTCGTAGGTCGGCTTGATGAACACGCCGGGCGGCAGCCCGTCTTCGAGCGAACCGAGCTTGGCCTTGACATCCGCGATGACTTTGTACGCGTTGGCCCCGAACCTGGCCACGACCACGCCGCCCACGGCTTCGCCCTTGCCATCGAGCTCGCCCACGCCGCGGCGCATCTCGCCGCCGATCTGGAGCTTGGCGATGTCGCCGAGCATGATGGGCGTGCCCTTGTCCCCCAAGCCGACGGGAACCTTGGCGAGGTCGTCCAGCCCCTTGAGGTACGCCCGGCTGCGAACCATGTACTCGTTCTCGGAGAGCTCGATGACCGAGCCGCCAACGTCGTTGTTGGAACGCTGGATCGCCATCATCACGTCGCGCAGCGGAAGGCGGTAGGCCTGGAGCTTCAACGGGTCGAGCACCACCTGATACTGCTTGACGAAGCCGCCGATGGACGCGACCTCGGAGACATCCTCCACCGAGGTCAGCGGGTAGCGCAGATACCAGTCCTGAAGACTGCGGAGCTGTGCGAGATCGAGATTGGCTGAGACGAGCGGCGTGTCTGTAAGCGGATCGATACCCGGCTTCTCGAAGGCCCGCACCTTGACCAGCCGTTCGCGCCGGTCCTTCGGTGCATCGTCGATCAACGCGTACCACTTGTCCCGCTCGCTATCCCGCCAGAGGCCCTTGGGATGGTCGGGGCTGAAGTAGCCGGGGTAGAGCACGTACTGATACACCCAGCCGACACCCGTGGCATCCGGGCCGAGTTTGGGCTCAACACCCTTGGGTAGGCGGTCGCGGGCGAAGTTGAGGTACTCGAGCACGCGGCTGCGGGCCCAGTAAATGTCCGTGCCGTCCTCGAATAGCACGTACACGAACGACTGCTCGAACATGCTGTAGCCGCGCACCACGGTGGAGCCCGGCACCGCGAGCATGGCGCTGGCAAGGGGGTATGTCACCTGCTGGTCCACGACCTCAGGGTTCTGGCCCGGATACTCCGTCGTGACGATGACCTGTACGTCCGACAGGTCGGGGATCGCGTCCAGGCGGATGCGGAAGATGCTCCAGATGCCCGAGCCCACGAGCATGGCTGTGAGCAGGAGCACCATGAAACGGTTCTTGATCGAGAGTTCGATGATGCGGGCGATCATGGCTCAGTCCGCTCCCTTCGTGCCGCCGACGGAACGGACGACGGCCCCGCATTCCTTCATGTCCTCGGCGTAGTAGGGGTTGGCGATGTCCTTGGTCCGCTGCAGCCAGTCTGCCTTGGCCATCGGACAGTTGACCACGTAAAGAGATCCGGAGACCGCCGGCGACGGCGGCATGGCGTCCACGAGAGTGATGAGCGCTGCGCTCGCGGCCTTGAAGAGTTCTCGCTGCTTGTCGAGCGGCTGTCCCTTCATCGCCTCGACCGCGGTTGCAGCGTTTGTGATCAATCGCACCCCTTCGGGCGCGGTGACCTCGCCGTGCAGTGCGTGGATCGCGGACACGAGAGTATCGACCTTGAGCGGGGTGCTCTCCTTCTGCACCACGCCGAGCGACTCCGCGAGCGGGAGGTATGCCGCAACAATCGCATCCACTTTCGCCGGTGAGGCCACGATGAAAGCAGTTGTAGTCGGTGCGGGCGGAGTCGTCGTCGGAGGACTGGCTGCGCTCGCTGACTTCTGGCTCAGGAACTTGGCGATTGCCTCGCGCAGTCGGCTCTCGGAGTCCAGCAGGAACTGGCCGCTGGCGACCACAGTTTCGCCGGGCTTCAGCCCGCTGAGGACCTGCACAAGCCCGTGCGCCCCGCTCTTGCCCATCACCACGCGTCGCGGTTCAAACCGTCCTTTGCCCATGCTGACGAACACGATCTGCGACTCGCCCGAGTCGATGATCGCTTCGCGAGGCACTAAGACTGTTGGCTCGGCGTCGCCCACATCTATGTCTAGCGTCGCGTACATCCCTTCGTGCAGCGCGAGGTCATGGTTGTCGAGCGCCATCCGCACGAGCGCGGTCCTGGTCATCTCGTCGAAGTGCGGATGGATGAAGATTACCTCGCCCTCGAAGACGCGGCCGGGGTAGGCATCCACTTTCGCCCGCATCTTCTGGCCCATGTGGACCCGCGGCAGCTCACTCTCGGGGACTCGCCCCTCAACCCACATGGTGCTCCGCTGCGCCAGCCGGAAGACGCGCTGGCCCGCCATGACAGACGTGCCCGCGTACACGCCCGCCTTCTCCGTCACGTGGCCATCGAAGGGCGCGAGGAATGTCACCACACTCGGGGCATGTTCCATCGAGCCGAACTCGGCGATCTGCTCGGGAGTGAGATCGAGCGCCAGCAGCCTGCTCTCGGCCGCGGCGACGAGCGATGTGCCGGTCTCACGCAAGGACGCGTTGGTGTCGTTCTCGGCGGTCTTAGCCGCACGCTTGGCAGAGATGAGTTCCTCGATGGCGAGCTTGAGCTCGGGGCTGTAAAGGTCAAAGAGCGGGTCGCCCTTCTTGACCGACATGCCGTCTGTGTTGGCGTAGAGCGTCTGAATCCATCCCGAGACACGCAGGTTCACATCGCGGTGCCCGGGCTCAGCCTCGGTGATGATCGCGTACACGCGCACCGCCTGCTCCAGACGGCCCTCGGTCACCTCAGCCGTTCGCACGCCCATGTTCTGGACGACCGCCGGGTCGATCACGACACTGGTGGCGTTTCCCGGCGAGGGGTTCTCGCCAGCGCTCACGAGGGGTGTGAGCTCCATGTGGCAGATCGGGCAGTCGCCCGGATGGTCCTGGATGACCTGAGGATGCATCCCGCAGGTCCACAACTGCTTCTTGCCATCGATGGGTTTGCTGTTTTCGTTCGATGGGGTGGCGACGGAGTTCACGCTTCCAGCGGAGGGCAGGAGCCATCGCTCAAGCGTCGTGTGCCAACGCATCCCGGCATACGCACTGCCCGCGGCGACGACAAGCAGCAGAACGAGCGAGCCGGAGCGGCGAGCCCGAGGGCTGACAGTGGTGGTTTCAGCGGTCATGGCGGGACTCCTTGTGGTTCGTCGCCATCGGTTCGATCGAGGCGGTGGTGCTCTCGGCAATCGCGGGAGACGGACGGGTGAGGTTGGTCAGAGTTTCGATGTCGGTGCCCATAAGGGCTTCAAGCTCGGCGAGTTGCTTTTCTCGCATCGCCCGGGCCTGCGCAACGACCAGCTTCGCGTCCAGCAACGTCCGCTGTGCCTCCAGCAGGTCCCCGTACATGGCTGATCCGCTCGCATAAGCCTGCCTTGTGTTGACGAGCAGCCGCTCGGTGAGCGGGATGATGTTGGATTCGAAAAGCTCCGCCTGTCGCTCGCTGTTGCGGAGCGACACGAGCGTGGCGACCAGCGACGCGGTCCGGTCGCGTTTGGCCTGCCGCATCATCGCCTCGCTGCCGCGGAGCATGGCCTCGGCCTCACGGATGCCGCCGCGAATCTCGACGATGTTGGTAGGAAGCATGAACGCCGCACCGACAGCCTGGGAGACTCCGCCGGTGAACATGGCCGTCGGGCTGATGTCGGGTATCCACTGCATCCGCGCCAGCTCCAGCGCGTCAGTACGGCCCTGCACCTGGTGGGCGAGCGCCGCGAGCTCGGGGTTCTGGTCGACGGCCGCAGCCAGCACCGCGTCGTCGGACACGGGCATCGGCCTTGGTAACGGCAGAACAAGCGGCGGTTCAAGCACCGCATCCGGCTCTCGGGCGAGCATGCCGTTGAGCATCGCACGCGAGGCCGAGACTTCCGCTTCCATGCTCTTGATCGAGTCTTCCGCCGTGCGCAGTGAGACATCCGTCTTGAGCAAGTCGCGTTGGGCTCCGCCCGCCAGGGCCCGTGCCCGAACCGCGTCGGCGGCCATCCGTGTCAGGGCGATCTGCTCTCGCTGGATGCGAAGTCGCTCTGCGAGCAGCGTGTAGTCGGCCCACGCGGTGAGGACCCGCCGCTGCAGATCGAACTTGGCGCTGCGGAACCGCTCTCCCGTCGCTCTTGCCTCGTCCAGCGCGATCTCTCCCTTCTTGACCACCTTGGTCGGGAACGAGAGATTCATCGAAGAGTCAAAGCCCGCGGTGAACGTCTGTCGGTCGAAGGACTTCATGCGCTCCGAGGAGAACATGTAGGAATAGCCGATCGACACGTTCGAGTTCGGGTACGCAGACGCCATCTCGATCCGCTGGACGGCCGCCTTCCAGTCGAAGTACGCGACCTCTAGGTCGCCGTTGGCTAGAAACGCTCGATGGAGCACCTCCTGCCACGTCGGCGCAGCGGGCAGTTCGGGGAGCTCTCGTTCCTCGAACTTGGGTTCGTAGGGCTTGCCGGCTTCGGCAAGTCGGGCCTGCTCCAGCTTGGTGCCGGAGGGCGTGAGCGCACAGCCTGCGAGCCCGGCGAGAACAAGGGCGTAGGCAATCACGAGCAGAGGGGAGCGGAACGGAGATCTCTTGGGATGCGGCCCGAGTTGGAGAAGGTCTCCAGCGCGGAGCGCACCGGCGGTGCGGGCGGCAGGCATGATGCAAACTCCTGGTTGTGGGATTGAGACCGGGCTCCCCGACGGCAAAACGCGCGAGGGAGGAGCCGGATTCGTGCGACTTCGGTGTCCTCAGCGCGCAATGGCCCTAAAGAACCAGGTGTCTACACGATCCAAACACACAGGAGCGACTGAATGGAGTTGGTTGGCCGGTGCGGAAGAGGATCCGCAGTAGAGCACATCGCCAAAGTCGGCATCGGCTCAAGCGGGAGGAATCCAATCAGCGCCGGGAGAACGACGAGAAGCTGATGAAACTGACTCTTTGATTCTGTGGGCGGCGTCTTCGGTTCGTCCTGCTGCGGCTCTCCGCAGTGGCAAATAGAGACACGGTCGCCTGTCGGGCACGAGGCACCCGATCCATCGTCACCGCCGGAACAGCACGGGCACGCACCAGGATGGGTCGAAGCAACGGAAACGGACCCGCCCGTCGGAACGCACTGAATCGCGGTCAGCCCGGGGAGGGACTGCACGACGAAGAGCAGTGCGAGGATGAGGCGGGTGACGATCTGCATGAGGCTCCATCAATGCTACTGAACTGGACACGTCAGTGTTCAGTCCAAGGATGTTATCGGTTTTTTGCGGGGTGAGCTTGATGCTACGAACGAAACCCGCACTTGCAGGCATTGGCGGGGTCGTTGCTACGGCTGCATCCGAGGCTGAAGCCAAAGGGACACCGCCCTGCCTCTGCATCGGTTCCTGAGCCCGAAACGCGATCAGCAGCCTGATCATCCAGAACGCAGGGTCCAATGCTCAGCCCGTGATGCGTGCCAAGTTCAAATCCTCCCAACACCCACCCCAAAACGCTCAGTTTTCTGGTCAATTCTTCAGACTGTTTGAACGCGAAGACAGTACACCAATAGAACTTTTCTTGGAGGGCGTTAGGGTTTGGGAGCCGGGGATACGCCGTTTGCTGAGCGCCAAAGCGGTTTCGGAGGATTGAGAGTCACCCGCAAGGCCGACAGGCACCGACGGTGTCCGTCACGGCTTGGAGCCGTCTATCGACATTGCCCGGATCGAATCTGCTCGTTGGGGGTAGAGGGTGAGGTTTGGAGCGGGAGAGGGGGCACGTCTCCCCGCTCCATCAGCTCGACTTGCTATTTAGGCGTCGTGATCGGCGGCCGGGCGTCCTGGCCGTTCGATGGGCGAGCCTGGACAATCGCCAGCCGCAAGCCGTTGGCGATGACTACTAGGGTTGCTCCTACGTCCGCAAGCACTGCCATCCACATCGTGGCAATTCCCACAATCGCGAGGATGAAAAAGACAGTCTTGGCGAGCAGGGCGAAAGAGATGTTCTGAACGAGGATCGCAGAAGTGCGGCGACTCAGCGCAAGAAACTCAGGGACACCACGAAGGTCGTCACGCATAAGGGCCACGTCGGCGGTTTCAAGAGCGGTGTCGGTTCCGGCCGCGCCCATCGCAAACCCCACGGTCGCCTGCGCGAGAGCCGGCGCGTCGTTGACGCCATCTCCCACCATTCCAACCGGTCCATGCTTCGCGAGAAGGTCGTCGATCGCCTTGAGTTTGTCCTCCGGCAGCAAACCGCCTCGGGCATCGTCGATGCCGACTGAGCGGGCGATCACTTCCGCGGTCGTCTGATTGTCGCCGCTAAGCATAATCGTCCGGATACCCAAAGCGTGAAGTTCTTTGACCGCCTCGATGCTTGTGGCTCTAGGAGTATCCGCTACGGCGAGAACTCCCAATGCGGACTTCTCATCGGTAAAAACAATCGCCGTCTGGCCATTCTTCTCCAACTCCGCGAGAACCGCTTCGACTTCCGGAGAACACACGCCCCGCTCGTGAGCGAAGCGATGATTGCCCACGAAGTACCACCGGCCGTCGATGGTCCCCTTCACGCCTTTTCCCGTCACTGACTCGAAGTCCGCGACGGCGAGCAGCGGGCCGGATTGGGCTTTCCGTTCGTCGGTCCACGCCGTCGTAACCGCACGGGCCACGGGATGGTCCGAACCGGCGTCCAAGCTGGCGGCCAGTAGCAGAATTCGGTCTACCGCCATCTCGCCCAGCGAGCGCACGTCCGTGACCTTCGGCTTCCCTTCGGTGATCGTGCCAGTCTTGTCGAGAGCGATTACCTTGATCGACTTGCCCTGCTCCAGGTACACCCCGCCCTTGACGAGGATGCCACGCTTGGCCGCCGCGGCGAGGCCGCTCACGATCGTGACAGGGGTTGAGATCACCAGAGCACACGGGCACCCCACGACCAGCAGGACGAGTGCCTTGTAGATCCACGGCATCCACAATTGATGGAACAACAGCGGCGGCGCCACTGCCACGAGCAGCGCGACTCCGCACACGATTGGCGTGTAGACGCGTGCGAACGAGTCCACGAACCGCTGCGTCGGCGCCCGTTGTCCCTGCGCTTCCTGCACGGTCTTGATGATCCGCGCGAGCGTCGTCTCGTCCTTGCCACCGGTCGTCGTGAACTCCAGCAGGCCGTTGCCGTTGATCGTGCCGGCAAAGACCTGATCGCCGACCGCCTTCTCGACGGGGATGCTCTCCCCCGTGATCGGAGCCTGATCAACGGCTGAGGCCCCGCTCACGACCTTGCCGTCGAGCGGGATGCGCTCGCCGGGTTTGACCCGCACTGTCGCACCGGTGACAACGTTTGCCGCGTCCACCTCGCTCCAGGAGCCGTCCGGCTGCTTCACCGCCGCGGTTTCGGGCGTGAGCGTCATCAGCGCGCGGACGGCGTTGCGTGCCCGCTCCAGCGAATAGGACTCGATCAACTCCGCC
>JBGAOD010000153.1:0-7653 GCA_044221955.1 Phycisphaerales bacterium | reverse complement strand
ATGCCCGCCATCCAAAAGGTCCACGAAAAGTTCAAGGACAAGCCGGTCGCGATTCGGGGGATGAACTACGAGGGCGACCCCAAGGCCGACCCGATGGCGTTCATGAAAAAACACGGGTTCACCTACGAGGTGATCTACAAGGCCGAGACCATCGCGGAGAAGTACAAGGTGCAGGGCTGGCCGACGCTCTACGTGATCGGGGCCGACGGAAAGATCCTGTTCTCCGAGTCGGGCTTCAGCCCGGACTTGGAAGCCAAGCTGACGGAAGTGATCGAGAAGGCCCTCCCCGGGACGGGTCTTTGACGCTGTCGCCTGCGCCAGATGCCGTCCGAATTGCGAACCGCGGTACCGGCTGGCGTGCGAACCTTCAAGAACCTGAATGTCTCGTATGAAAATCTGGCAAGTTCGCTGGCAACCCACCAATTCTGGTGCATCTTCGGATTGCCGGGACTCTCGTGGAACGGGAGTCATCATCCGGCAGGAAGAGGCTCGGGATGCGGTCGCTCAAGAAATGGTCCGTGATCACGTTTTTCCTGGTGTTCGGCGGCACGGTTGAACAGGCCGAACGTTGGATGGCTGAGCACCGCACGAACTAGAGCCGCTGTCGGGTGCTGTCGGCTGGGTCACCCGCGATAGGTGCCGCACGCCGTTCGGAGGCCGCCCTCGTGGCGGCCCTTTATTTTTTTTGCAACCGCTTCGGGCCCAGGCGCGTCTGCCCACAAGCAGAACGCCGGAGCGGGTCGGGGGATTTCTGCGCCAAGAGCGTCCTTGCCCCGGTACAGTCCCGCTCGGCCCGCGCCGGCGTGTTGGGTGTGCTTGAACAAACTCCCCTTCACGCCAAAGCCGAGGCCGAACTTTTCTGCTCGGGACTCAGGTGCCGTGCTTCGGCCCCCGCTTTCTCTAGCAGAGGGCCGCAAAGGTAAGAAGGGCGAGAAGGGCAACCCGGCGGCGGTAGATCGTTATGGCGAGCATCTCTTTCATCTCTTGTCTCCCGTTTGTTCGCAAGGAAGACATTCAACCGGCGTGCCAGCGAGGGCTTCACCCGCCGCGTCGTGCCTCACAACCTGCCCACCACGTTTTTCTCGGGCCCTATCGCCGCGTGCTTCCGTGTGTGACGGCGGCGTCGGACCAACGCAACCGCGACCGTTGCGCCGCCACAACACCCAAGCAACGTCGCCACGATTCTCGGGCTGTGCTGAGCTTCGTGACGCTGCTGATCACAGCTCTGACATCGACCCAAGGCCCAGTCTGCGCGGCCCAGTCTCAGGACAAGGTGCCTGAGAGAGAAATGCAAAATACCGGAATCACGCCATTGGCAATGCCGGGAGTCCCGACGCCTGCCCAGGCCATGTCCGCCTTCGAGGAACTCGCCTCGCTCGTCGTGAACCTGAACCTGCCCGGCCCCGATTCGTTCGCTTCCGCAGGATCGCCGTCCGCGGCCTCGATCGGGCTGCGGCTTGACGGGCAGATCATCGCCAGTGTCACCACCGTCGGGCCCGCGTGCCTGCACGACGCCACGCGGCAGGTGATCGGACTGCTCATGCAACGAGCCCGGGTTCCTGAAGCGGTTGTGCGACCCGAAAATGCAGACGGTGCCGCTCCCCCACCACCGCCCCACCAAAGGCCGCTGCTCCCCGGGCTCGATACCGAACGCATCCGCGTCAGCCTCGAACTAGCCGGTCCGTTCGTGCCCATCACACCGACGACCTTAGACGACGCGGACCAACGCCTCGCTCCCGGGCTTGATGGTGTGGCGGTTCGATTGGGTGCAACAACGCACGCGATGTTCCCCGGCACCATGCTGACGCTCAACATCGGACCGGGAGACGGGCTGGCGAGCGTCATCGCCAAGGGAGCGGCCGACCCGGCGCTCGGCGTCCGCGGCAACGCCGACGGCGAGCCCGGCACGTTTGTCAAGGCTCGGGGAGCCTCGCTCTACAAGTTCCGGGCGATCCACCTGGCCAACCCGGACTCGGGCGCAGCGCCCGTCTTCCTGTTCCGGGGTGGGCGGGTCGTCCGCGAGCGCGAGATCACCACCGCCGGGTTGAAGTCATTCGCGGACTCGATGGCACGCAACCTGGTCGCACGCCGGATGAACACCAGCACGCGGCGGGGCATGGTCGGCACTCCGCTCCCGACCCTCGGCCGGTTCGAGCAGGCTTCGGCCTCGCCGGTGGAGCAATCCTTGGCGGCGCTCGCCCTGGCGCGGTATTCCGATCGGCAGGTGCGGGACGACCCGACCTGGCTCGCCTCACGCACGCGAGCGGCTGAAATCCTCGGCGACCTCGCCGCGCACGACGCGGGCGAACCGGACCCGCTCGACAGCGTTGCCTGCGCGGCGCTCGCCGCGTCGGTGTTCGACGACACGGACAACCTCGGTCTGCCGCCGGAGTTCGATGCTGGCCCCCTTCGAGCGTTCGTTGATCGCTGCCGCGCCAAAGCAATCTCGGCGGGAGCTTCGATCGACTCGGTGCCCGAGCGTGAGCGTGCGCTCGTCGCGTTTTCTCTCGCCCGCCGCGCGGCCTGGACCAGGAATCCCGACGAAGTAAAGGTCGCAGAACGCGCCGTCGGTTCGGTGCTCAGGAGCACGCCGCCGTCCCAGCTCGTCAATCAGATGCCCTGCAGTCGTACAGGCGAAGCTGGCGCTGGCGGACGCGACGGGCGGGCCGATCGCCTCCGCCTCGGCCCTGCGCGAGATGCGTGACGCGGCGTTCGCCCACGCGGTGTCGGTCGATGCCGCCGGGCCCGACGGCGCCCGACATAGGCCGGGATTGTGTTCATAAACTCAGGTCCGCCGATGCCGACGTGGCAATCAGCTCGTCCGCTCGCGTTCGTCGCGACGATGCTCGGCGATCCGCGTCTGACCGACTCGGGCGAGGTCGTGAAGGAGCAGGCGCGCCTGCTGCCCTCGCTGCGATTCTTGAAGCAACTCGACGCCGACGGGGCCGCAGGGCAGATGTTCCTCACGCCGGATCGAGCACGCGGCGGAATACGCGCAGCGGTCTGGGACCAGCGCCAACCGGCGGACGCCACTTCGCTCACGCTCTTGACGGTGTGCGAGGCGTTGCGCGCTCTGGACCGGCGCTAGCCCGCGTGCGGCCGCCGCGGGCGAACTTCGGGAGATCTACTTGGGCTCGCCCGGCACGAGACGGTTCTGCCAGCTCCAGCCCAGCGAAGGATCGAAGACCGTGACCTGCGCCGAGTTCATCAGCCGCTGCCCCAGCCGATCCATCGCGATCCGCTCTTGCCGCAGCCGGAGTTCAGACTCGATCGACGCGCGGGCCGAGGGGGGCGGCGTTTCCGCGGGCACCTCGCCCTCGCCCATCAGGATCGCGTACCCGTGGTCGAGCACAACAATGGGACTCAGCTCCCCGAGCTTGAGATTCTTGAGCGCGTTGCGAACGACCACGGCGTAGGACTGATCGAGCGGGCTGATGGGATCGAGAAGCCCCCCGTTCGACGCCGAGGGGTCCAGCGATTCCGCCCGGGCCTGAGCCGCGAACCGCTCCCGCAGATCCGGCGAACCGTCCGCCAGCCGTGCCCGCGCCCGCGCGGCCTCACCCTCGGTGCCGGTCACGAGAATCCGGCACCGCACGCGCGGGCCAAAACGCGCATCCAACTCGCGTGCGATCGCGGGCTCTTCGACGAGCACGTCGTCGCGGACCAGCCGACGCAGCGTCGCGTTGCGTTCGAGCAGGGACTTGAAACGCACCGGCCCGAGCCCGCGGGCACGCCGAACCTGCGCAAGAAGCTTCGGCGCTTGGTCGTCGAGGGCCGCCGACGAGCGGCGAACCTGGTCATCGAACAGCTCACGCTCCCGCGCAATCTCCGCCGCGGTCAGCGTGATACTCCGATCGGCCATCTCCCGACGCAGCAGCCGGTCCAGCACGAACTCCTCAACCACCGCCCCGCCCGCGGCCTCACCTAGGCTCGCCCGCAATTCGTCCCACGAGATCGCTTCGTCGCCGATCACCGCCGCGGGTTGCCGATCGGTCCCGCTCACGGCGTTGCGGTCCAGAGTCCTTTCGGCGGCCCGAACCCCCGCGAGGTCACGCGGGTCGTCCGGATCGCCCGAGGACGAGCATCCACCCAAGACCGCGAGCGCACCCACCACCGCAAAGACGAGAGGACGCGAGGTCCCTCCGGGCAGCCCTCTTCGAGGACTCCACCACCGCGATTCGGTTCGAGTTTGGGGATTCAGGACGGCGTTGGATGAGTTGATATGCATGGCGCGGGCGGTCCGGGTAACATGGGCAGATGCCCGAGTCTGAGCTGGCAAACGTCGATCGTCGGGCCGATCCGCTGAATTGTGCCAACCGGACCCGTGTTGGTCGCGTATCGGGTGCCGTCTCGATTCTCAACCAAGCGTACGCCGCAGCGCCCGTCAGGCCCTATCTCCGGCCACCCGCGCATCGCACTGTCTGAAAGCCCCCCGCGAAGATGCCCTCGAAGTCGACGCCCAGCACGCCGACCTCTCAACCCGCGCCGGACTCGGCCCTCGCGGAGTCCGCGCGAGCGGTGCCACCTGAAGCTGGAGCACCGGACGCCCTGTCGAAGATTCCCGCCGTCACCGGCAAGAAAACCCGCCGCCGCGTCATCTGCCCCTACTGCGGCGAACCCACCCCGGTCGCCCATCGCTGCGAAACCTGCCGCGGGCTGCTCGATCCCCTCTCACGCCAAGCAAGCCAGAACGCCATGGGCCCCTGGTTCATCCGCGACGACGCCAACCCCTTCCGCCCCGGCTGCTCCTACGAAACCGTCGTCGCCATGGCCAAACGCGGCAGGATCGACCCCCACACCATCATCCGCGGCCCCACAACCAAACAATTCTGGTGCGCCGCGAACGCCACACCGGGAGTTTCGCACCTCTTCGGCGTCTGCTACCAATGCCAGGCCGACGTCCAACCCAACGACGGGATCTGCGACGATTGCGGCGCCGATTTCACCATCGAAACCGATCGCCAGCACCTCGGGCTCAACCCCGTCGAGCCGCTCCCCGGGCAGCCCGGTCCCGCGAATGAGTCGGGGATCGTCTCCACGCCCATCGGGATCAAAAACTCGGACAATGCCCGCGCTACGGGCGTCCCGACCCACGACCTCGACGCTGCCATCACCGTTCTTTCGAGGCGACTGCGAAACCAGACCCGACTCGTCAACGGGCTGGCCACTTCCGTCATCGCCCTCCTAGTCACGCTCGTCGGACTCGGCGTCTGGTTCGTGACAAATCAAGCGTCAAAGATCAACGTCGGGTTCATCGCGGGAGCGAGCCCCGATCACGCCCGACCCACCCCCGCCCCTGCCGACCCCGACATCTCCGCAACCACATCCACTCCGGTCCAGCCGCCCGCTCCTTCGGCCTCGCCGCCAGCGCCCGCTCCCGAAGCGACCAGGCCCGCTCCCGATCACCCAACCGAGCCGCCCACAACCCCGACCGCCCCGCCCCCCCCGATCGACCCAACCGAGCAGAAGATCACCGACCTCATCGCCAAGGACACCACCGACTCCCTCACCAAGGCGCTCGAACTCCTGCCCGCCGAGGGCACACCCGACTCTCCCGCCGCCGCACGGCGGCGCGCAGTCCAACTCCGCCTCGAACAGCTCAAGCTCCGCGGGCTGCCGTAAAACATTGCGGGTCACGGACTTTACGTTGCGCGGCCTGAAAACTCCGACGATCCGTCGGCCCTCCGTGGATCGCCCGTGGGACGAACCACCGGGGCCACCAATCCTTACTTTCTCCAAACTCGCATTTTTGTTGATCGCAATGAATCAGCAGTCCGAATGCTCTCGTATGGGACTTCACGAACGGGTTCGCTCGAACCTCGCCCACAAAGGCCCCGCGACTCCGCGGCCAGCCTTCGACCCTGCCGCCGCGGTCTTTCCTACGGCCCGCACGCCGCGGCCGTCCGTTCCTTGCTCCCCGTTGGTCACTCGTTCGCGCCGCTCGCTCCCCCTCATCACTCCCGTCCTAGAGTTTTTCGATCACACGCAGTCCAGCAAGAGAGACAACCGCCCACCCGCCCTCGGCATCCAACCAGCACGTTCCTTGTATCACAGCGGAGATCTTCACGGACCCTCCGCCCAGATCGCCCGACCGCACATCGCTTTGCTTGAAATACGACTCGCCTCGAACACAGGTCCGGGACGCTCCCAGACCAGCATCGGAGAAAAAAAATGATCGCACCCGCATTCGCCCGCCTCTTCAAAGCCCGCACCCAACGCCGCTCGGGCTTCACCCTCATCGAGCTCCTGGTCGTCATCGCGATCATCGCGCTCCTGATCGGCATCCTCCTCCCCGCGCTCGGACAAGCACGCCAGACCGCACGCCGCACGCTGTGCATGAACAACCTCGCGCAGCTCGGAAAGGCCACCGGCTCCTACGCCGCGACTTTCCGAGACACCCTCTACCAGTTCTCCTGGCGCAAGAGCAACAACCTCCCCACCCAGTACGCCGACCTGAAGTCAGCGACGTCGGATCTTCAGGCCGCCAACAACCAAATGGTGGACATCCTCCGCCGCGGCACCGGCCGCGATACCGGCGCGGACAAGTTCCCACCCCAGAGCGGCGTGATCCCTTATCTGAACTACGGACACCTCGTCCTCCTCGACTTCCTGAACTCACGCCTTCCCGAGAAGATGGTCGTCTGCCCCGAGGATCGGATCAAACTCCAGTGGCAAGCCACGCCGCTCGAGTACAAGACCATGATCCCGCGCCCGCACGAACTGCCGCGCTACCCCTACCTCACGAGCTACTCGTTCGTGCCGGCGCTGTGCGATCGGTCTACCGACCCAGCGAGCATGCTGTACCAGACGAACTACAATTCATTCTTTGTCCCGGGGACCGCGAACCTCGGTGTGAACCAAATGTCCAAGTTGATGTTCCCCGCTCAGAAAGTGCTGACCTTCGACGGCGAAAGCAGGCACAACGGGCGGATCAAAAGCTACTGGGCCTACGACGACGTGAACACTCCCACGGTAATGTTCGACGCGTCGGTCCGCGTGGCAAAGGTCGGAAGTTCGAACCCCGGGTGGGATCCCCGCACACCCAAGTCGAACGTCCCAAGCATCATCGACTACAACCCCAACTTGGCGGATAGCGTACACCTGATCGATCCGCCGCCGAGGAAATCCGGCGGAGACAAAGTATTCGGCTACTTCTACTGGACCCGCGGCGGTTTGGGCGGAGTCGATTTCGGCGGTAAGGAAATCGGCACCGGCCAGCCCGGGCTGTAATCACGCGACAGTCGGCCCTGACTTCGGAACACTGAATTCCTAGCACTGACATCGGGCCCTCCCGATGTCAGTCTCTTTTTGGATCCCAAGATTGGAGGCTGGGGCTGGGTGGCATCGATGTCCCCCCGTGGGCTGGGTGGCATCGAAGTCCCCCCGTGCCATCGATGTCTGCTCTGAGACATCGATGCTCCCAATCTACCCCCTCTTCAACTCCGCCCGTGCGCACACCCCGCGCCATCCCCACACACACCTTCACCCACCCCCAAAAAAATCTCGGCGCTCCAACCCGCCCTTCATCCCCCGCACCATCCACGCGATCCCATCCCCAACCCAACGCGCACTCCACCGCGCTCACCCTCCCCGCGCGCGCACACCCAAGCACCCACCCCGAATCCATAGACGACACCGCGCGCGCACCCACGC
>JBGAOD010000152.1:0-7636 GCA_044221955.1 Phycisphaerales bacterium | reverse complement strand
AGACGGAGGCGGCGGACGACCGCGACGGCGGCCGCCCGTGTGTGGGTGTGCGTGCCTTGTATTCGTTCGCGCAGTTGGGTGATGAGGGCGGCTCGGTCGTGTGCGAGCAAGGCCCACGCGGTGGCGCGTCCTCCCGGCGAGCCCGCGTCGAGCCAGTTCGCCGCACGGCCTTCGCTTGACGCGAACGCACGCACTCGTGCGTGGGGGGAGCGTGCGAGCTTTCCCAGCCAGCGTGTTCTTGGCGGGCTGGATCGAGCGCCGACGCGGCCGAGCAGGCGGCCGTCCAGTCCGCGTTCCCCGACCACGGACCATGACAGGAAAGCGCTTTGCGAGACGCGGGGATGAGGGTCAAAGCAAAGGTCGATGGCGTCGTCGGCCCCGGCCGCGCGTGCTGCGGCGGCGCGAATCCAGTGTTGTGGGTCTCGCGCGGCGGTGTTGGACCGGTCGGTCTGCAGGGGCGCTGAGCCGGGTCGGGCACGGCGGAGGGCGAGCAGTCCTCTCCGTGCCTGCGCGCTGAGTTCCTCGGTGCGGTCTCCGCTGGGGAGTACGGCTTCACGCCCTGCGGCGCGTGACCCGCTCCACTCCCGGGCGCGTGAGGGGCGTGCGAGGAGGTGCCAGCGTTCAAGGAGTGCTTGGGCCTCGGGCGGTCCCGCGAGGGCGCGGAGGCGATCGGCGGATGCGGCCGCGAAGCGTGGCACGGCGAGCCACTCCCACGCTCGTGCGAGGGAGATGGGTGACCGATCCGCGCGGATGGCCGATCGGAGGGCCGCGTGGGCCTCGGTTTCCTGCCCGACAAACCAGGAAGCCAGCGCTCCGGGCGTGCCGGCGGGGCCGCGGAGGCACGCGGGGTTCAGCAGGGTCATGGCGGCCAGGGCGGCGCCGCGGCATCGGTGGGACCCGATTTCCAGGATTCCGCGGAGCACGTCGGGTTCAACGGCCGTGGCGGAGATGCCCGCTCTGTGCGCCAGGGCGACCAGTGCTCTTCCGGCGGCGGCGGCGATGGAGACTTCGGGATCGTGGAGGAGGTCTGCGCAGACGCGCGAGAAGCCGGGCTCGGGCGCTTCTTCCGCGAGTTTGAGGGCTGATCGGCGCGCGGTCTCTGACGAACGGACGCCGATGTCGCGGAGCGCCTCGGGCCAGCGGCCGGCACCGAGGGGCGCGGCGGCGGCGCGCAGTTCGTCGCTGAGTAATGTCCAGCGTTGGGCCACCTGGGCGATGGCTCGGTCCGCGACCGAAGCCTCGGGCTGGGCGTGCGTGCCACGACGGAAGGGCCGTGCCCAGTGCCCCGACCCGGTGGGCGCTGGCTGATGGTCGGGGCTGAGTGCCATTTCGATGAGTTCGAGGCCGACGCGATTTCGATCGGATTCCGAACAAAGATCAAACACAGAAACCAACACCGACAATCTTTGTTCGGGTTTGAGTGATTTTAGTGCGTTGAGACGTGACTCGATCGTTTCCATGTCGCTTTGCTTGCTTAGATGGACGAACCGGTCCCTACTAAACTGCGAAATTCTGACACAAAAACAGGCCGATTCGGTACATTGGTCTTCCGTTCACCGCTGGTTCTGGCATAATTCGGAAAGAAACACGGCACGAACGCTCCTGTTTGTGCTCTGGAAGGATCGGTTCTCGGCCCAAGTCCAGCGTTTAGGAAGTCTTGCTCATCCTTTCGACCCGACGCTCGGTATCACTGCAAACCTGCCCCCGCCGATTTCCGGGTGACCCCCGCGGCGGACCGAGCACATGACGAACGCCTGTGACGATGGGAATCGACTCGTTGCAAGAGGAAAAGCCCGGCTTGGAACAATTCACGGGCTCGGAACGTCAAACCCCCGAGTCCGGCGTCTCACGAAAAGGTCATCCATGAGTAATACGGTCAAGCCCAGCGGACTCCAGCTTTATCAGGTGGTGCTCTACAACCGTGCCATCCACCCGGAGTTCTTTCCGCTCAAGTCGCGTCAGGTCGCCAAGATGGGCGGGTACGAGCTTGAGTCGTGGCTGATGAACGGGTCGCATCTGCTTCGTTTTGAGCACGGGGGTCTGTGCGCGAGCGAGCTGGTGGCCGACCACGCGCACGAACTGCCGCAGACGGGCATCGTCAATGCTTTTCTCTGCACCGGCGAGCACGAGTTCGAGCACCAGTTCAAACGTGACCGTGCGAACTACATCACGACCGTGCAGACGGAGACGCTGACGGACCACGCGTATGTCTCGGCGTGCGATGAGTACCTCCAGTTCGCCAAGGCCAACGGGGCTCAGATCCACCAGTGGCGTGACCAGGGCGGGAAGTGCCTAAGCGTGGTCGACGTGCAGACCCAGAAGAATCAGGTCCATGCGCAGGCGTACCACTTGGTGGCGCATACCGGCATGTTCTTGCGGTCTCAGACCATTTTTGAGCTGTCGTGACCGCTCTTGGCGTCTCTGCGAGTCGTACACTTGGAGCGTCTTGACACCGTTGGCTTCCATCTCGGTCGTTGACACCGACGGCTTCCGGGCCCGTCGAGTTCGCACCTTTCGAATTTGATCGCCCCGCGAGGGGCGGATCGTTCGATTCGCTTTGTCCTTGCGGGGCCCACTGAGAACCATCGAAGGTGCCTCGCGGCGCTCGATGGTGGCTGTCGTTCCCGGGCCGCGCGGGCTGCTCGGGCACCCCAAAACAACTCTCCCTCTCACCGATACCATCACCGACCCCGCCGGAAATGATTCCGGCGGCGGCCGCATGTCTGACTGAGCACCTCATGAACCACGCCAATCCGCCGTCCAATCCGACCGCCTCCCCAGCCAAACCCGAAGGCCAGGCCGCCGACAAGGGCTCGGACAAGAGCCCGTACCGCGCGACTCTGAATCTGCCGCAGACCGCGTTTGCCATGAAGGCGAACCTCGTGCAGAACGAGCCGGCCAGCGTGAAGCGGTGGGGGCAGATGAAGCTTTACGAGAAGATCCGAGCCGCCCGCGCGGGCCGGGATCGCTATGTGTTCCACGACGGCCCGCCCTACGCCAACGGCGGCATCCACCTCGGGCACCTGATGAACAAGTGCCTCAAGGACTTCGTGGTACGCACGAAAACCATGGCGGGCCTTGATTGCTCGTACATCCCCGGCTGGGACTGTCACGGGCTGCCGATCGAGCACAAGGTGATGACCGAGATGATGGAGGCCGGGAACGCGGCCAAGGCGGAGAAGCTCAAGTCGCTGACCGAGGCCCAGCGTCGGATGGCGGTGCGGCGTGAGTGCCAGAAGTCCGCGGAGAAATACATCAAGCTGCAGGCGGGCGAGATGGTCCGGCTGCTCACGCTGGCCGACTACGAGCACCCGTACATGACGATGGCGCCGGAGTTTGAAGGCGCGACGCTCGAGGTTTTGGCGGCGTTGATGGAGCAGGGGCTCGTCGCACGCGCGCTCAAGCCCGTGCACTGGTCGATCGCCAACGAGACGGCGCTCGCCGAGGCGGAGCTTGAGTACTACGACCGCGAGGATCTTTCGATCTACGTTGATTTCGAGGCCGATGACGCGGCGGCGGTGTATTCGGCGTTTGGTTTGCCTGAAGACCTGAACGCGGAGGGATCAGAGGAGGAGACAGAGGAACTCGGAGAAGTCGGATCGGACGGACCAGACGAAGCAGGCGACGGGAACGCGTCGAAACTTCCCAAGCCGGGGGTTCGGCCCGGTGTCCGTCCTTCATTTATGATCTGGACCACGACACCTTGGACGCTGCCCGCGAACCTCGCGATCGCCGTGAACGAGAAGTTTGAGTACGCGCTGGTGTACGTGGACGGCAACGTGACGGTCATGGCCCTTGACGCGGTCGAGCGTGTGACCAAGGCCGCGAAGGCCGAAGACGTCGTGGTGATCGCAACGACGCTGGGAAAGAAGCTGCTCGGGCTTCGGTACCGGCACCCGTTCGTGGTTTCATCCGCCGCGGCACCGGTCTTCACCATTCTCCCCGCGGACTACGTCACCCTCGAAGACGGCACAGGGCTGGTCCACACGGCACCCGGGCACGGCACCGAGGACTACCAGACCGGGCTGCGATCCGGCCTTCCCGTCTACTGCCCCGTCAAGCACGACGGCACCTACGACGCGACCGCGCCGGAGTGGCTGCGCGGCGTCAATATCTGGGACGCGAACCAGAAGGTCGTCGATCATCTGAAAAACAGCGGGCATCTTTTCTACGCGCACAAGTTCACCCACAGCTACCCGCACGACTGGCGCGGCAAGACGCCGGTGATCTTCCGCGCGACCGAGCAGTGGTTCGTGCGCGTCGATCAGCCGACCAAGCGCGAGCAGAAGACGCTGCGCCAGATGGCGCTGCAAGCGGCGAGCGAGCCGAACAGGGACCGCAAGGGCGATCGGATCAATTTCGTGCCCGAGTGGGGCCGGAATCGGATGCGCGGGATGCTGGAGTCGCGCCCTGACTGGTGCATCTCGCGCCAGCGTGCTTGGGGTCTGCCGATCCCGGCGTTCGTGCTGCCGGATGGTTCGACGTTGATGACGGCGGCCTCGATCAGGGCGGTGGCGAAGCTCGTGCGCGAGAAGGGTTCGGATGTGTGGTTCACGGCGGAGGCTGAGGAACTTCTGAAGTATTACGACGCGACGCAGGACAACGCCGCGCCCGCGGAACTTCGCTCACGCGCGGTCGCAACGTCATCATTGAAGAAGGGCCCCGACATCCTCGACGTGTGGTTCGAGTCGGGCTCGTCGTGGAACGGGGTGATGCGGGAGCGGAAGCTGGCGTGGGATCCGAAGACTGACGGCAAGCCGGCGTTTGTGGATCTCTACCTTGAGGGATCCGACCAGCACCGCGGATGGTTCCAGTCTTCGCTGCTGCCGTGCTTGGGCGCGACGGGCTACCCGCCGTTTGCGACGGTGCTGACGGTGCTGACGCACGGTTTCATGGTGGATAAAGACGGCCGGAAGATGTCCAAGTCGCTCGGCAACACGCTTAATGTCGAAGATCTTCTGAAAGACTTTGGCGCGGACGTGTGTCGCTGGTGGGTCGCGTCGCTGGCGTACGAGAACGACATCAAGGTCGATCGTGATTTCTTCGCGGTCGCGGGCGAAAGCTACCGGAAGGTCCGCAACACGCTGAGATTCCTGCTCAGCAACCTGGGCGATTTCAAGGCCTCGGACCCAGCCAAGGGCTGTTCGTGCGGTGGGTCCTGCATTCCCTTGACGGAGTTCAAGCCGACCGACCTCGACACCTGGGTGCTCGGCGAGTTCAATACGCTTAGCCGCGAGGTGCTCGCGGCCTACGAGCGCTTCGACTTCCGCTCGGCGCAGCTCGCTCTCTTCAATTTCTGCAACTCGACGCTCTCGGCGGTGTATCTTGCGGCGGTCAAGGATCGGCTGTACTGCGATCGCCCGGACTCGCCGCGCCGGCGACGCACGCAGACGGCGCTGTGGGATCTGACGGACGGGCTGTGCCGCTTGCTCGCGCCGCTGATGCCGCACACCGCGGACGAAGCGTTCCGTGCGCTACGCCGAGTTGAGAATCAGGACACGGGAACGACCGTTCATATGGCTGAGTTCATCGGCGAGTTGGGCGTGAAGCCGGACCAACGGTGGTCGGCCGTGATGTCGGCACGCGACGCCGCCCTACAGGTCATGGAACGCTCGCGAGCCTCCGCCACTGGCACTGGTGGAGCCTCGCTGCCCGACAACCCGCTCGACATGGGCGTTGTGCTACCCGACCCTGACGGCGTGCTGGCGGCGTTTGATCTCGTAGACCTGGCCGATCTGCTCGGAGTAAGCCGTGTGTCGCTGGAAGCCAAGCCCGGCGAACCAACGGTGCTGGATCTCCGCAAGGAGCCACGGTGTGATCGATCGTGGAAGCGCGATGGGACGGTGAAACAGCGGTCCGATGGCGGGATGCTGACGGATCGGGACGCGCTGGCGCTGGGGGTATAGTTCGTCATCAAATCTCAGCGCTGGCGGGTTCGATCTGGCATTCCCTATTCGCCGGGCACGGGACGTGACACGGGTGGGATCGGGCCGTATACTCCCGCCCCGGTCGCTGGCCCATGTGGCGATATCGGGCTTGTAGCTCAGTTGGCTAGAGCGCGCCCCTGATAAGGGCGAGGTCGACGGTTCGAGTCCGTCCAGGCCCATTTCCACGTTTTGCAGACTATCGCACGCGGTCGCACCCGACCGCGTAAAGCCCGTGTCGTCAAGGACTAACGGCTCTTTTTTCCATGCCGTTCCAACGCGTGCGGACGGGTGCTGCGCCGCATTTTGCGCTTTTACTGCGCCGCTTTCTGCGCCGCCTTGGCGACCAGACGCTGGACCGACCGCCAAGTCAAAGTGAGCGTCGCGGGTTTGCAGGTAGTGTTTGGCCGCGATGAGCGGGCTGTGCCCAAGCCAGCTGGCCACCACATGCCCAGGAAACCGTTCGCACCAGTCGGTCTCGCAGGACGCCCGCAGATTCTGAAACAGCCTGGGCCAGGGCTTGTGACCGGCACGAAGAACGATTTTCTGAAAGGTTGTGCGGAGGTTGGCCTTCGGATCACGGAGCCGAGGAACGACCCACTCCGACCCCGCCGCAGCACCTTCGAAGGCAGCGAGAAGCAGCGGCCGGATTTCGGGGGCGATTGGCACGACACGCGCGGCATGCCCAGCGTGTGCCTCCGTCTTCGGGCTCCGCACCATGAGACGGCCCCGTTCCCAGTTCACATCACCCCATTTCAACCCAAGGTGCTCCGACGGGCACCGCAGGCCCGCATAGCGAGCGAGAGCGACGATCACACGCCACTGATCATCAGGGCACGCGGCAAGCACGGCCCCCACCGTCTCAGCGGTAACATAGAAGAAACGAGCGGGATTGGACTGCGATCCGGACCGAAGATCTTCGAACGGGTTCGAGACCATCAGATTCCACTTCATCGCCTTGCGAAAGATCGTCTTGGCGACACGGACACGCTTGGAAACCGTCGCGGAGGCAAGGCCTTCATCGACGATCGCCTTTCGCCAGCTATCTGCGTCAGCAGGTTCCAACTCAGAGATGGACTTGTTCCGCCCCAGATGCCCGCCGAGACTCTTCGTGGTCTGGCGGTAGGCGTCGCGTGTTGATTTTTTCACCGTGGCCGAGCGTTCGAACCGATCGAGCAAATCGCCGAGGGAGACGCGCACCGCGTCAGCCCGAGGCTGAACCAGACCGGCCCTGGCGAGTTTGATATGCGTGACATCGGGCAAGCCACCGACCCACGCCGCGAGGTCGGTATCCCAAGGAGTAGACGTGATCAACGCCGAGTTCAGGGCTTCCACCCGGAGGCGGAACGTCTCCGCGGCCTTGACCGGGATGTCGCCGAGGCGGATGGCCCTGCGGACCCCCGCCCCATCGGTGAACAGAACGCGTTTGGTGCCGTTGGCATCGCGTGATACGCTGGCCATGCGGAATCTCCTTCAGTTCGAGTGAAAAACTGTACGCTGAGGACGCCGGAACGGATCACTCCGTTGCTTGTTTTCTGAGCCACGCCCGCAAGAGATCGACCGGGTAGAGCACGCGAGCCCCGATGCGCGCGTGCGGAACGCGGTTGAGCTTGGTCCAGGTCCAGAGCAGCCGCTCGCTGATGCCGAGCATGGCTGCGGCGGTTCGACGGTTGACGGCAAGCACGGCGGACGGATGCGGGAGGACCTCATTC
>JBGAOD010000010.1:0-59198 GCA_044221955.1 Phycisphaerales bacterium | reverse complement strand
CGCGGGGCGTGAGGTCATCGTCGGGTACATCCACGAGATGCCGGTCTGGAAGACGAGCTACCGGCTGATCCTGCCGGATAGTCCGAAGGGGGACGCGGCGACCAAGAGCGGCGAATCGACGATGCAGGGCTGGGCGATCGTCGAGAACACGACCGATGAGGATTGGAACAGCGTGAACCTGTCGCTGGTGTCGGGGCGGCCGGTGAGTTTTCGGATGGATTTGTACGAGCCGTTGTATGTGTTCAGGCCGGAGATCGCGGTGCCAACGGTGCCGGGGGTGATGCCGCGGGCGTATGAGGGCGGGCTTCCTGGATCGTTCGACAAGGATGACGAGGGTCGGAATCAAGCAATGAACGGCTTCGCGCCGAGCAAGTCCGAGGTCCGCGCTGGCCAGTTCGACGCTGACGCGAGGTCTGGTGGACGAGCGAAAGCACGGGAGGGGAACAAACCTGCGGCACCTGCCGTGGCACTGGGCAAATCGATCTCGGCCGATGACATGGCGAGCTACTCCGCCCGTTCTGAGGCCCAAGCGGTTGAGGCCGGCGAAGTCTTCCAGTACGAGCTCCAGAGCCCAGTGACGCTTGAACGGCAGAAGTCCGCGATGCTGCCGATCCTGTCCACGCCGATCCCTTCGCGGCGTGTGAGCATCTACAACCGTAACGACGGCGCTAAGAACCCGATGCGGGGCGTGGAAATCACGAACGCCACGCAGTTGCAGTTCATTCCCGGGCCGATCAGCGTCTATGACGGCGCGGCCTATGCGGGCGACGCGCAGATCGGGCACGTGGGCGCGGGGGACAAGCGTCTGCTGGCGTACTCGGTAGACCTGGAGGTTGAGACGCTGACCGAGGACTCTGGGAACACCGAGATCCGCAAGATTCGCATTCTCGACGGCACGTTCGAGCAGACTCTCAAGAACGTGAACTCCACCAAGTACACGTTCACCAACAAGGACAAGGGGCGCGCTCGGACAGTGATTCTCGAGCACGGGAAGCTGTCTGGGTGGGACCTGGTCGATCCGAAGAAGGCGTCGGAGACTACTGATTCGATTTATCGCTTCGAGGTGCCGGTCGCGGCGGGCAAGGCCGCGGAGTTCAAGGTGACGCAGGAGCAGGTGGCGTACACGCGCGTGGGCATCAACGACTTCAAGCTTGAATGGCTGATGGAGCAAGCCAAGACCGGGAAGGTTTCGCAGGCGGTGATCGACGCCGTGCGTGAGGTCGGAAAGCGACAGGGCGCGATCAACGACATAACCGCGAGGATTCAGCGGCTGGAAGCGGAGCGTGGCGAGATCGACAAAGACCAGGGGCGCATCCGCGAGAACATGCGGACGGTGGGGCAGCAGGCGGCGGTGTACGCCAAGTACCTGCAGAAGTTCACGGAGCAGGAGACGCGGATCGAGCAGATCGACTCGGAGGCCAAGTCGGCGCGGGCCGAGGTTGCGAAGCTTCAGGGCGAGCTGAACGAGTTCGTGCGGAAGTTGAATGTTGAATAGCCGTTGTTCGTGCGGAGCGTGCGGCGGATGATTTCGAGTTGCACTGAGGCGGGGTGGTCTGACCATCTCGCCTTTTTTTTTCGTTCTCGCGGGAGTCTTGACGCGGTGTCGTGGGGTTCGATCGGCACCCGTTCGGCATCGGATCGGGGCCCGCTTGTGTCCGTGGACTCGGGGCGACACCGACATACGCTTCACCCGCCTCACCGGACCCGCGCGAACGTCGCGGGCGTGAATCGCCCCGAGGCTCGGGCCAGACCCATCCATGCTCGTTGCTGAGAACCGACCGAGGAACCTGAGTTGGCTCCACGCCGGTCCTCTTTTGTTCGGTGACTGGGGGACGAGCCGGCTTTACGTGCTGGGGCTCGCGTTTTTTTACACCGCGCACGCTTCGGTGTACTACCTCGCCGCGATGTCGGTGGTGATGATCGCCGTTGCCTGGGCGTACACGCTCATTTGTCGTTGCTTCCCCGAGGGTGGCGGCGTGTATTCCTCGGCCCGGCAGATCAGCCATACGCTCGCGGTCGTCGGCGCGACGCTGCTGCTGTGTGACTACATCGTCACCGTTTCGCTCTCGACGATCGAAGCGTTTCACTACCTCGGTGTGCCCGAGCATCTGGTCCTTGGATTGTCGATCACCACGATCGTGCTGCTCGGGGTCATCAACTGGCTTGGCGCGCGCAGTGCGGCCCGGCTCGCGCTCTTCGTCGCCGTCGCCGCCATGATCGCGTCGCTTTCGGTGGCGGCGCTCTCGATCCCTTTCCTTGGAAGGGGGCTGGCCACCATGAGCGCCTCGGGGACGAGCGGAACAAGTTGGGACCACTGGCAGTCCTTGGTCCGGATTATGCTCGCACTGTCGGGCGTCGAGGCCGTGTCCAACATGACGGGCCTGATGAAAGAGCCCGTCGCCAAGACCGCCAAGCGAACGATTTGGCCGGTGCTGATCGAGGTGGTGATCTTCAATCTCATCTTCGGCGTAGCGCTGGCCGGTCTGCCGGCGTTGGCGGCCGTGACACGACCGGATTACAACACGCATGTGATTGACCGAATGCTGGCTGCATCGGCGGATGCGCCGATCAGCGCGGCGGCGGCCCTCGAAGCCGTGCCGGAGCATGTCTCTCAGTACCGCGACACGGCGATGAAGGTTCTTGCGACGGAGGCGGGCGAGCACACGCTCGGCCCTACTGGCGGCGTGGTGTTCGGCAAGATCGCGGCGGTCATCTTCGGGCTGCTCCTGCTCTCGGCCTCGAACACGGCCATCATGGCGATGGTCTCCGTCACGTATTCCATGTCGCGCGACAGGGAACTTCCGAGGTTCTTCAACAAACTCAATTACTCCGGCGTTCCCGCGTGGGGGCTGGTGCTGGCCGTGGCGGCGCCGATCATGGTGCTCGTGTTCGAGAAGGACGTCGTCCACCTCGCGGAGTTGTACGCCGTGGGTGTCTGTGGCGCGATCACGATCAACATCCTGTGTTGCTCGCTCAACCGCGCGCTCGTGTTGTCGAAAACGGAAAGACTCGGGCTCACGATCACGGGCCTGCTCATGCTCGCGGTCGAGGGCACGATCGTGGCCACCAAGCCCCACGCGGCTCTCTTCGCGGGCGGGATCGTGGGCGTGGTGCTCGTGACCCGACTTGTCATCCGTACCAAGACCACCGTGATTCCCGAGACGGTCCCCGAACCTGCGATGGGCTGGCTCGCGGAGATCCCCTCTGGCCCGCTGAAGATCGCGGCAAACAAGCCGCGGATCATGCTGGCCGCTCGTGGGCGAGACCAGGCCGAGTTCGCCGTCGATCTGGCCCGCAAGCGGGACGCGGTGCTCTTTGTGATCTACGTGCGCACGCTGCGCCTGATCGACGTCGCTCCCGGACAGATCCCAAAGATCGAGGACGACAAGGACGCCCAGCAGGCCCTGGGCAGCGTCGCGCAGATCGCACGTCAGAGCAACGTCCAGGTCGTCCCGGTGTACGTCACCAGTACCGACATCGGCGGCGAGATCCTCGACTACACCGTCACCTACGGCTGCGACACGCTCATCATGGGCAAGTCGCGGCGCGGGCTCTTCTCGCGGGCCGTCGTGGGCGATGTCCTCTCGGAAGTCGCCCGCCAGCTGCCCGACGGTGTCGCTCTCATCACCCGCACCGCGAGCGCCAGCCCGAGCCCGGCCAACGCGACGTCGATCGAACCGCACTGATGGGGGACGCCTCCGAGCGTGGCGGCTTCGGCGGTGACGGCTTTGGTGGGGACGGCTCTCCGAGCCGTCCTCTTCTCCGCTTCCTCATGCTCACCCAAAGTTCGCGGCAACATCCTCGCTCCTTGCCTTCAATTGACACATCGCCCACGCGACAGACCCGCTCGAAAAGCTGGCAGTCTCGACTACGCTTGCCCGATGCCCGCCGAACTCGACACGCCTATTCCCGACGGATTCGAATCGCTCATGGGCGACCTCACGCCCCCGCAGCGCGCCGCCGCGCTCCACACCGAGGGCCCGCTGCTCGTCCTCGCCGCCGCGGGCTCGGGTAAGACCCGCGTTATCACGCGGCGAATCGCCTATCTCGTCGGCATCGGCGTTCCGCCGTGGCAGATTCTCGCGCTCACGTTCACGAATAAGGCCGCGGGCGAGATGCGCGAACGCGTCGCGCACCTCATGGCCCAGCACGAGCGTCAGACCCGCGGCCTCACGATTACAACGTTCCACTCGCTCGGGGCGCGCCTGCTTCGTCGGTATGCCGAGGGCGTGAATCTCAAGCCCGAGTTCTCCATTTACAACTCCGGCGATCAAGCGACGCTCGTCAAGCGCGTCATCGAGACGATGCAGCTCTCGACCAGCAACTGGCCCGCTCGCTCCGTGCTCGGCGCGATCTCCGAGGCCAAGAACAAGCTTCTTGACGCCGAGGCCTACGCCGCCCGCGCAATGGACTTCTATGCCAAGACCATCGCCAAGATCTTCGCTGGCTATCAGACCGCGCTCCGCGCCGCCGGGGCCGTGGACTTTGACGACCTGCTCGTGCTCACCGCCAAGCTGCTTCGCGATAACAGTCAGGCGCGCGAGGAGTGCAACGCGCGCTGGCGGTACCTGATGATCGACGAGTATCAGGACACCAACCACGCCCAGTTCGTCATCGCTTCTTTGCTGGCCGGCAAGGGCGAGCCGAACTCGAACGGCCCCAACATCTGCGTGGTCGGCGACCCCGATCAGGCGATCTACGGCTGGCGCGGCGCGGACATCGGGAACATCCTTGACTTCGAGGAGAACTACCCCAAGGCCCGCGTGATTGCGCTGGGCGAGAACTTCCGCTCGACCGCGCCGATCCTCGCTGTGGCCGACACGCTCATCCGCCGCAACGTCCGTCGCAAGCACAAGGATCTTTTCACGCGACGGGCGGGCGGTGCGCCGATCGAGGTCACGATCTGCCGCGATGAGCATCATGAGGCCGCGCTGGTCACGGATTGGTTCAAGTCGCTGCACGAGCATCGGGGGGAAGGGCCCGCTGTCGAGGCGGGCATCGCGTGGCGAGATATGGCCGTGTTTTATAGAACCAACGCTCTCAGCCGCGTGATGGAGGATGCCTTCCGCGCCGCGGCGATCCCCTACACCATTGCGCGCGGCACGGCCTTCTACGAACGCGAAGAGATTAAGAGCGCCCTCGCGTATCTCCGCCTGGTGGCCAACCCCTCTGACAACGTCTCGCTCGAACGCATCGTCAACACGCCCGCGCGCGGCCTGGGCAACACCACGCTCGCCCGCGTGGAGATCTTCGCCCAACAGAACGAGGTCCAGATGCTCGAGGCCCTGCGCAGCTGCGCGCGCGGCGAGGACTCGGGTATCAACGCCCGGGCCGCCTCGGCCGCTGGGAAGTTTGTTGAGTTGATCGACGGCTGGACCGGCGGCGGGACGTTCCTCGGCGCCAGCGTGGGTGCTTCACTGGCCGAACTCGTCGAGCGCGTCATCAAGGAGTCAGGCCTCGAGGAGATGTACCGCAAGCAGGCCGCCGTCAGCAAGAGCGAGGCCGACGATGAGCGGGTCGACAACCTGGCCGAGCTCATCAGTTCCGCCCGTGAGTTCGAGATGGAGTTCGACGCCGCGTCGGACCCGGCTGAGCCCGAGCCCTTCGCGCCCGAGACTCCCCCGCTGCTGGCCATGCTGCGGGCCTATCTCGAGTCCGTGGCGCTCGTGGCCGACGCGGACACCGTCGACCCCAGCCAGGGCGCTGTCACGATGATGACGCTCCACGCCGCGAAGGGGCTTGAGTTCCCCGCCGTGGCGATGATCGGTCTGGAAGAGGGCCTGCTCCCCCACTCCCGCGCCGCCGAGTCCGAATCGCAGCTCGAAGAGGAGCGGCGACTGTGCTTCGTCGGCATCACTCGCGCCATGCGGCGGCTGTTGATCACGAGCGCGAAGTACCGCACCAACCGCGGCATTTCTGAGCGCACGATCCCGAGCCGATTTCTCGGCGAGTTTGGCACGCAGCACGTCCGCGTCAGCGATCAGTCCGACACGTTCGGCGGTCACGACAGCGGCGGCGATCACGACGAGCGGTCGGTCACGCGCGGTGCCTTGCCATCGACGGCGCCGGCACGGGCCACCAGATCTCCCTCGCCGGTCGGCAACGCGTCCTATGCCGTCGGAACACTCGTCCGTCACCCGCAGTTCGGACTGGGCCGCATCAAGAGCGTGATCTCCGGTTCCAATGCGCGGGCCGTGATCGACTTTCAGGCGGTGGGCACCAAGACGCTGGTGCTTGAGTACGCGCGACTCCAGCGCGTCTAGTTTCGACCCTGATGCGAAGCCTAGAGAAAGCTGGGTGAAAGCGTCGCGGAAGCAGCAGGAAAGAAGGCCCTACACAGACTCTGGAGCGCTCAAGACGCAGGACTTACGCGGGGCGGATCCCGCGGTGCAGTTGCTGCACACGCTCGGCCTCTTGCTTGCGAATATGGTCCAGCACCAGCCTGGGGATCTTCCACGCGCTCTGGTCGCGCGTCACTCCCGACGTGTGCTCGCTCAGGCACCGGTACAGAAACTTGAACGCGTCTCGCGGCTGGTGCATCTGGTCGAGCGCATCAACAACATCCTGCCGCGTCACGTCCTCCGCGAACAAGTCCAGCAGCGACATCGGCGGCGCGGATTCCAAGCGGCACGCTTGCAGCCTGGCGTCGCAGAGGTCGTACAACATCGGCCCGGTCCAGCTCAGACGGTCTACGAAGTTCTGCTTGTCCAGCCGAGCGTCCTGAAAGAATGCGCTCGATTCCTTGAACAACGCGTGCCGCAGCTCCACCGGCAGCAGAAGCTTCACGCCCACGCCGTCCTGCTGCAAAAACTTGTTGTTGAGCATGGGCCAGACGATCGCGCGCATGCGGTCCGGGTCGCCCGACACCAGCGTCGGCTCGTCCACGCGATCGACCACGATGAGCATTCCCGTGTACCCGAAGCACGACACGACACGCCGCAGCCGTGCCAGCATTGCATAGCGCGGCTCGTCGCTGTCGGTCATCGGCAGCGCCCCGTCCGCGATCGCCGAACCAGCACGCCGCAGGCAGAACGCATACGACGACTGTGACCGGCCCGACACTCGGAGTTGCTTTCGCAATCGCTTGGCGTCGCGTTGGAGCTTCATGCGGTCCCACCCCGCGTGCTTGGCCGCGAACGCGAGATAGAAGGCCGCAAGGCCGAGGGTAGCCGGCGTGAGCCACCCGTCACGCACGCTCTGAGGCCCGAAGAACCAGCCCCACACAAAGAACGCAATAATCGCGATCGGCCCGAGCACCACTGCGGAATCACTCAGCACCGTGCGAAGCGACGGCAGGACGCCCAGCCGTCGCCGGAGCGCGATCGACCGACCCTCCGCGCCGCCCGCACGGTCGTATACGGCCTGGAGCGCACGCACATCGCGCTTGAGGCCTGCGTCCAGCCGCTTGCATGCTTTCTTCGGGTCCGATCCAAGCTCCAGCGGTTCTTCACCGCCCGAGCCCGGCACTGAACCTGTGCCGACTCCCAGAAGCGCATCAACCAGACGCGGCACGATCATGCACAGCAACGCGTCGATGTGGTCCACCAGCCGCAGCGATTGAAAAGACTCCAGGGGGGTCTTCCCGCCCGCCCGCTCGTGAACGCGACCCAGCGAAGCGTTCAGATCGTCGTACGCGACGAGCAGCACCTTGGACGTCGGATGGTCCATGTTGTAGGTGTTGACGCGGGCGTTGATCTGCAGGCGGATCGCGGTCTTGCCGCTGCCTTTTTCGCCGAAGACGATGGAGGTTGAGGGGCGGGCGAGGTCGCCGAGGATCTTCTCGAAATCGGAATGGAACGCCGACAGTGAATGTCCCGAGGGCATGGCTCTCGCGCCGCTGACCCGGGGACCGGCGCTCATGCGCGCAAAGACCGAGTCGTCGCGTGCCTCTTCGCCGCGGAAGGGGTTCTCGGTGATCGACCAGTGGTTGAGAAAATCGCTCAGGGTCATAGGAACTTTTGAGGACGCTGAGAAAAGTCGCCCATCTCGTTTCGGTGCGATTCAGACTCCCGGCCCGGACCATCGCAAAGCTTCAGGTCCGGCGTCCCCCACTTCGTCTCTTCTTTTCTTCGTCTCTTCGTCTCTCTAGTGCGCCACACGCTTTCCAAGCAGCGGCGAAATCTGTACCAGTACCTTCTCCAACGTCTTTTTATCCTTGGCCTCAGCGTTCAGCCGAAGGAGCGGTTCGGTGTTGCTCTTGCGGACGTTGCACCACCAGCCCGAGGATGTGAAGCAGTCGATGGTCACGCCGTCGAGTTCGTCGATGTGGCCCTTGGAATCCGAGCCGGGTCCGAAGGTTTTCTTCAGCTCCGCGATGGCCGCGTCCTTTTCTTCGATCTGGAAATTGATTTCGCCTGATTGGACGTAGCGGGCGATGGGGGAGATCAACTGGCTCATGGTCTTGCCGCTCTTGGCGAGAACGGAGAGGGCGACGGCCATGGCGATGGCGCCGGAGTCGGCATTGAAGTTGTCCTCGAAGTAGAAGTGCCCGGAGAGTTCTCCGCCGAAGACGCCCTTGTTGTCGGCGAGGGCTTGCTTCATGAAGACATGCCCGACGCGGCCGCGGACGGGCTTGCCGCCCGCGGCCTTGATGTCTTCCTCGACGGCTTTGGTTGAGCGGAGGTCGTAGGCCACGGCGGCTCCGGGGCGCTTGGCAAGGAAATACTTGGCGAGGAGGGCGGTGAGGTGGTCGCAGCCGACAATCTGGGATTTCTCGTCGACGAGCACGCACCGGTCTGCGTCGCCGTCGAAGCACACGCCGAGGTCGGCTTTCTGGGCCTTTACGGCGTCCTGGAGTTGCTTGAGGTTCTCCGCAACGAGGGGATTTGGCTCGTGCGCGAAGTGGCCCTTGCTGTTTTCAAAGTTCATCTCGACGATGGTCAGCCCGGGCACCGCCCCGATACCGCCGGCCGCGTGCTTGCCGAAGATCTTCGGGATCATCGTCCCCGCCATGCCGTTGCTGGCGTCGATGATGACCTTCAGAGAGCGCGGCGAACCGTCCTTGCCGGTCAGGTCGATGAATGAGCGAACATGCTTGGCGTACGCCGGCCAGAGATCACGCGACTCCACGCGCCCCTTGGCCGGGACCAGCGTCGCCTTGTCCACCATCGCGGCGTGCTTGCGGATTTCGGCGAGTCCGGTGGTCTCGCCGACAGGCTTGGCCTTGCGTTTGGAGACTTTGAAGCCGTTGTATTGCGGGGGGTTGTGACTGGCGGTGACCATGACGCCGCCGGCGCAATCGAGGTGGTTGATGGCGAAGTAGATCATCGAAGTGTCGATGAGCCCGAGGTCGATGACGTCGCCGCCGTGGTCGTTGATGCCCTGGATGAGCTGTTTGGTGAGCGATGGACTCGAAAGCCGCATGTCGCGGCCTACCACGATGTTTCGCATCATGGGGGAGGTCTCGCCGGCCGCATGGGCATCGGCGAGGAGGAACTTGGATGAGCCGTAGCCGATCTGCCAGGCCAGAGCCTCGTTGAGCGGATCGGGGTAGACCCCACGCACGTCATAGGCCTTGAAAACCCGACCCAACATATCAGCGGCTCCTCATGGTCTCTGGCATCGTTTTTTGCTGGTCCCTGAACGGGCCTCAGCGTAGCACCGGGACGGGTCAGGAGCGAAAATCATGCCGGTGTTCTGGGGAAAACGTGGGCTCTGTGTTCAGTTCCAGTGAGTCAAGGGCAGAGATTTGTTGACAAAGAGGTGCATAAGCTATTGCTACCATTGTACTTAAAAACCTGGAGCGTCCGACCCCTCGGTCACGATCGGGATGCCCTTCGGGAGCGCGTCGAGGAATCGTTTCCCATACCCGGCCGTCAGGATCCGGCTGTCCAGCACCACCACCCGTCCCGCGTCGGTCTTGGACCGGATGAGCCGCCCGAATCCTTGCTTGAACTTGATGACGGCCCGGGGCAGGGATTCCTCGCGGAAGGGGTCGCCGCCGGTTGCTTGGATGCGTTCGAGTCTGGCCTCGGTCAGGGGGCGGTCGGGGGGATCGAAGGGGAGCTTGGTGATCACGACGTGCGCAGGCCGCGGCCGCGGACGACGCCCTGCCAGAAGGAGGCGGCCCCGAAGAGAACGCTGCGTTCGTTGTTTCGGAACTGGTCGAGGATGAGGCTTCGGGACCCTAATGATCCCTGAACGAGGACTGGGATTCCGTGCTCTTCGAGGGCGGGACGGATCTGGCGGGCGACGGAGTTCAAGGCCGCGAAGCTGGTAAAGAGGACGAAGGCCCCGCCGTCGGTTTCGAGGACGTGGTGGAGGACGCGGTCGCCGAGTTGGCGGAGCGAGGCGGGGCCGCGTTCGGACGAGACGGAACGATCGATGTACAGCTTGACCTGCGACTTGTGATCGAACGGGCTGCCGAGCTGGAGCGCCTTGGCCCCCTCGGCTCCGAGTCTGGCCATGGCGTGCGCGAAGGCGGTCTCGCCGGATTCGGCGCTCTCGTCGTCGCGGACGGTGCGTGTGGCGAGCGTGGCGCTCGTGAGGGTGACGCTGTGCTCTTGGGCGAAGAGTCGTTCTTTCAGCATCGGCCCGACTTCGATCGGTGAGCAGGCGAGCGTGACGCGCTGGAAACGTGGGGCTTCGGAGGAGGAATCTTCGCCGCCGGTGACTTCGACCCAGTAGGCGCAGCCGGGGATGGTCTGGTCCACGAGGGCCGCCGCGTCGGTTGCGACTTCGGACGCGCGGATGGCGTAGGCGTTGAGTTCGAACTTGTCGGGCTCGTTCTTGATTTCTTCGCGCAGCGAGCGCAAGCGCACGGCGAGGTTTGTCATGGCGGGGGTGAGCACGTTTTCGACGATTCCCGGCTTGCGGATGCGCCCGGAGCGGGGCCTGGGCTGACTTGCGCCGAACCCGCGGGCTTCACCGCCTTCTGATGCTGCGTCGTTGGCTTTGGATTGCTCGCGGAGGATCGACTCAAAGAACTCGCGGCAGGCGTCCTGGGCCTCGACGACGCGGCGGAACGCGAGGTCGATGGATTCGGTGTTGTTCGCCATGAGCCCGAGTTGGGGAAGGTATCCGCGACCGGTCTTGGGGTGGTAGAGCGTTGTGAGCAGGTGCTGGACGCGGCCTTCGGAGAGGGAGATGCCGAAATGGTCGGCGGCGACGTCTTCCACGTTGTGCGCTTCGTCGAGGATGACGTGGTGGTACTTGGGGAGGAAGCCGACCTCTTGGGCGCGGAGCGCGAGATCGGAGAAGAAGAGCGCGTGGTTGCAGATGAGCAGGTTCGCGCCTTCGAGCTCGCGGCGGGCCGTCTGGTAGTAGCACTCTTTGTGGTTCGGGCATTTACGGCCCATGCAGTTGCCCGAGTCGGACTGGACCTTGTCCCAGACCCCGGGGCGTTCGAGTTGAGGGAGGGTTGAAAGTGTGCCGTCTTTGGTGGTGTAGGCCCAGTCCTCGATGGCGTGCAGCGAGCGGCGGGCGGCGGCGTCGCTGAAGAGTTTTTCCTGGCGCTGCGAGGCGAGCCGCAGGCGGCGGATGCTGACGTAGTTCCCGCGGCCTTTGACGAGCACCGGCTTCAATCGGATGCGCGGCGGAACGATCTCGTTGCGGTCGCTGGGATCTTCAGAAATCGGGACTGAATCCCACTCGGCGTCCCCGTCCGGGTCGAATCCAGGATCGGACTCGGTGTGTTGGTTTCCACCTTCGGAGCCATCACCCGATTCCGCCGCGGCGTCCTCCGGGTCGAGGATCGCGCGGAGGAGCGGGATGTCCTTGTTCACGAGCTGTTCTTGCAGCGCGATGGTGTTGGTCGCGATGATCACGACCTCACCCTTGGTGAGGGCGCGCACGATCGCGGGCACGAGGTACGCAAAGGATTTCCCGACCCCGGTGCCTGCTTCGACCAGCAGGTGCGATTTCTTTTCCATCGTGCGTGCGATGGCGATCGCCATAGCGGTCTGTTCGGGCCTGGATTCGAAGCGATCGCCGAGCGCAGCCGCGATGGGGCCGGAGTCGGAGAGGATGTGGCGGATGTCAAAGTCCATGGCGGTCGTGCGGGAAGTGTACGGGACGCGCACGACCGAGCGATGCTTTGATGGCGAACTTCCGCGTGATCTCGGTCGTTCCGCTCCCTGAATCTGGTGGCACAGATTTTCAACCTGTGCGGCTTTCGGGCAGGTTGAAAACCCGCCCCACTTTCAAACGGCTCGCCGTTGCTACTTCAGCGGCGTGCGCGCGGGCTCGCCGTCGCGTCTCGGATAATCGCGCGGCGTAGCGGACCCCTTCTCCAGAACGATGATCCGCCCGGTCGGCGTCTCCACCGTCGTGACGTACACCGCGTTGAGGCGTCTGAGCGCACCCTCGCCCTCGGCGAGTTCGGCCTCCGCCTGCTGACCTTTGACCAGGAGCGTGCGCCCGCCGATGCGCACGAAGGGAACCGTCAGTTCGGCGATGACCGGCAGTCGCCCCACGGCCCGCGCGACTGCGGCGTCGTAGAACTCGCGGTGCCCGCCGACGCGGACCGAAACGCCCGGGTTCGCGGGGTCCGGCTTCTTCTCGCCGCGATCGTGGGCGGCGCGTTCGGCGCGATCGTTGAGCACGGTGACGTTCTTGAGCTTCAGGCCTTCGACGACGAGCTTGAGGAAATCCGCCTTCTTCCCGGTCGCTTCGAGCAGCGTGAAGTGGAGGTCGGGCATGGTGATGGCGAGCGGGATTCCGGGCAGGCCGCCGCCGCTGCCGACATCGATGACTTTCGAGCCGGGCTCAAGGTCTGCAAGCGTGGGGATGAGCGTGAGGGAGTCGGCGAGGTGGCGCGTCCAGGCCTCGCTGGGTTCCTTGATCGCGGTCAGGTTCACCGCCTGATTGGCGTCGAGGAGCAACGCGAGGTACGTTCCGAGTCGCTCGACGTCGCCGTCTTCAAAGACGATCCCGGCCGACTCGGCGAAGGCCAGGAACGCTTCGGTCGGTTTGATCGGCGTGGGCAACGGCGAGGGGAGCGTCCACACGGCGGCGCGGTCTGGGCTGTGGGCTGGGGATGGACCTTTGGGCGGGTTGGTTGGTGGCTTGGAGCGCCGGCCGCTGCCCGGGCCGGTGCGTGGGCGGACCTCGGAGCCGGTTTCTGGTTTGCGGCCTCGGGTGAGCGAGGGCGAATACTGTGGCGATTTGCGCGCGGCTTTGCGTGAGGGCGTGTGGGCGGGCTTGGATGAGGGTTTGGGTGAGGGTTTGGGGCTGGGCATCGCGGAAGGGTATGGGTGGCCGAGGAGCGGCGGGTTGGGCGAACGATGTGTGTGTTCACGGGGGCTATTCGTCGGGGAACTCGAAGGAGTGCCGGGTGGGCTTTTTGGGCCTGCGGACCGCGACGTTGAGGACGAGCCCGGTCATCAACCACATGGCGACGAGGCTGGAACCCCCTGCGCTGGCGTAGGGGAGAGTGATGCCGATGATTGGGAGTAGCCCGGTATTCATTCCGAGGTTGACGAAGACCTGGGCCGCGACGAATGCGGCGAAGCCGACACAGATGAGTCGTCCGAAGGGTTCGCGTGTGAGCCCGGCGGTGATGAGTGCGCCGACGATCCAGGCGAAGTAGAGGAAGAGCAAGCCGATGGCGCCGAGGAGCCCGAAGCGTTGGATGATGACGGCGGGGATCATGTCGTTGTGGCGTTCGGGGAGGGGGTTGAAGCGCATGAGGGTGGTAGCCCGCTCGGCGGGCTGGCCGACGAACCCTCCGGCGCCGATGAGGCGCTGGGCGGCGACGCTCTGCATGTTGATGTCCTGGTCGGCGCTGGTGTCGCCCTTGAATTGCTGGATGAGGCCGACGATGCGGGCCTTTTGATGCGGTTTGAGGAGTGGGTAGGCGACGGGGGACGCGGTGGCGGCGATGATGACGATGATGGCGAGGTGTTTGAGTTTGGCGCCGGCGGCGACGAGCATGGCGAAGAGGACGGGGACGAAGAGAAGTGCGGTGCCGAAGTCTGGTTGGAGCGTGATGAGCGCGATGGGTATGAAGGCGATGATGCCGGGGGGCACGAGGCCGAGGAAGCGGCGGTGATTTTCGCGGAAACGAAGGTAGTGCGAGAGTGCGAGGACGAAGCCGATTTTGGCGACTTCGCTGGGTTGGAAATCGACGGGGCCGATGTTGATCCAGCTTCGCGCGCCGTTGCGGGGAGCGACCAGCCAGCTTGGGACGAAGGGGACGAGGAGAAAGATGAGCAGGGCGATCATCAGCCCGAGGAGCGGGAAGGAGATGAAGCTGAGGGCTCGATAGTTGGGGACGACGGCGATGAGGGCGGCGAGGACTCCGACGCCGAGGAACAGGAGTTGGCGGCTCGCGGTTGGTCCGATGCCCGCCGGGGCGAGCGGTCGAGCGGCATCGGAGAGGTGGATGCAGTAGACGCCGATGAGCGAGATGAGGAGGGAGGCCGCGATGGTGAGCCACGCGCCGTAGGCGCGGCGGAGTGTGTCGAGGACACCCGGCAGTTTTCCGACCGGCACGTTGGAGGAGGCGAAGGGCACGTTAGAGGTACCCCTCGGCGACGAGCGCGTGGATGATCTGGTTGACGATCGGGCCGGAGACTTTTCCGCCGCTGCCGGCGTAGTCCATGACGACGGAGATGGCGTAGCGTGGGCGGTCGCCGTGCGGGCCGACGAGGACGACGAACCATGAGTGGTCGCCCTCGCGGAGGAGGTCGGGGGCGGCGCGGTGGGGAGACGGGTTGACGCCGTCGTGGTCGGTCGGTCGGTCGTCGTCGGGATCGGTGCTGGGGACCTGTGGTCGCGGGGCGAAGATGCGGGGGGCGGAGGCGGTGCCGGTTTTGCCGATGACGTCGACGCCGGGGACGTTGAAGATGGGCTCGGGCGTGTCGTTGAAGGTGAGGTGGTTGCCGGTGCCGAGGTTTTCGTTGGTGGATCGGCGGAGGCCTTCGAGGGCGGCGGAGACGGCGCGGCTGTCGAGGGCGAGGTCTGTCGGCTCGGGCTTGGGCGCGTCACGATCGATGCGTGCGGGGATGACGAAGCCGTAGCGTGCGAGGGTGGCGTAGGCCTGGGCGGCGTGCAGGGGGGTCCAGGTCACGGGGCCTTGGCCGATTCCCATTTGGATCGGATCTCCGGGGCTGAGCCCTTGCCCGTCGCGTCCTTTGCCGAGGGCTCCGGCGTACTCGGGTCCGACGTTGAGGTTGAAGGTGCTGCCGACGCCGAAGTCGTGGTAGGTGCGCACGATCCCGTCGATTCCGAGGCGTTTGCCGAGCGAGAAGAAGAAGATGTTGCAGGAGACCATGATGGCTTCGGAGGGTTCGAGGTCGTGGGCGAGTTGGTCGGAGTGGGTGGTGCCGAAGTGTTTGTAGATCCAACAGCGGTACTTGTTGGGTTCGTTGGGGAAGAGGTGTCCGGTGCAGGCGATGCGCTGATCGAGGGAGTACACGCCGCGTCCGACGGCTCCGCAGAGGATGAGGGGTTTGACGATGGAACCGGGCGGGTAGCCGCGGTTGGTGGCGCGGTTGACCTTGGGGAGGTTCACGAGGTCGCGGTCCCACTCGGGCATGAGGTCTTTCATGTGAGCCCTGGGCATTTCGGGCATGGAGACCATGGCGAGGATGTCGCCGGTGTCGACGTCGAGGACGACGGCCGAGCCAGTGATGGGCGTGCCGTCGGGCATGGTGGGGTTGGCGGGCTCGTTGTTGACGCGGTGCCACGGCTGGACGACGGCGAGCCCGGCGGCCGGGTTCATCACGGCTTGTACTCGGGCCTGGAGGGCGATGTCGAGGGTAAGGCGGAGGTCTCGTCCGGGGCGGGCTTGGAGGTCGGATGTTGCCTCGGTGTCGAGTTGCTTGGTGCGCCAGCCGCGGAGGCCTCGGAGGGTGTTCTCGTAACCTGCTTCGGCACCGGCGCTGCCGACGCGGTCGCCGTCGCGGTACTCGCCGCGGTCGATGCCCTTTGAGTTTGTGGGGTTCTTTGCGTCAGGGTCGGTGGATTTCAGTCTGGCGTCGCGGTCTTCGCTCGGGTTTGCGGTGAGGTATTGCTCGCGTGCGTCGTTGTTCTCCTTGAAGACGTCGTCGCGCATCCAGCCGAGGACGTGCGAGGCGATCCCGTCGACGCGGATGGCGGTCGAGGGGCGGCGGCGGAGAGGGGTTGGAAAGTTTGAGAAGTCGAGCGTGACGCTCTGTGATTCGTAGGGGTACTCGCGGTCGCCGGCGTCGAAGACTGTGGCGCCTGGGAGTCGGTCGACCTCGTCCACGGCGCGCGGGCCGGATTCGCCGGGCAGGGGCGTGAGTTCGACTTGATCGTCGAGTTCGAGCCGAAGATTGAGCGCGCTCTGGTCGGAGAGGCGGCTGAGCACTCGGTGCGGGATCTTGGTCTCGCGCACCGGCTGGTTGGCTCGCTTCTCGATCGCGCGCATGAGTTCGGGGGTGACCAGTTCGCCGCGCTCGCCGGCGGCCTTGAGCTCGGCGTCGCGGCCCGTCTGGACGAAGTGGGCTTGCAGTTTTTCCACTTCGTCGCGGACTTCCTGGCAGGCGGCGTCGAGTTGGGCACGTTCCACGCCGGAGATTCGTGCGATTTCATCGAGGGCCCGGTCGGCGTGCTCGGCGTAGGCGGGGCGTGCGCGTTCGATGAGCGCCTGGCGCTGGTCTTCGGTGAGGTCGCGCCACTGTTCGCGGTAGAAGGACTTGACGAACGCGCGGGCGCGGTCGGTTGCCCACTCGCCGGTGATCATTCGGTACGACAGCGCCAGGTCGTAGCTGGCACGGTCGCGGGCGAGCACTCGGTTCTTGCGGTCGAGGATCTGCCCGCGGACGGTGGGCGTCCACTGGTGCCGGACGAGGCGTGCTTCGGCCTGGGATTTGAGCTCGGAGCCCTTGACGAGTGTCAGGTGGCTGATTTTCAGAACCAGTAGTGCCATCGACAGCAGGATCATCGCGGCGAGCAAGAGCAAGCGGCGTTGGAACATGCTGGGGAACAACTGGTTGATGGTGTCGCGGAGCATCCTGTTCCGAACCCTATGCGCATGAACGGGAGGATCGTGCCGGGCGCGTGGGCGTTCCGCGGCAATCCCTTATCGGCTGGGTCCGGGAGGATGGAACAAAGTTCGATCAGCGCTTGTCGCGGGTGATCTGGGCGTAGGCGTTGTGGTTGTGGATCGACTCGAAGTTCTCCGAGTTGATCGAGTACCAGGTGATGCGGTCTTCGGCGTTGAGGGCGACGGCGAGGTCACGCACGATGTCCTCGACGAACTTTGGGTTGTCGTAGGCGCGTTCGGTGACGTATTTTTCGTCGGGGCGTTTGAGAACTGCGAAGACGGGGTTGGAGGCCGCGGATTCGAGGATGGTCACCAATTCCTCGATCCACATTTTTCCCTTGAAGCGGACCTTGGCTTCGATGCGGCAGCGTTGGTTGTGTGCGCCGTAGGCGCTGATCTCTTTGGAGCAGGGGCAGAGGCTGGTGGCGGGGGCCGAGACGCCCATGATGAAGTCGGTGTCGCCGTTGGCGGAGCACTCGAAGGTGACGCGGTAGTCCATGAGCCCGGGCTGCTTGGTGACGGGCGCGAGCTTTTGGATGAAATAGGTGAAGGAGGCCTCGAAGTGGGCCTCCTCGGCGTTGAGGCGTTTGCAGATCGCGCGGGTCAACTCGCCGATGCGGTCGGGGCGGATGGGTGCGCTGGATTGCTCGTTGAGGACTTCGAGGAAGCGGCTCATGTGGGTGCCCTTTTGGTGATGGGGCAGTGCCACGTACATGTTGACGGAGGCGACGGTGCTCTGTTCTCCGCCGTCGGGGGTGCGGAGGCGGATGGGGTAGGTGATGTCCTTGACGCCGACGCGGTCGATGGCGATCTTGCGTTTGTCGGCGCTTCCCTGAACGTCGGGCATGCCCGCGACGTGCCCGTTACGGGAGGCCGGTCTGGCGGATTTGGGGTTCGGGATTCTGGTTGGTCGGGTTGCGGGTTTGGTCGGCATAGCGAGCTTTCAAGTTCAGATGTACGGGCGATCGGAGCGTGAGCGAGGTGTTCGATTGAACGCCCGATGCTGGGGTCGGATTCGGCCCTGCTTTTGTGTTGGATTCGGAGCCGGGTGTTGGGTTACGCCTGGTGCTTGTCGATCATCGAGCCGGACCATGACAAGCCTAGGGGGAGTCCGAGCAGAGCCCCGGCCACCCAATCCAATGCGAGTGGACAGGCGAGCCCGAAGTAGTTTCCGGCGTAGACGGCTCGCATGAGGCCGCTTGAGCCGTGGACGACCAAAGCCGAGACAGGCCCGAAGCCTGCGAGGACCGCGATTGCCAGTGCTCCGGCGGTCAAGATGCGGCGTGGGTTGGGCGTGATGCCGGGCATGGCTGAGAGTACTAACTGTGCGGCCGCCCCCGCGGCGATTGCCCCGCAAGCGGCGGCGGCGATGGTCTGGAGTTTGAGGCTCTGGACGGCGATGAGCCATGTCACGATGCCGCCCGCGAGGGCTGCGGCAGCGGCGGCGGCCCCGATTGCGATGATGGTGCCGGTCCGCGTCTCTCCGTCTCGTTCGGCGCGTCCGCGGTTGGAGTTTGCTTCGACGGGGTGTTGCCGGTGCGCGGAATAGACAAAGACGCACAGGGCGACTCCCAGCAGCCCGAAGAAGATTCCTTCGGCGGAGAGTCGCCAGAGGGAGGCGGAGTCCTGGGTGTGGCGGAGGATTGCGTCGGGGTTTCCGGTTCGGTAGGCGGCCCAGGCGACGACGATTCCGGCGAAGGTCATTCCGTCGCGGGCGTGGAAGAGGCGAGATCCCAGGAGGCCGGCGAGGGCGGCGATTGCGAGGACGCCGGAGGCACGGAGAACGCCGAAGGCCATGGTTGTGGATGTCATGGGCGTCACGCCGGGCTGCCCATCGGTGCCGCGCAGGTTGCCCACGAGCGTTCCCGCGAGAGGTCCGAGCACGAAGAGCACGAGGAGGGTGCAGGTCCAGTAGAGGATTGGTTTCCAGTCGATCCCGGTGGAATGGGGGTGTTTGGGGGCGGCGTCGCCTGCCTGCCCGCCGGTCGCGGTGACTGTTGCTTGGTCGTCTTGCATCCAAGGATCATCGGATGCCCGGCTCGCCAGAGCAACTGAGGCGGTGCATTGATTTGGTCGGTTCACTCCGGGAGTGGGCGTGAGTGTGATACGCTGTGGGCTGAACTGCCCGGCAGAGGGCCGGGCAGACGCGGGTGCCGTATTTGAGGATTGACCTTTCAGAGCCCGCCGCCCGGGACGCACGAATGGACCATCCCAGCTCAGCGAATCTTGTTTCATCGTCTGGATCGCCCCAGGCTCCGGCCGTGTTGGACACGGGCGAATGGAAGCGTGAGCACCTCAGCCGACCGCTGCGGCTTGCGGATCTTACCGACGACCTTTTGTGGCCCAAGCTCTTGAGGGCGGCTCCGTTGGCGCTTCGACCCGCGCGGGTGCTGGTGGCCTTTTTTACGCTCCTGCTGCTGGCGTTGTTGTGGCGTTCACCGGCGCTGTTCACCGTGTTCGGCGGCGACGTGTTTCTGGCGGATCTCTCGGCGGTTTTTCGGTTCTCGACGGATTCTCTGGGGCGGGGCGTGCAGTCGGGGAGTGTCTTTGAGACACTCGCCTCCGCTCCCGCGGGGTTTTTCCGCGGGCCGCTGGAGTTGGTTGCGAAGCATCCGGCATGGACGATCGTGCTTGTGGTGCTTAGCGTGCCGGTCGTTTCGATCGGCGGGGGGACGATCAGTCGGATGGTGGCGTGCGAGTTTTCGCAGGCGTTCATGCTGGCGTGGACGGATGCGCTGGGGATGGCGCTCCGGCGTCGCAACTCGTTGATCGGCGCGGCGGTTGCGCCGCTGCTGATCGTGGGTGTCCTTTTGGGGGTGCTTTCGATCGGCGGCTGGGCTCTGCTCAACTGGACGGGGCTGAATCTTTTGGGGGCCGCGGTGTATCCGATTTTTCTGGCCGGTGGTTTTGCGGCGGGGATCACGCTGATCGGTTACGTTTTTGGGCAGTGCCTGCTGGCGCCGGCGGTGGTGTGCGAGAACACGGACGCGATCGACGCGATGCAGCGGGCGTACGCGTATGTGATCGCAAGCCCTCTGCGGCTGGGGGTGTATGCGGCGATCCTGGCTCTGCAGTTTCTCGCGGTGGTGGGCGTGCTTGGCTTGATCGTGGGAGTTTCTCTTCACATGACGGCGTGGGCTTCGACGGCGCTGTCGGGCCCGGAGGCGGCGGCGATGGTCGGTGGGGTGTTCCGCGGGATCCGCCCCGCTGGCGGGGACGTGGAGCACGGGGCGAGCATGATCTCGTTCTGGGTTGCGATCCCCACGGCTCTTCTCACGGCGTTCATGCTCAGTTTCTACTTCAGCGCTTCCACCATTTTGTACATTCTGCTGCGTCGGCTCAACGACGGGCAGGATCCGGTGGAGATATGGACTCCTGCTGGTGCCCGGAACACTGGCGGGCGAGAAGCCGGGGCCGGTGGGGAGTTCAGAGAGTCTGTGAGGGCACCCGTGGCGACACCCACCCCGGAGAGGTCGACGCCGCACGATCCCGGTTCCGGGGGCGGATCTTTGGGAACAGGCGGTCAACCTCGCTGGCGCGATCGCGGAGGCTGGTGTGGTGTCGATGAACCTCGTCGAGCCGGGCGTTGGTGGGAGTGATGTGGGGGAAGGCGGGGCGCTGGAGGCGTCGTGGCCGAGCCGTCGGACGGATCTCCCGCGGGCGTTGGTGGATCTGATGCCGGGCGTTTTTTTGGAATCCGTGCCCCCGGGTGTTGTTGTTCGGCGGTCTGGCTCGGTCCTTTTGGTTTTGATCGACGGCCGGGGGATTGGCGGGCTATTCCTGGACCGGCTCGGGCGAGTCAAGACCGTGTGAGGGCGAATCCGCTGCGGCGTCGACCGAGGGGGGCACGGGGAGAAGGTGCTCCTGGGTGAGGGTGTCGGGAAGCGCGGCGAGTTTGACGGCGTGATCGAGCGTGAACTGGCCGACTTGGGTGCGTCTGAGCGAGCTGAGGAGTCCACCGACACCGAGCGATCGCCCGAGGTCGCGTGCGATGCTTCGGATGTACACGCCCTTGCCGCTGAGGACGCGGAGGTCGGCGTGGGGCCAGTGGTATGACAGCAGTTCGATCTCGTGGACGTGGACCTCGCGATGGGCGAGCGCGGGGGTTTCGCCGCGCCGGGCGAGTTCGTAGGCGCGGGTGCCGCCGACGTGCATGGCGGAGTAGTCGGGTGGGCGCTGCTGGATCTTGCCGACGAAGGCTTGGAGCGCCTGTTGGAGGGCCTCGGGTGTGGGTGGGATCGCGGCGGGCAGGTCGGTGATTGCGCCGCCGAGGTCGTCGCTGGTGGAGACGCGGGAGAGGTCGATCTGCGCGAGGTACTCTTTGAGGCCGACCATGATGACGTTGCACAGGGGGGTGGCTTTGCCGACCAGGACGACGAGCACTCCCGTGGCCAGAGGATCGAGCGTGCCGCCGTGTCCGACCTTGACGCGTTTGGGCGCACCGCCGCGTCGGAGTTTTCGGCGGAGGATGGCGCAGACGTCCATCGACGTGAAGCCGGGGTCTTTGTCGATGACGAGCAGTCCGCGGAGGCTCTCTTGCGGCGGTGGCTCGCGGGGTTCATTCATGGCCGGGGCCTTCTGGTGGCGGGTTCGTGCTGGCGTCACCGCGAGCTTCGGTCAGAACGAGTCGCACGCGCTTGCCGACGGAATAGTTGTACCCGACGATCGCGGGGCGTTGCTGGGCGGAGTCGGCGTCGATCGGGATCAGATCGGCGGATTCCGCGAGTAATTCTTCGGGCAGGATAACGAGTCCGGTGCGGTTTGCAGCCAGCCAGCCGGGAACGTCTCCGATGTTGATCTTTGCGAGCCGGCCGCGTGTGGCGAAGACGAGGCTGTCCTCGTGGAACTTGACGCTGGCGATGGGGCGTGCGCCGTGAGGGTCGATCTGGTTGATCGCGGCGGCTACGCGCTCGCTGGTCCATGGAAGAGGCGTGGAAGGCATGGCGAGTTGCAGCATCACACCGACGCTCCAGACCGCGGAGGCGATTGAGGCGAGCTGGGCCTTGAGAACGTTTCGTCGATCGATCGCGCGTGCCGCAAGGCAGATCGCGGCGGCCGCGGGCACCGACCAGAGCGCGACGATGATCGCGTCGTGCCTCCACGCCGGGTAGGACTGGTCGCGTGAGGCGAGCACGATCACGAGCGGTGCCGCGACCAGCGCGACTCCGACGCTCAGCCAGGCCGTGATGCCGAGCTTGGCGAGCGCGGTGCCGAGGCCGAAGCGTTGCCATCCGCCCGGCGCGGTGGCCGCGAGGGCGGCCCGGGCGGAGAGGAGGGCGAGGGCGGGGTAGAGCGGCATCGTGTAGTGCGGGAGTTTGGTGCCGACGATTTCGAGGACGATCCACGTGGGGATGATCCACGCGAGGCAGAAGAGTTCAGAGGGACGACGGGTCACGGGTGACGCAGCGGGCCCGCGCCGCAGGTGTCCCACGCCCCTTCGCCACGCCCGCGCCAGCCCGCCGATTGTGAGTAATGCGCCTGGCCAGAAGAGCAGGAAGGCGGCGATGGCGTGGTAACCCGGCGGCCCCCAGTGTCCTTCCTTTGGGGCGGCGCTGCGGCCTAGAACCTCGTCGCTCACGATCGACAGATAGGCCGACCAGCCGACGCGATCGCCGACGGCGTATACCCAGGGTGCGACGATGGCGGCAACGATCAGGCCCCCCACTCCTGGGCGAAGTCTGAGCATCCACGCCCATCGCCCGCGCAGCGCGGAGACGCTGATCGCGGTGAGAAGGGCGATGAGGGGGGTGATCGGTCCCTTGGTCATGATGCCGAGCGCGATGCCGGTCCAGAAGACGATCGGCCAGAGCCATCGCGCGTTCTCTGGGTGACGGGCACGCGTGGCGTCGCGCCAGATGCGCCAGACGGAGAGCTGCGTCAGCACGACGGTGGCGAGCAGGAGTTGGTCTGCGCGTGCCTGGTGGGCGTCCCAGACCACCATCGGGCAGACGGCCAGCAAGCTGGCACCGAGTAGAGCGGCACGCGGGTCGAACAATCCGAGGCCCAACCGCCAGGTCAGGAGTACCGTGGCGATGGCGGCGAACACGGAGGGGAGGCGGTAGACCCAGATCCCGCCGTGGGATCGGTCTTCATCGCCGAAAATCGATAACGCTGCGCACTGGGACCAGTAGATCAGGGGCGGCTTGTTGAGCCTTGGGCGGTCCTGCACGCGGGGGACCACGAAATCGCGTGACTCGAACATCTGGCGGCTGGCCTGGGCGAAGCGGGATTCGTCGCGATCAATGGGTGGGAGGGACCAGAGTCCGGGGAGATACACTGAGAGGCAGAGCATGACGAGCGCGAGGCCGCCGATGGGTCCGCGCGTCCACGCCGCGGACCGGCGTGGCAGACCGAGCCTGCGCGAGCCCGCGTTTGAATCCTTTGCCAGCATGTCGCCATCCGACTTTGACATCTCCCGCGACTATAACCGCAGCCTGGCGTGGCCGGTGCGCGGGGCGCACATGGCGCAGGGGGTGGTGTATGCGGTGTTTGGTCCGTGGATTCGCTGGTTGGGAAATCGGGTTCGTCGATGGTGGACCGTGCCGCTGTTGGTCGGGCTGATCGGGACGGCGCTGCTTTTGCCGCTGGACGGCCCGATCGCGCGGTTTGCGGTCGAACACCCCCCGCGCGGGGATATCAAGCGTGAGTTGGAGGCGATCCAGCAGTTCGGTCAGGGCGTGTCGCTCGTGGTCATCATGGTTGCGATCTGGCTGCTTGATCCGTCGAACCGGGGTCGGTTGTTGGATCTTGCGGTCGCTGCGGCCTCGACGGGTCTGCTGGTGCTGTTTGTGAAGATGATGGTTGGGCGTCCGAGGCCGCGTCCGGCGTTCAACGATCCGCTGTACTTTTTGGGCCCGCTGGGCGAGTATCCGGTGAAGGAAGGCGTGGGCGTGCGGCACGCGTGGGAGTTCTGGGGGGGCATCTCGTCGGATCTCTGGTCGATGCCTTCGAGCCACACGGCATACGCGGTTGTCATGGCGGTTTTTCTCAGCCGGGTGTACCCGCGGATCAGGCCGCTGGCGGTGGTGCTGGCGTCGGTCGTGGGGCTGGCCCGCGTGTGGTTGAGCGCTCACTATCCGACGGACGTGCTGGTGGGCGGGCTGGCGGCGTATGGGGTTGCTCCGCGTGCGATCGATCGCTCGTGGGGTCGGGCACTTTGGGGGCGTATGACCTGGGCGCGGTCACGGCTGGTCCGACCGGGATCGGTCGCTTCTCAGGCCGATCGCGTGTCGGACCGCGCGATTGATGCCGCTGCGGCGACAGCGATTGGGGCGAGGCATGACCAGAAGGTCGCCCGGGGTGCCACAACATCGGCGACGAGTCCAGAAACGGATCGTCCGAGCGTCTAAACTCTGCTCCCTTGGAACGGAGAGGTGTCCGAGAGGCTGAAGGAGCAGCACTGGAAATGCTGTATACGGGTAACCGTATCGGGAGTTCGAATCTCCCCCTCTCCGCTTACGCGGGAGACTCTCTTGGTGAGGGTCTCCCGTTTTTCGTTTGTGGGGCGGATCGCCTCGGAATCCCCCCGGTTTTCGCCCTTCTGAGGGCGTCGGATCGGGGCGATTGACGCGGGGACCCTCCGGGCGGCGGATTCATGTCGAGATTCTCCGGGGAGAGAACTCCGCGGCGTGGAAACAGACTGATAAGCCGTCACGGATTCTCGTCTGTTTTCGGGGACGCGGGCTGAGCGGAAGGTGATGCGTTGGGCCTCGCGGTTACCGCCGGGGGAACCCCGGCGACGCTTTACGCGGCGTTTCATAGTAGTTTGCGTTGCAACCGCTGCACAAGTTTGGCGGTAAGGTCCAGTGTTGAGCGTCACCGCGAACATCGCCGTAGACCGCCACGAATTGCTCCGCCGAGCGCGGCGGGCGCGAGAGATGCTCCCCGCGTGCACGATGTGCGAGATCCGCTGCCGCGCCGATCGGATCGCCGGCGAGCGGGCCCCCTGCGGGCTGGGGGTGGACACACGCTGTTTCAAGCGGCATATCAGCTTTGCGGAGGAGACAGAGCTTCTGCCGAGCTACATGGTCTATCTGGGCGGCTGCAACTTTCGATGCCGGTTCTGCGTCCAAGCCCCGCGCTGCTTCGATCCTCACGGTGGTGTTCCTGTCATCCCCGGGGAGTCATCGCGGGACTTTGCGCGGATCGTCGAACGCGGGGCCCGGACCATCAATCTGCTGGGGGGCGAGCCGAGCCTGCACCTTCACACGCTTCTGGAGATCGCCGCGGCGGCGGAAGTACCGCTGCCTCTTGTCCTGAACTCGAACATGTACATGACCCCGGAGGTTCTCGCGCTGCTCGACGGGGTGGTGACCGCGTACATCGCCGATTTTAAGTTTGGTAACGACGACTGTGCCCAGAATCTTGCAAGCGTCCATCGCTATGTGGAGGTCGTCACCCGGAATCTTCTTCTGGTACATGGCCGGGCCGATCTCTTCGTACGCCACCTTGTGATGCCCGGGCACGGGGTGTGCTGCCTGGAGCCGGTCGCGCGTTGGCTCGCGGCGCAGCTTCCCGGCGCAAAGGTGAGCTTGATGACGGGCTATGTCCCCGCGTGGCGTGCGTGCGGGGGCGGGGGGCCGATGAACAGATGTCTCCAGCCCGAAGAGATCGAACACGCCCGGTCGCTTGCGACGCGGCACGGGTTCAGCACGGACGCGGCATGAAACACGCAGATCCAATCTCATCGCATGTTCCCGACGGCAGCGACGCGGAGGGCGAGCGTCTGGTCGTCACGATCCGCATCGGCCCCGACGGCCGAGTGCATTTCCACGATATCACCGAGGGGCTCGTGCCCGTCGCGTGCTCGCTCGACCCGCGTCATCCCGAGATGGCACGAAGGTCGCTTGCGGCATCACACTTTCGCGGACTGTCTCGGGGAGATAGCACGTCATGAACGCCACACCCGGCCCATTGAACGGGAAACTCCACGTCGCGGAGCCCGCTCCGACCGACGAGCTCGAGATCCTCATCCGGGCCAGGTATCCTGTGATTTACATCGTGAGCTGGGAAGAAGCGCGCGTCGAGCAGCACCTGCAGCGCATCGCAACGCGGCGTGGCAAGCAGCTCTACACCTGGTCGGTCACGACGGGGATGCGGCGTATCGGCGCTGGCGGCTCGCCCCCATCGCCACGGGGGCTCTCGGACCCGATCGAGGCGATGAGCACGGTGCTCGAGCACAAAGAGCCCGCGATCTACCTTTTCCACGATTTCCACGCGTTCCTCCGCTCCTCGGCCCAGGGCAATCTTGCGTCGATCCGCAAGCTTCGTGAGGTCGCGCGGGCGCTGAGCGACAGCTACAAGACGCTGGTAATCTGCGCACCGTCGCTGGAGCTGGCACCCGAGCTTGAGAAGGACGTCACGGTCTATGACTATCCACTCCCCGGTCCCGAAGAGATTGACGGCCTGCTGCGGCGGATCTGTGACGAGGTCGCCGACCACTCCGGCGTCACCATGGCGATCGACGCCAAGGGGCGCGAGTCGTTGGTGCGGGCGGCGAGCGGGCTGACGCTGCAAGAGGCGGAGAACGTCTTCGCCAAGACGCTCGTGAACGACGGCAGCCTGACGGCCGACGACGTCTCGACCGTGTTCGCGGAGAAGCAGCAGATCGTCCGCAAGAGCGGGCTGCTGGAGTACTACGACTCCAACGCGGACCTCGGGTCCGTTGGCGGCATGGACGAGCTCAAGGACTGGTTGACGCGCCGCTCTCTCGCGCTGACCGAGAAAGCGCGTGCCTTCGGACTCCCCGAGCCCAAGGGCGTTCTGCTCATCGGCGTTCAGGGTTGCGGGAAGAGCTTGTGCGCAAAGGCGGTCGCCCGGGAATGGAAGATGCCGCTCCTGCGCTTTGATATGGGGCGGATGTTTTCGAGCCTGATCGGGTCGTCCGAAGAGAACATGCGGCGCGCGATCGCGGTGGCCGAAGGGGTTTCACCGGCGGTGCTGTGGGTCGATGAGATCGACAAGGCGTTCGCGGGGAGCCAGAGTTCGGGCGGCACCGACGGTGGTACGACCGCCCGGGTCATGAGCACGTTCCTGACCTGGCTGAGCGAGAAGCAACGCCCGGTCTTTGTGCTGGCCACCGCCAACGACATTTCACAGCTCCCGCCGGAACTCCTGAGGAAGGGGCGGCTGGATGAGATCTTCTTCGTCGATCTGCCGACGCCGGCGGAGCGTCGTGAGATTTTCAAGATCCACGTCACCAATCGCAAGCGTGACCCCTCGAAGTTTGACCTGGACGTGATGGCGTCCGCGGCCGACGGGTTTAGCGGTGCCGAGATCGAGCAGGCGATCGTGAGCGCTCTGTACGACGCTTTCTATGCTGGGCGCGACCTGGTGACCGGCGACGTGCTGAGAAGCGTTCGTGAAACGGTCCCGCTCTCGCGGACGATGAGCGAGCGGATTTCGTCGCTCCGTTCGTGGGCCGAGGGGCGTGCTCGGTTCGCGTCAAGGTCGGAGGCCGCGGCGACGCCCGCGCCGCGGCGGAAGCTGGAGGTTTGATCGGGTAAGTCTCCCGAGTCTGGTCCGGTGCGTCATGGCCTTGTGATTGGTACGAGGGATCGTTGCGGGGGTGGAGGTTCTGATGAGCAGCGTGTGCGTTCTCACACCGATCGTGGTCGCGTCTTGGCCGGTCATCGCCGGCGCGATCGCCGGCGCGGCCAGCGCGATGGGTTTCACCGTCGTCGGTCTCTCCTGCGATGTCCCGAGCGGGAAGGGGTTTGACCGCGTCGAGACCGAGGTTCCCAACAGCGAGGTCATGGCCGAAACGCTCGAACGCGGCGAGAAGATCCGTATCGTCCGCGACGGGATCACGATCGAGTTCGGGGTGGACGACCGTGGCAGGGTGAGCGTGTGCGCGAGTGGTGCGGGGCACTCCAAGAGCGTGCTGAAGAAGGCTGGGCAGGAGGTCGCGGGTCGGGTCGTCCAGCAGTTCGCGTACCACAAGCTCGTGACCGAGCTCAAGAGCCGGGGGTACAGCATTGCCGAGGAGAGCGTGCAGAGCGATCAATCCATCCAGATCAAAGTCCGTTCGGGCCGGTGAAGGCAGAGGAGGACCCCGTGTCAACGCCAGAGTTTCAGATCGCCATCGGCAGTGACGGCAAGGTCAAGGTGAAGGTCTCCGGCGCTTCGGGCGAGGAGTGCATGAAGCTCACCGATATGCTGCGCGACATTGTCGGACGCGAGGAGAGCCGGGAAAAGACCCCCGAGTTCTACGGTCCCGGTGGGAGTGTGCGGATGAACGACAGCCTCCGCGGTCGAACGACTGGGTAGGGCGTGCGCGTTGGGTGGGCGCTGTGAATCCCGCTCTCTCCGTCTGAATGAGATCGCCATTGAGGGCCGCGCATGGAGTGTCCGAACTGCACATTTCAGAACTCCCCGGGTCTTCCGGTATGCGTGCGATGCCAGAGCAGGCTCGACCTGAGCGGGGTCGAGATTGCGCCGCCGCGTGCCAGCGGAGTCGCGTTGGTACGTTCGTCGAGCCGGGTAGCGTTCCGGGTCCGCGTGGGATTTGGAGAGTGCGTGCGCTCGGTGGTGGGCTCCGCGTCACGTCTGACTGGGTTCATCGTGCCCGTTCAGCTCCCTTTGAGCGTGTTGCTCTGGTCCATCATCCCGGGGATGGGACAGTCGCGTTGCGGCCAACGGCTTCTGGGGCGCACGCTCATGGTTTGCTGGGCGATCTGCGTGCTTCTCGCGGGGCTGTTTGTGGGGAGCGGGCTGGGATACTTCTTTGGGTTCGGCGCGATCGGCGTCCATTGCTTTGGGATCGGGCTTCTGCTCGCCCCGACGATGACGCGATCATCGGTGCTTGCGCGACTCGTGGTCGGTATCGGGACCTGGTGCGTGCTCGTCGGAGTGATCTACCGTCCTGCGCTCCTGTTTACAGAATTGCTGGGAGTTGTCACACCGATCGCGGACATCCGGCCGTCGGCGATCGTGAAGGACGGGGACGTCCTGATCTCGACCGGAGCGTGGACCAGGCCTCGGGAGTTTCATCGCGGCGAGATCGTGAGCTACCGCATCGACGGGTTCTCGCTTCCCGCGGTGGTCGTGAAACAGGGCGCGGGGATCGACCGTATCGTGGGATTGCCCGGCGACCTCGTGGAGGTAAGGCAAGGGGTGATCTCCGTGAACGGTCGGGCGCTCCCGGCGACGGCGGTGCTGGGAGAGAGGCTCATTTCGCCGAACTTCTCCGTCAAGGCTGGACCCGATGAGTACATCGTCGTTCCTTCACTCCTCCGCTGGTTCGAGCACGGGAACGTGCCCAACGTGGGCGGCATGATGGCCGGGGTCTCCCGGGTCCCGGGGTCGCGGATCGTGGGTCGGGTGGTGGGTCGGATCAGGCCCTGGTCCCGCATGTCGTTGTTGGAGGGGTCGTAACGCCATGAGCGGTCGATTTCACAGGCTGGAGTTCACGCCCCCTCAGAGCGGCCAGAGCGCTGCGACCGGCGTCAATCAGGCGGCCCTCACGCCCCAGAGCCTCGGCACGCCGGTGCGGACGGCGGATCACGAGTTGAACGACGCATCGCAGCACTGGCGGTGCGGTCGTTTCGAGCACGCTCTCAAGCACTTCACGCGCGCTCTGGGTACGAATCGGGCGTTGATCCCGGCGTGGGTAGGGCAGGTGCGGATGCTGGTGGAACTGGGCGAATACTCCGAAGCACGCCTCTGGAGCGATAAGGCTCTGGAACTCTTCAAGAACAACGGCGAACTGCTCGCGGCCAAGAGCACCGCGTGCCTGCGCATGCGCGATCGCCGGGCCGCGATCGCGTGCAGTGACGCGTCGCTCCAGAGCCCCGGATCGTCCGCGGCTCGCTGGGAAGCGCGAGGCGAGGTCATGATTGAAGAGCGTGCCGACCGAGCGCGCGACTGCTTCGATAAGGCCATGGCCGAACCGAACGCGGATTGGTTTGACCGGGTGGTCGTCGCGCGGATCTACCTGTTCCATCGCGTGTATGCGTCCGCCCTTGAGTTCGCGCAGTCCGCGGCGGGCGTGCGCCCGGACCACGCGTACTGCTGGTTCGTGGTCGGCCAATGCGAGGAAGCGATCGGGTGGTCGGAGCGGGCGATGGTCAGCTATTCGCGCTCGACGGAGCTGGCGCCGTGCGACAACCCGGCCAAGGGTGCGTTCGATCACCTGCTCAATGATTCAACGGGCGGACGGGTCTGGCGTCGCGTGAAAGGAATGCTGCGTTTATGAAACTGAGGAGCGTTCTGGTCAGCGCGAAGGAGCACGGGGCGAGCGATGCGCACATCTTGCTCGGGCTGCCCCCGATGTTCCGGCTGGGAGGGGAGATTGTTGCGAGCCGCGGCAAGCCCGTCACCAAGGAGGATATCGATGGGATGCTGAGCGACGCGCTGAGCGTTGAACAGCGTGAGCGTCTGACGAGCGAGTGGCAGCTGTGTCTTTCGGTCACCTACCCGGACATCGGACGAGCCCGCCTCACCGTGTACCGTCGGAACGGGCTCTCCGAGATTTGCGTTCGCATGAGCGAGCCGGCCGTCAGAACGCGGCAGGAGCTCAACCTCCCCGCGATCGTGGACGATCTCGCCCGCAAGCCCAACGGCCTGGTGATTCTGACCGGGCCGACGGGCGTCGGCAAAACGACCACGCTGCACTACATGATCGACCTGATCAACGCGGAGCGCGCGTGCAAGATCGTCACGATCGAGGACCCGGTCGAGTTCGTCCACTCGTTCAAGCGATCGATCGTGGTTCAACAGGAGGTTCTTTCGGACGTGCGTGACTTCACGAGCGCCCTCCGGCACGTGCTGCGTCAGGACCCTGATGTCATCGCCATCGGCGAGATGCGCGACCGGGAGACGATCTACACCGCGCTCCAGGCGGCGGAGACCGGGCACCTCGTCATCGCCACCTTGCACACTCCCGGCGCGGTGGACGTGGTCCAGCGCCTCGTGTCGGCGTTCCCGGAGGGGCAACAGGGTGAGATTCGATTCATGCTCGCCAACTCGCTCCAGGGTGTCTTGGCCCAGACTCTGCTTCCGAGGGCGTCGTCCAAGGGGCTCATTCTCTGCTGCGAGGCCCTGATCGGAACCCAGGCCGTCCGCAACCACATCCGCGAGAACACGCCCCACCAGCTCTACAGCGAGATGCAGTCCGGGCGGCGCCATGGGATGTTCACGCTGGACTCGGTCCTGCTGGACGTGTACCAGCGCGGCGAGATCACCTACGACACCGCGCTCAGCATGGCTAAGCATCCCGACAGCATCCGCAAACGGGCGTCGTAGCCGCCAGCTCCACGGCACAGTGTTCGCAGGCCGTGGGATGGGTGGGCAGCAACACGGCGAGCGTGATGGGTATCCGCGTGTACACGCGGGTAGCCACCGCCCCTCTCGGCTTTGGCGTGAGACTCTTGTTGTTGGAGCCTCCCGTTTTCGTCTGGGGAGGCTTCGTCTCGAAACAGGGGCGATTTCGGCTTGGTTGCGTCCGAGTAGCGGTGCTCGAATCAAACTGGGACCATCACAGCCGGTTCCCCCGGCCTAGGCGTCGCGGCCCCCGGTGTTCCCGGGGCTGTTGCGCAAGTTTCGCCTTGACAACACCGATGGGAATCTCGCGAGCGGGCCATGAACCAACCCTTGAGTTGGATCATCGTTGGTCGCCGCCGTGCCTTCTTTGGAAGGGCGATCCAGATTGGCTTGCGCGCGGAGATCTCATGCCCCAACCGAAGACACCTCAGCACGACGGCGGGCTCTCGGCCCGCATCACGCCGGAGCTTATCCAGCCAGCGTTTCAGCCGATTGTCGATCTTGCGCAGGGCGAGATCGCGGGTTTTGAGACGCTGAGCCGCCCGGCGGCGTCCAGCGGGTTTGCCAACGCGGGCGAGCTGTTTGATTGGGCGGAGTCGAATGAATTGCTGTGGGGTCTGGAAGAGATCACGCGCAAGGCGGGGCTTCAGGCGGCGGCGGATTGGCCGACGGGTGTGATGCTGTTCATCAACTCCAGCCCGCAGGTGTTCGCGGACGCTCGGTTTGCGCACACGATCCTCAAGGCCGTGAAGCGTGTGCCGAGTTTGACGCCGAGCCGGATCGTTCTGGAGATCACCGAGCGTTCCGAGCAGCAGTACATCGAGGGGCTCGAGCAGCAAGTTCGGCTGGTGAAGGATTTCGGCTTTCAGATCGCGATCGACGACGTGGGCGCGGGCACGAGCGGGCTGAACCGGATTTTGGCGTTGCGTCCCAACTGGCTCAAGCTGGACCGGGCGATGGTGGACCGGATCGACCAGGACCGTGCGCGGCAGAACCTGCTTCGGTTCTTCATGCACTTTGCGCGGCTGAGCGGGGTGCGTTTGGTGGCGGAGGGGATCGAGCGTGAGGCCGAGCTTGCCACGCTGATCGAGATCGGAATCCCGTTCGCGCAGGGGTACTTCCTGGGGCGGCCTGGGTCGCGTGATCAGGTTCTTGCGCCGGAGTTGAAGAAGTGGTTGCGGGTGCGCTGGGAGGAAGCGGCGGGGACGCGGCTGCGCGACCCGGAGCACTTGCGGATCACTCGGTTTGCGCGCACGGTGGAGACGGTTTCGGCACAGACCATCGTTCGGGATGCCGCGAGTTTTCTGCTGCGTCAGTTGGGGACTCCGGGGCTGGCGGTGCTGGACGGCAAGCGGTACGTGGGCTGGTGCGATCGCGAGCAGGTGCTGCGTGCGGCGGGGGATGTTCGGTCGGCGCAGCCGATCGGGTTTCTGGTGACCAACGACCCCACCACGGCGACGCCGGAGACGACGATCGCGGAGGCGCTGGATATCGCGCTGTGCCGGGATGATCGGAACATTTCTCAGCCGTTGATCCTGAGCGACAAGGGAACGATCACGGGCATGGTGGGCGTGCGCGACATGTTGCACGCCGCGACGACGCTGACGAATCAGGCGACGGGGCGTTCGGCTCCGATCACGGGGTTACCGGGGAGGGTGCGGTCCGACGAGCATCTGAGCGAGTTGTTTGAGCGTGAGGACCGCGGGCCGGCGACGCCTGGCGTGGTGACGGCGCGGGCGTTTGACGCGGCGTTCATCGATATTCGGAACTTCAAGGACTACAACGGGGCGTTCGGGTACGACCTGGGGGACCTGCTTCTCAAGCGTCTCACCGGGATGATCCAGCAGCTTCTCGTGCGCACCGACACGGACGTGTTTGTGGGGCATCTGGGGGACGATCGCTTTCTGGTTACGGCCCCGACGAAGATCCTGGAGCGGCGGCTGCCGGTTCTAGCGAGGCAGTTCGACGGCGCGGTTGAAGAGTTGCTCGCGGCCAACCCGATCGCGAGCGCGGTGCGTGAGGGGGCGCGGAGCCAGCTTGACGGATCGGGCGTTTGTCCTCTCGGGTCGTGTACGGTCGGGCTGAGGAGCCTGCTCGTCCCCGAGGCGTTCGCGCGTCTGAGGGGCGTCCGGGAACTGTACCGACGGGGCGAGCAGCTTCGCGGTCTGGCGCAGGCGCAGAGCGAGTCCGCGGCTCCTGGCGTGGGCGCGTCGGTGACGGTGGTTGATCGGCCCGGCGAGGGCGACGACCGAGGGCGGCTGAGCGCCTGAGCGGGAGTTCCGGGGTGATCGCTCCAAGGCGGGCGGCACTACCATGACTCCGTGACGCAATCAGTCGGGCTTTCCAATTCTGGGCTTGCGACGCGGCGAGTGGGGTTGACCCGCGCGGTTGCGGCGTTCACGGCGGCGTGCTGTCTTTCGCTGCTGGTGGTTGCGGCTCGATTGACGCCTTCCCCGCTGGGCGCGGGGACGCACATGCAACTGGGGCTTCCCAATTGCGGCTGGATGATGACGATGGGGAAACCGTGCCCGACGTGCGGGATGACCACGGCGTTTGCGCACGCGGCCCACGGGAACCTTGTCGCGGCGTTTGTCACCCAGCCGATGGGGGCGGTGCTGAGCGTGGGGACGGCGGTGGCGTTCTGGATCGGGCTGTACGTCTTCCTGACGGGCTCGCGCGTGGGCGAGGTGTGTGGCAATTTGGCCCGCCCTCGGGTATTGTGGGCGGTGGCGGGAGCCGGAGGGGCGGCGTGGGCGTATAAGTTGTCGGTGTGGCCCTAGAGTTTTGGGGGTTCGGGGGGCGCGGGCGGGCCGACGCCCGGCGCGTGAGGTTGGAATCTCTCGCGAGTTGGTTTGAGACCTTTTGCCCAGTTCCAGGCTGGAAGCCCCACTCAAGCTTCAGCGAAAACCACATGCACACGAGCGCCATGAGAACATTTCCGCCTCGGGTCTTTCGGGCGGCGTTGCGGGGCACGGTTGCGCTTTGCCTCTCGGTATGGATGGGCGGGTGCCAACTTGGCGCGCTTATCGGGGGCATGGCGGAGAGCTACAAGCGCGAGAGCACGCACTCGGTCCCGGCGGGGTACTCGGGTCTCAATGGCAAGAGCTTCGCGGTGATCGTGGTGGCGGATCGGAGCATCGACGCGAGCTACCCGGGGGTGGTGCAGTTGTTGACGGCGAAAATCACGGACCGGCTGCACGAGTTTGGGGGTGCCAAGGGGTTTGTCGAGAGCGCGGACATGATGGCGTTTTTGTACAACAACCCCCGCTGGTCGGTGCGACCTCGGATCGAGCTGGCCCGCGAGCTTGGTGGATCGGCTGGTCGTGGTGGAGTTGCAGGAGTTCCGCTTGCACGACCCCGGGAACCAGTATTTGTGGAACGCGGCGATCGGGACGGTTGGGGTGATCGAGTCGGACGGGCTGGTGCCGGAGAACTATGTGTTTGAGAAGATTGTTTCGGTGAAGTTCCCGGACAAGCAGGGGACGGGGCCGCTGGAATACACCTGGAGACCTGGTCATGGCGGCGTTGAATAAGCGGTTCACCGACCGGGCGGCGTGGCTTTTCTACACGCACGAGGAGCCTGGCCACCCGGACTACTAGTCGGTGCGTGCGGGCAGTCGTTGTGGGCGGGCCGCATCGCGCGCCCGGTGCAAAGACGGTACGATGGCGGTCGCTGTTCCACCCCGAAGAGTCTTTGCCGAGCCATTTCGCCATGCTTGAAATTTCGCAGACATCGCGCCTCGTCCGGTCCGGTACCGCGTTTTTTTCTGGTCGCCCGGACCGCCCCGGTCCTTTCGGATCCGGGATCGTCTTTGCGATCTGCGGGCTGACGCTGACGGGTCTGCCACTGCTCGCGGGGTGCAATATTTTGGGCCCTGCGATCTACCTCGTCCACGGCCCGGAGAAGGTTCCGAAGCTCTACGGGCTGGACGAGAAGAAGCGGACGGTGGTCTTTGTCGACGACCGGCGTAACCAACTGCCGCGGCGTCAGCTCCGGCAGGTGATGGCGGAGAAGGCTCAGAACGCGTTGCTGGACGCGCGGGCGGTTGAGGCGATGATCGACGCCAAGGCCGCGCTCGCGGTGACGGCACGCGACAAGGCGACCGAGCCGATGAAGATCACGGAGATCGCCAAGGCCGTGGAGGCGGACGTGATCATCTACGCGACGGTGGACGAGTTCGTGCTCTCGACGGACGGGCAATCGTTTTCGCCCGCGATCCGGATGCGTGTGAAGGTGCTCGACGCGGTGAAGGAAGTGCGGCTGTGGCCCGAGGACAAGGACGGGTACGTGCTGAAGCTGAACCTGCCGCTCAGGCAGGGGTTTGCGCCGAAGAACCAATCTGAGTTGATGCAGGGCGAGAACGAGGCGGCCGAGTCGGCGGGGCTGGCGTTGGCGCAGCTCTTCTTTGACCACGAGGCCCAGGCGGCTCCGTCGCAGCCCTCGCGAACGCTGGAGTAGCGTGCGTCGGTGGAGCCCGCCGACGAGCGTGCGCCCAAGGGCGGTGGCTACACTCGACCGATTCCCATGGTGCGTGTCCTCCATCTTGTTCGAGCGCCCGACGGGTCCGGGGCCTGCGCGGGGTTTGGCCGCGATGACGCGACGGACTCGGCGGTGCTGGGGTGTGTCGCGGCGGCGGAGCGTGCGACCAACTTTGAGCACACGATCGTACTTTTCGCGTCGTCGGCGGGAGAGTCCCGGGCGGATCGGCTCGGGCTGCGGGGAGCGGACCGGATCACACCGCCGCTGGGAGAGCCCCGGCTTGCGATGCGCGGGCTGAAACAACTCTTGTCCGCACGGTCGATGCCCGACGTGGTTCAGTGCTGGAATGAATCGCTGGTCGGGCTTGCGAGGCGTGTCGCGCCGCGGGGAGCGCTGGTGTTGGGCCCGCCGCTCGATCTTCCGTTTCCGAGGGCGGCTTCCGGTACGCGGGAGGCGATTCGATCGTTGATCGACGCGCCGAGCGGGACGCCGATCGTGGGGATCGTGTGTGAATCCCCGGGAGATGCGGACGCCCACCGGCTCCAGTACGCGACGGGGCTGCTGGAGATCTGCGGGTTGCACTCGGTGGGGTTCATCCCTGCGGGCGCGAGGTCCATTTCGCGTGGGAAGCGTTTCCATCGTGAGACCCTGGTGCGGGTGCGCACCTGCATTTCGGCGAGCCCGGCGTGGTCGTTGCTCCCGGCGTGCGACGCGGTGTTTCTGCACCCGCCCCGGGCATGGGAATTGGATCGGTCTGCGAGTGAGGTCGATGCGGAGGGCCGGGCATCGCGGGAGCGCGGGCTGGTGCTCCTTGGGCACTCGGCGGGCGTGCCGGTGATCGTGCCGAGAGGATCGGGGGCTCTGGGGCGGGGCCTGGAGCGTGCGGAGGGTTCGATCTCAGCGCTTGCGACGGAGCTGTGCATGGCCCCGAGTTTTCGCCCAGCGGATATGGCTCGCGCGCTGCTGGTGCTCTTTGAGCAGGGGTTGCCGCGGGTCCGCGCGTTGGGCGCTGAGTTGAGGGATCGTTGCGAGGGCTCGGGGGAGCGAGAGAGAAGGCTGCGGGAGCTCGATCGGTCGTGGGATTCGGCGTTGCTCGCGGGCGTGAGGGGCTGACCGCGCCTCGGGGTTGACGGTTGATGGCGAGTCGGGCTCGTGGTGGGAACCGGCGAAGGAGCGAAGAGCGGTCAAGGGAGAGGCGGGGAGCATGGCTGAGTGGGATTCGGGGCAGGATGGGCGCGTGGGCGTGTTGTTCGTGTGCCTGGGGAACATCTGTCGGTCGCCGCTGGCCGAGGGGGTTTTTCGGGCGCGGGCCCGGAAGCTCGGGGTCTTGGATCGGTTGGACATCGACTCGTGCGGTACGGGTGGGTGGCACGTGGGGGCGTCGCCGGACCCGCGGTCGGTGGCGGTGGCGGCGCTCCGATCGATCCCGCTGGATCATCGCGCGCGTCAGCTCGATCCGCCGCGGGACTTTGTTCGGTTTCAGCACATCATCGCGATGGACCGGTCGAACGTTCGGGAGATCGAGGCGGCGGGCGAAACCCACGGGCTTGCGCGTCGGCCGATCCGTTTGCTTCGGGCGCTGAAGGGGGCGCGCGAGGGGGCCGAGCACGCCGATGTTCCCGACCCGTACTACGGCGGTCAGGACGGGTTCGAGCGAGTGTTCGCGATGGTGGACGTGGCGTGCGCGGAACTGCTGGAGGAGCTCGCGGACGAGATCCGTCGGTGAAGCAGGGTGCTGGGCGTTGCTAGCGTGAGGGCGTGGCCGCGGCGATCGAACCCGCGGGAGCCGAACGCAGCTCGCGCTCTGCCTGGCACCAATCGCTGAGGGAGTCGCCGGGGCGATTCCCGCGTGCCACGAAGATTTCGTAGGCCCTGGCTCGGATCTGCTCCGGGGTGATGTTGGCGACGACGGCCGCGCTGGGGAACACGGGCGATTTCTTGAGTGATTCGGGTGGGTGCAGTTCGATGGTCGGCACTCTGGGGGCGGGAGCGGTGGCGGGCTGGGGGTTGGCGCTGGCTTTGGACGCGAGGGCGGTTGTTCCGGGCTTTGCTGAAGTTTTCTTGAAACCGAATGCCATTGAAGATCCTCCTTGCCTGGGGCGTGTGTCGTCGGGAGTGCGCGGTCGTCGCCGTCATTGGCGATCCGATCCGCGACTCCGCGGAGTGGCTCGCGCTCCCCGCGGCAACGGTATGCGTTCTTGGCTCTCGAAAACCAAGAGGGCGGCTGTTTTTGGTGGGAAGGAGAAGACGGGAGATTATCCGCGGGAAGGGCGGGCCGCGGACGCGCCCATGGACAAGCGCATGGCGACGAATCCCGCGGTGCCAACGACGCAGAACGCGGTGCTGGTGGCGAGGACGGCGGCGGCGGCGGCGGCGTGCGTGAGGCCGAGCGATGCGAGGGCTTGGTAGAGCGTGACCGCGAAGATGGGCGCGATGAGCCCGCGCAGTCCGTTGAGCGTGACGTGGGTGGCCATGTAGTGGGAAACCTCAGAGGGGGGCGCGAAATCGACGTGCCCAAGATTCCACGCGAGCGAGCCGCCGCCGATGGCGACGCCCTGGATCACCGATCCGAGGTAGATCAGTTCGATGCGGTGCGTAAGGACTCCGAGTCCGAAAGAGATCGCGGCGGCGACGAAGACCCAGCCGTGGATACTTCGAAAGCGAACGACGTGGGCGCGATCGAGCAGGCGTGCCCAGAGCGGGATAGCGATAGGCATGACGAGACTGGGGATGCCCGTGGTGACAAGGATTCCACCGAGGTAGCCCTTTGCGAACTGCTCTTTGAGGATGATCACGAGGATGGGGGTGACCATGAGGTTTCCGAAGCCCAGGACGAACATGGCGATCATGAATTGTGCGTAGCGGGCGTCACGGCGAAGGATCTTCCAGACCACGCCCGGGCCCTGCCAGGGCATCATGATCCCGGCGCGGATCTCGGCGCGGACGGCGGCGGGCCCGCGGCGGACGCGCTGCTTGCTGGTGGCCCAGACTCCGAGAGCGCCGAGCCCGGCGGCGGTGGTGGTGAGAGTGCCAGCGCCGTCCGCCCAGCGATCCAGCGTCGCTCCGAGGGTAATTCCGACGACGGCGATCATCAGTTGTTGGAGCGTGGAAAACTTGCCGACGATGCGAGCGCGGACACGGGGAGGGTAGTTGGCGCGCCAGATGGTGGGACGGATCGTGATGACGCCGGACCAGCAGAAGCGGGCCGCGAGCACGACGAATAGGAGGATGGCGAGCCCTGGGGAGGATCTGGGAACGAGGGCGATGAGGGCCACGAGCCCGACGACGGCGGCCTGGAGGGCGTTGATGAGCGGGACCTTGGCGCGTCCCACGCTGAAGGCCGACCAGATGAAACTCAAGAGGTTTGCGATCTCTGCGGACACGCCGATGAGCGCTACGGCGAGGTTGAGGAAGCCCTGAGGCACAACGTCTGAGTAGGCCTGCTTGGTGAAGACGCTGATGACCCCGCCTTCGATCACGGCGAGGGCGATCGCAAAGAACACGGTGGTCAGCGCTTCGATGGCGTAGCTGCGCCTGCTGAGGGGCGGCATGGAGCGGGGCGAGAACGAGGAGATGACATCGGACACCAGGCGCACGGGTTGCCTCTCGTATCGGCGGTTGGGCGGAAGGTCAAACATACGCTGACGGATCGGACGCGCGTTGATGGCTCGTGCGGGCCGGTGTGGAATCCGCGGGGAGCTGCCTTACAGTTGCTTTGGCGGGATGGTCCGCCCTGGGGAGCTGCACGATGAAGCTGGGCGCACGAATCACTTCGATTGGGACGGTTCGATCCATCGCCGCAACATCGGCCGTTGCGTTGGTGCTGGGCGCTGGCGTGATGATGCAGGCGGGTGGGTGCTCGACGGCGTACTACAAGACGATGGAGGTTTTCGGCAAGGAGAAGCGCGACATCCTCGCGACGCGTGTGAAAGACGCCAAGGCCGATCAGACCGAGGCCAAGCAGCAATTCCAAACGGCGTTGGAGCGGTTCAGCACGATGGTGAACTCGCCCAATTCGGACCTGAAGAAGGCGTATGAAAAGGCGAAGTCGGACCTTGAGAAGAGCGAGAGCAAGGCTTCGGCGGTGCACGATCGGGTGAAGTCGGTCGAATCGGTGGGCAAGGATCTTTTCAGCGAGTGGGAGACCGAGAACCAGGCGTACAGCGACGCGTCGCTCAAAGCCAAGAGCGAGCAGTTGCTGCGCGATACGCGGGTGAAATACGACGACATGCTCGCGGCGATGAGGCGGGCGGAAGGCACGATGGAACCGGTGCTGGTGAAGTTCCGGGATAACGTGCGGTTCATGAAGTCGAACCTGAACGCGCAGGCGATATCAGCGATGAAGGGAACGGTCACCGACCTGCAACGCGATATCGGCACGCTGATCCAAGAGATGGAAGCGTCGATCGCGGAGTCGGAGAAGTTTGTGAACGAGCTCCAGAAGTAGGTGTGCGCTTGGGAGGCTCGGCCGTCGCTGGGGATGGGGTGTGCGTCAAGGAGTCCGTATGACTGTTCGCCGGTCGCTCACCGTGCTCGCCTTGTGCCTGGTCGCGTTCGCATCGCTTCCGGGGTGCGGGGCAAGTTCTGCGTGGGAGGGCAATTATGTTGGGGATCAGGCGGCTCCGCTTTCTCCCGAGGCGCCCGTGCAGGTGCGGAACGTGGCGTGGGAGCGTGTGCAGAACGCGCTGAAGGAGATTGAAGCGAAGTCGTCCGCGAGCGATGTTCACCCCGAGGATTGGTCCGAAGTGGCCAAGGGCGAGGTGAAAGCAACGATGCTCCGGGGGCTGCAGGTATCGGACGATCCGGCGTCGATTCAGGTGCTCGGTCGATCGAGCTTCAGAACCACACGAGCGCTGGAACCCGAGCGCAGCGGGCGTGGCGAGATTGCTGAGTTCGCGAGGAAGATCGGCGCAACACGGGTCGCGTGGTCGCGCAGCTACCTGGGTAAGGCCGACACGATCGTTCAGGAACCGGTGAGCACCTGGTCGCAGGGCACGACGTGGGGTGCGAAGGACGGCCGGGGGAGGTATCGGTCGCGTGACTACAGCGAGACTTCGACGACATGGGTTCCGATCCGGGTGCAGGCCGACGAGTACGCGTTTGTGGCGTATTTCTTGCGGGACGAGCGCAACTGAGTCGGCTGGCGCAGCCTCCTTGGCGGTCTTCGCTAGGCAAGCATCTTTGTGATGACCTCGCCATGCACGTCGGTCAGGCGGAAGTTCCGCCCCTGGTACAGGTAGGTCAGCTTGGTGTGATCGAGCCCGAGCTGGTGCAGGATGGTGGCGTGCAGGTCGTGGACGTGGACGGGATCTTCGGTGATGTTGTAGCCGACCTCGTCGGTCGCACCGATGGTATGACCGGGCTTGAAACCGCCGCCGGCGAGCCACATGGTGAACGCACGCGGATGGTGGTCTCGGCCCAGGAACTTTGAGCCGTTGCGGGCTTCGTTCATGGGGGTCCGCCCGAACTCGCCGCCCCAAACGACGATAGTGTCGTCGAGCATCCCACGTTGCTTGAGGTCCTTGACGAGGGCCGCGCAAGCTTGGTCGGTTTCCTGGCAGCGTTTTTTGAGCGAGGAAACGATGTCGTCCTGCACGCTGCTGCCGTGGCTGTCCCAGCCGCGGTGGTAGAGCTGGACGAAGCGCACGCCTCGTTCGACGAGCCGGCGTGCGAGGAGAGCTCTGGCACGCTGCTTTGCATGCGGTAGGCCATCTCGAAGGACTCGATGCGCGTGGCGATCTCGGGGTCGCCGACGATTCCCAGTCGCTCGCGGTTGAGGTCTGCGATGGCGTCGAGCGAGCGTCGGCGGGTTTCGCTGGAGACTCCGGGCGGGTCGTTGACGAAAAGCACCGGCTCGCCGGCGGAGCGGAACTGCACGCCCTGGTAGACCGAGGGCAGAAAGCCGCTGCTCCAGCACGAACAACCGCCGCTGGGCTGCCCTCCGCCGGAGAGGAGAACGACAAAGCCGGGGAGGTCGCTGCACTCGCTGCCCAGCCCGTAGGTGAGCCACGACCCGATGCTCGGGCGGCCGACGCGTGCGAGCCCGGTGTTCATGAAGAGTTCCGCGGGCGCGTGGTTGAAGGCGTCGGTCTTCATGGAACGGACGATGGTGAGGTCGTCGGCGATGGTCGCGATGTGCGGGAGCAGCTCGGAGATTTCCGCCCCGCACTTGCCGTGGCGTGCGAAGGAGTATGGCGAGCCGAGCATCTTCGGGACACCCTTGATAAACGCGAATCGCTCGCCTTTGAAGAACTCTTCCGGGCATTCCTTGCCGTTGTCGGTCTGGAGGCGTGGTTTGTTGTCGAAGAGGTCGATCTGCGAGGGTGCTCCGTTCATGAAGAGGAAGATGACGTTCTTGGCTTTGGGCGGGAAGTGGGGTGAGCGCGGGCGGAGGTACTCGGGCCCGGTGAACGCGGGCGTGGAGGGCGGGGTGACTCGGAGGGAACCGCGCGCGTTTGTTGTGAGCATGGAGGCGAGCGCCATCGACCCGAGCCCGAGTCCGCAATCCTTGAAGAACTGGCGGCGCGTGGTTGTGAGGAGCGGGTGTGGCTGTGCAGATTGCGGGTTTGCTGTGAGGTCCATGGGCGGGTCCGATCAATTTCTCGTGAGCGTTTCGTCGAGGTTGAGCAGGACGTTGGCGACGACCTGCCAGGCCGCGAGTTCGGGCGCGTGGGCGTCGGTTGTGCGCGTCAACTGCTCCGCCGCGGCACGGTCCTGCATGAAGCTGGAGGTCTGCTCGTGGAAGAGCTGCACGAGGCGGTCAACTTCGGCGGGCGAGGGTTTTCTGCCGACGCAGAGGCGGAACCCGCGGACGACGCGTGCCTCGGGATTGCCAGACCCCACTTCTCTCATGCGCCGCGCGAGGGCTTGGGCGGCTTCGATGAACTGCGGGTCGTTGAGGGTGCTCAGAGCTTGCAGCGGCGTGTTTGTGCGGGAGCGGCGTGTACAGGTAATTTCTCTGCTGGGCGCATCGAACCCGGTGAACATGGGGTACGGCGCGGTGCGTCGCCAGAAGGTGTAGAGCCCGCGGCGGTGGCGGTCCTCTCCGACGCTCTCCTCCCACTTGTCGTCGCTGTAGATCATGGTCCACACGCCGGAGGGTTGGGGCGGGAAGACGCTCGGACCGCCGATCTTGGGCGCAAGGAGCCCGCTGGCCGCGAGGGCGATGTCGCGGACCATCTCCGCTTCAACGCGGTAGCGCGGAGCACGGGAGAGGAGCCTGTTCTTTGGATCTCGCTCGAGCAGTTCGGGTGACACGTTCGAGCTCTGCCGGTACACGCTGCTGGTGACGATTGTGCGGAGCAGTGATTTCTGGCTCCAACCGTCCCGGATGAACTCGGTGGCGAGCCAATCGAGCAATTCGGGGTGCGTCGGTGGTTCGCCCTGCGTGCCGAAGTCGTCCTCGGTTTCGACTAAGCCCTTGCCGAAGAGCCGCGCCCAGAGACGGTTCACCTGAACCCGCGCGGTGAGAGGGTTCCTGGGGTCAACGATCCACCGCGCCAGACCAAGGCGGTCGGGCGTGCTCGCGGCGCCGGCGACACGCTCGAGCACGGCGGGAACTCCCGCCTCGACGAGGTCGCCGGGCGCGAGAAAGCTGCCGCGCTGAAAGACGTGCGTCTCGCGCCCTGAGGGCAGGGATTTCATGATCATGGCGCTTGCGGCCGTCAGAGACTCGACTTCGTTCCTGAGCGTGCGCACGCGATCGCGGAAGGGCCGGAGTAATGGTGAGGCGTTCGCGAAGTAGTCGCTGATTCGGGCCTGCTGTTCCGGGCTCCGCGCTCCGGTTGGGACGCGGATCGCCGCCCGCACCGGTTCTGGCACGGGGAGCGTGACCTCCGTCGTTGCTTGAGTGGGGAACGCGATGCTGAGTCGCCCGATCGTGTGGCGGCTTCCGTAGTTCTGAGCGAGCCTGAGTCGGAGTTTCTCGTTCTCCTCGAACTTCAGGGGTTGCTCGGGACGGAACACTGCCTCGTGGGGGGTTTGCGTTTGACCGCCGATCGCCCAGCCCTGGCCGGAGAGGCTTCCGTCGATCGCGGCGCTGACGGGCCAACCGGCGTCGTGCCCGAACGACTGGTCCTGCTCGAAGTCGGCGGCGGCCTGCACGAAGCGGATTGGCCGCGACGTGCCGTCGGCGGCAACGATTTCGCCAACGAGTTCACTGAGAACAAAGTTCCCGTTCTCCGAGCGCCCGACGCGTTCGCTGGGCGTGTGCGGATCGGGGAGCACGGCGAGGCGAATGGCCGGTACGAACGCGGGAACGGGCCGGATGCGCGCGATCGCATCGGTGGTGCCCGAGGACTTGCCAAACTCCGCGTGCCGAGCGAACTCGAGGAGGTAGGTGGCGCGGTCTGGGTTGGGTCCGCCGGCCAGCACAGATCCATCTTCCAGAACGGTCAGTACGGTGCCGTCCGAAGATGACACCGATTCCGGGGTCGCCACTACCCAGGCGTCGTCGGTTTGGGCGAGAGCGCCGCTTTCCCATGCTTCCTGTGCCGGGCGTGCTCGCTCGGACTCCAGTCTCAGGGTTTCTTCCGCGGATTTGAGGTTGCTCATGGCCCTGTCGAACGCCGCGCGATTTTCGCGGAGGGGGACCGGCTGCGTCGCGCCGGATTCGCGTGCTTCGCTCGGGCCGACCTGCAGCACGTCGGGTTGGTCCTGGTTCAGGAACGCGAAGAAGCGGTAATAGTCCTTCTGTGTGAGCGGATCGAACTTGTGGTCGTGGCATTGGCAGCAACCGACCGTGGAGCCAAGCCAGACCGAGGCCGTGGTGTTCACGCGATCGATGATGGCGTCGGCGCGGAACTCCTCCTGGTCGACGCCGCCTTCTTCGTTGACCATCGTGTTCCGATGGAACCCGGTGGCGACGAGCTGGTCGACGGAAGAATGGGGTAGGAGATCGCCTGCGAGCTGGTCGATGGTGAACTGGTCGAACGGCTGGTCCCGGTTGAAAGCATCGATCACCCAATCCCGGTACGGCCACATCACACGGCGCTGATCTTTCTCGTAGCCGTGGGTGTCAGCGTAACGAGCGAGGTCGAGCCACACCTGGGCCCAGCGTTCGCCGTAGTGCGGGGAGGCGAGCAGACGATCGACCAGTTTCTCGTAGGCGTCGGCGCTGGCGTCCTGCTCGAACGCTTCAACCTCTTCAACCGACGGCGGCAACCCGACGAGATCGAGGCTCAAGCGCCGGATCAATGTTGCGCGATCCGCATCGGCTGAAGGCTTCAGCGATTCCTGCTCAAGCTTGGCGAGCACGAAGAAGTCGACGGGGGTGCGCGGCCAGCTCGGGTCCTTGACGGTCGGAATGGCGGACCGCTTGGGTGATCGGTAGGCCCAGTGCCAATGCTCGCCGTTCTCGTGCGACTCGGCCCACGGTGCGCCTTGCTCTACCCATCGCGTCAGTGTGGCAATCTGCTCCTCGTCGAGGGGCCCGCCCTTGGGCGGCATCCTGAGGCCTTTCTCCTGCCCGGTGATCAGGCGGATGAGCCTGCTCGTCTTTGAGTCGCCGGGTACCACCGCGGGTTCGTCAGAATCTCCGCCGCGGAGCACGTTGGCGTGATCGTCGAGGTCGAGGCCCGAGGCCGCCTCGCTGCCTGAGTGGCAGGAGAGGCAACGCCGAGCGAAGATGGGGCGTACCTCCTTGATGAAATCGACGCTTTGTCCAGGTTGGGCATCGCGCGTCGGGTTTGCGACGGGGGGTCGGCCGCTGGGCGGTTTGATCGCGTTTGTTGCAGAAGGTGGCTCGAAGGCGATGGCGAGAGAGGATGCGGAGGCATCGGGCTGGTCAAAGCGTGCGGTCCTCGTGGGCACCGCCGCCGCAACGACGGCAAGGAGTAGAAGCGAGATCCCGAGGGCGAGGACGAAACCTGGCGTGAGTACCGCGCCCGCGGCGTGGTTCGCGCCAGCAATCGACTCCTTGTTCGTGGCCCGCGCACGCGGGATGGTTTTCACGTTGAAGGAGGGCGCGGTTTGAATGCAGAGATCACGCTTGTCTCGGGGAACCGACATCAACGCAGCATACCACGGCGTTGCGTGCGGTACACCAACATTGAGAGATCCGACGCGGCGTAACCGCGATTACTGCCGCGATCGTTCACGCGTCGTCCACGAGCATGACATGCACCTCGCGCGGGCCGTGGACACCGGTGATGAGGATGCCCTCGATGTCGGCGGTTTTGCTCGGGCCCGAGACCAGGACGATTGACGTGGGCATGGCGGCGCGGCGCGGGCTGGCGTGCGGGTGGTCGGCCCCTGGCAGCGGGTGGTCGGGGAAGGTAAATCGAGACCAGAGGTCGAGCATGTCGGGCAGGATCTGGCTTGCCTTGAGGATCGCGATGTGAACGGGCGGGACGACGAAAGTTCCCCTGCTGCGCGAGGCGTCGGTCCGCAGGACGATGGTGCCGCTCTCGGCCAGGGCGGCGTCGCAGTCGGTGATTCCCGCGTCGGCGTCGTACTGCGCGTCGAGCGTTCCGCCGAGTGCCGTCGGCACGATGGCCATTCCGTGCCTGCTCAGCGAGTTCTGAAGATTCCTCTGGAGGGGGCTGGCTGCGCTGATGGACACTCGGCGGGCAGAGACCGCTGAGAGAGCATCGTTGATCGCTTCGGCGACGCCGGAGTCCGAAACGCGGAGGACGCGCAATCCGTTTGTTCGAGCACGATCAACGAACATCGCGATGCGGTCTTCAGACGGACCTGCGAGCCTGACAGCGCCGAGGTCGCGCGGTGGCTCTGTTGCTGGCAGGTCGCGGCGTTGGGGAGCGTGATCGGGCGGTGTCGTCGCAGAATCACGACCGAGGGCACGCCGCACTCGCTCAAGAAAGTCGTGCCGCGAGCACCCGAAGGAGTCTCCTGTGCCGGGTCCATGCCCGCCGTCGCTGGTTGACACAGGCCGATTGTTCATGGCGTGCCTGTTCCGCGGTCGGTGCGCATCGAGCGTTCTTCCCACCACCGGCGGAACGATGTCGACGCTGGGACGGGCATGTCGCGGACGAGGGTCCAGGTCCGCAGCGGGCCGGGGATCTCTGCGCACCACGCGGTCGGGAGCATTCCGCTTGGGCTCGGGTCGCCGGGCGCGCCGGGGTCGCGAGAGCTGGCGAGTTGGTTGAGGACCATCCGCTGGATGGCGGCGCTCGCGCGATACCACCACGGGCTGGCGAGAGATTTCGCCCAGAGCCTGTAGAGCATCCGTGCGGCCGGGGACAGCACCCTGCGCTCGACCATCAACCGGCGGAGCCTGATGAGTTGGGACGGGATGTCGATGTGGACTGGGCAGGCCTCGAAGCACGCGCCGCAGAGCGAGCTGGCTTGGGGAAGGTCGGGGTAGTTTTCGAGACCTTTGAAGAGGGGCGTGATGACGGCGCCGATCGGCCCGGAGTACACAGCGCCGTAGGCGTGCCCGCCGCCGACCTTTCGGTAGACGGGGCAGGCGTTGAGGCACGCGCCGCAGCGGATGCAGCGCAGGAGTTCGCGTGTTTCCTCGCGGAGGATCTCCGTTCGTCCGTTGTCAACGAGCACGACGTGGAGCTGTTCGGGGCCGTCTTGCTCGTCGGGCTTGCGCGGGCCGGTGACGATCGTGTTGTAGACGGTGAGGGGCTGGGCCGTGGCGCTTCGGGCCAGGAGTTTGAGGAAGACGGAGAGGTGTTCGAGCGACGGGATAACTTTTTCGATACCGACGACGGCGACGTGGACGCGCGGGCTGGCGACGGCGAGGTCGGCGTTCCCCTCGTTGGTGCAGATAACGACCGATCCGGTGTCCGCGACGAGGAAGTTTGCGCCGCTGATACCGAGGTCGGCCTTGCGGAACTGCTCGCGCATGTAGTCGCGTGCGATGCGTGTAAGTTCGGCGGGGTCTTCGGTGTACGGCGCGCCCAGTTCACGCACGAACGCGCGGGCCACGGCGGTCCGGTCCTTGTGGATCATCGGCGTCACGATGTGCGACGGCGCGTCGTGGTCGAGCTGGAGGATGAACTCGCCGAGGTCGGTCTCGATGGTTCGAACGCCGATGGATTCGAGCGCGGCGAGCAGCCCGGTTTCTTCCGTGACCATCGACTTGCTCTTCACGCAGAGTTTCGCGCGGGCGGACCTTGCGATGTTCAGCACGATCGAGTTGGCTTGCGCGGCGTCGGTTGCGAAGTGAACCTGAGCTCCGGCGGCGGTGGCGCGGTCGATGAAACGATCGAGGTAGGAGTCGAGGTGGTCGAGGGTGTGCTGTTTGATCCGGCCGGCGAGCTTGCGGATTTCGTCGTAGCGGTCGCCGAACGCGGCCCGGCAGGCGCTGACTCGCCCGTGGTCCTTGAGTTGCGTTGCGCTGTTCACGAACTGCTGGAGTTTGATATCGCGCCGGGCCGTGTCCGCGCGGGGGGACATGTCGAAGGGGAGGTTCGGCGTGAGCACGGTTGATCCGCTCATACGCCGCCGCCGCGGGGGAGCAGCCCCAGGCTCTCGGCGATGATCTCGCCGATCGTGATGGATGAGACGCGGGGCGCGGCGCGTCGGCACGCCCCGGCGATGTTCATCCCGCACCCCGCTTCGTTACAGACCACGTGGTTCGCGCCCGTCTCAAGAATCGCGGCCACCTTGTCGCCGACCATTCCCGCGGAGATCTGTGGGTAGTTGATTGCGAAGGTGCCGCCGAACCCGCAGCACTGTTCGGCCCGCGGCAGCGGGGTGTACCGGAGAGCGTCGATCTGCTTGAGAAGTACTTCTGCCTCGTCGGCGAGCCCGAGACTCCGCAGATGGCACGAGCGGTGGTAGGTCACGGTTCCCGGCCAATGTGCCCCGAGTTCGCGGAAATCTGCGCCCTGAACCTTGGTCAGGAACTCGACGAACTCGAAGGTCTTGGCGGCCAGTTCGCGCGTGGCGCGGTGCTCGGGCGTGCCCTCGGCCCAGAGGTGCGAGAAGTGCTCGCGGACCATCGCGGCGCAGGAACCCGAGGGCGTGACCACGCACGGGGCGTCCGCGAAAATCCTGATCATTCGCTCGGCGAGAGATCGGGCTTGGTCGTGGAACCCGTTGTTGAACATGGGCTGCCCGCAACAGGTCTGGTCTGGGGGGAACTCAACTGTGTGCCCGAGGTGTTCGAGCACCTTGACGATCGCCACGGCCGCTCTTGGGTAGAACTGCTCGGTCAGGCAGGTGATGAACAGGGAGATTTTCACGAGATCAATCGGCCTGGACCCCGACTCTGGTCAAACCCGGCTTGGCTTCGACGCCGAACTCGCCCGCTTGCCCGCGGTCGGCGGCGTGCTCGGCGACCTCGACACTGACTTTGAGCCCGGTCAGCGCGGTGAGGATGGGCTGGGGCACCGGTTTGTCGGTGATGACGACATCGAGCTCGTCGCAATTTGCGAAGAACTCGACGGCCTTGACGCCGAACTTGGTGCTGTCGGCGAGCAGATATGCCGCCTCGGCGAGGTCGAGCATGCGTCGCTTCATTCCGGCCTGTTCGTCGGCGGTGAGGCTGAGCCCGCGTTCGATGTCCAGCCCCTGGCAGGAGAAGAAGAGTTTCTTGACGTGGAAACGAGCGAGGATCTGCTCGGCCATCGAACCAACGAACGAGAGGGACGGCGCGTCGAGCACCCCTCCGGTGGAGATGACGCGGATGTGGGCTCGATCGACCAGTTCCGAGGCGACCGCGAGCGAGTGGGTCACGATCGTGAGTGACATGTCGGGCATCACGCGGGCGAGTTCGCGGGCGGTGGAGCTGGCGTCGAGCGCGATCACGTCGCCCTCGACGATGTGCTTGACGGCCGCGAGCGCGATGAGTCGCTTCTGGGTGGGGTTGGCGGACTCCCGGACGTCAAAGGGGAGTTCGCGGCGATCGCTGGCGACGGGCACGGCTCCGCCGTGGGTACGGATGAGTTTGCCGTCGTTATCGAGGCGTTCAAGGTCGCGTCGGATAGTTTCGGGCGTGACGTGGAGTTCGGACGCGAGAACCGCGACGCGAACTCCGCCGGAGTCCCGAACCCGCCGCAGGATTTCTCTGAGACGCTCTTCGACGAGCATGTTTGGCCGATCGGATGGGGGTTTGGGAAGGGGGTAGAAACTTGTGAATGATTTGTATTTTTCCGGTTTTGTGACCGAACTTGTGGCATTGTGACTGATTTGTTGCAAGAATGCAAGTGCGTTGACGAACTTTGTTCGAGTGATTTTCGAGGATTGGATCAGGAGACCGGATGCCGACTTTCAGTGCAAGCCAATTTGAGCACGTCACTTACGGGTGGGATGATTCTACCGCGGATCGGCTCGGTCCGGTGGCTCGTCTGATCTACCGGTCCAACGTGCTGGGATCGGACCAGCGGATTACGAACACAGGCGGCGGGAACACGTCGGCGAAGCTGCCCGAGGTCGATCCGCTGACGGGTGAATCGGTCGGGGTGCTGTGGGTGAAGGGTTCGGGCGGGGATCTGCGGACAGCAACGCGGTCGAACTTCGCTTCGCTGTATCAGGACAAGCTGCTCGCGTTACGTGGGTTGTACGCCAAAGCGCCGGAGCGGGGTGTCAAGACTCCGGCCGAGGACGACATGGTTGGGCGTTACCTCCACTGCACGTTCAATCTGAACGCCTGTGCGCCCTCGATCGATACGCCGCTGCACTCGTTTATTCCTGCGGCGCATGTGGATCACACGCACCCGAACGCGGTTATTGCGATCGCGGCGTGCAAGCGGGCCAAGGATCTCACGGAAGAAGTTTTTGGGGGTGAGGTTGCTTGGACGGCGTGGCAAAGGCCGGGCTTTGAGCTGGGGCTGACGCTCAGGAAACTGTGCGAGGCAAATCCGAAACTGCGCGGGATCGTTCTGGGTCAGCACGGGCTGATCAACTGGTCGGACGACGATAAGGCGTGTTATGAGCTGTCGTTGTCGCTGATTGAGAGAGCTTCGCGGTACATCGCCTCGAAGGATCGTGGAGAGAAGACGTTTGGCGGGAAGCGGTTCGGCGGGCTGGATGAGGCGAAGCGAAACGCGACGCTGGTTGAAGTCCTGCCCTGGCTGCGGGGGCGTTTGTCGGGGGTGAAACGGCCGTATGCAACTGTGCAGGCGACGCCCGAGGTGCTGCGGTTTGTGAACAGCGTGGACGCGGCGCGGCTGGCGGAGTTGGGGACGTCGTGCCCGGATCACTTCCTTCGGACGAAGATCAAGCCGCTGTTTGTGGAGTGGGATCCGATCGCCGAGGACTTGGCGGCGCTCAAGGCCAAGTTGGAAACCGGGCTGGAGAAATATCGTCGGGACTATCGAGCGTACTACGAGGCGTGCAAGCGGCCCAACTCTCCGGCGATGCGGGACTCGAACCCGACCGTGATCTTGATCCCTGGGCTGGGGATGATCGCGTGGGGCAAGAGCAAGAGCGAGTCGCGTGTGACGGCCGAGTTTTACACGTGCGCCGTGGATGTGATGCGGGGCGCGGAAGCGATCGACGAGTACGTGTCGCTGCCCCAGCAAGAGGCGTTCGATATCGAGTACTGGCTGCTCGAGGAAGCGAAATTGCAGCGGATGCCAGCGGAGAAGGAGCTGGCACGGACTATCGCGGTTGTGGTCGGCGCGGGGCACGGGATCGGCAAAGCGACCGCGCATCGGCTGGCCAGGGACGGGGCGCACGTCGTGTGCGCCGACCTTTCGGCGGACGCGGCCAAGACGACCGCCAAAGAACTGACCGACATCTACGGCCTGGGCATCGGCGTCGCGGGGACGGGCGTTTCGGGGTGTGGGATGGCCGTCGGGGTGGGTGTGGATATCACGAGGCGGGAGAGTTTGCGTGAACTCTTCGCGACGACGGTATTGGCGTTCGGCGGGCTCGATTCCTTGATTGTGACCGCGGGCGTGTACGTGCCGCCCAAACCGGATGGATCGCTGACGGATGAGCAATGGAGGTTCACGTTCGACGTGAACGTGATGGGGTTGTACCTGACGGCGGATGAGTCACGCGGGCTGTGGAAGCGGCAGGGGCTGCCCGGGTCGATCGTGCTGACAACGAGCGTGAACGGCGTCGTGGCGAAGAAAGGGAGCCTGGCGTATGACACGAGCAAGGCCGCGGCGGACCACCTTGTGCGCGAACTGGCGATCGAGATGGCTCCTTTGGTGCGAGTGAACGCGGTAGCACCGGCGACGGTGGTGGAGGGCTCGACGATGTTCCCGCGGGATCGGGTCATCGCGTCGTTGTCAAAGTACAACATCGCGTTCGCGGCGAGTGAATCCGACGACTCGCTCCGGTCAAAGCTGGCCGGGTTCTACGCAGAGAGGACGATGCTCAAGGTTCCGATCACGCCCGCGAACCAGGCCGAGACGATCGCGTTCTTGGCCGGGGATCGGTCGAACCGGACGACGGGGCAGGTCATCAACGTGGACGCCGGATTGCACGAGGCTTTCTTGCGGTAGGTGAGAGGACGCGGACCCTGTGCGGGGCTGCTTGGGAGCACGACGTTGGCAGGGACGGCGCACATTGCGATCGATTTGGGGGCCGAGTCTGGCCGCGTGGTTGTCGGCGTGCTGGATCGAGATCAGCATGACGAGCTTGCGTTGAGCACGCACGAGGTGCATCGGTTCGAGCATCACCCGATGGCGTTGCCCGGCGGCCTGTACTGGGACATGCCGGGTGTATGGCGGGAGATTCTCGCCGGGCTTCGTGGCGCGGGCGAGTGGGCCGTGTCATCGGGGGTGGCCTTACGGTCGGTCGGCGTGGACGCCTGGGGCGTTGACTTTGCGCTGCTTGATCGTGAAGGCCGGGTTGTTGAGCCCCCGCATTGCTATCGGGATGAACAGCATGTCGCGGCGCATTCGCGTGTGCTGTCGGTCGTTCCCGAGGCGCAGTTGTACGCATTGACCGGCACTCGATCGATGGCGATCAACAGTCTGCACCAACTCCGCGCGAGGATGGACGCGATGCCTGCGGCGTCGATGGCTCGTGTGTCCAGCCTGCTGTTCGTCCCGGACTATTTCCATTTTCTGCTCAGCGGCGTTCGTGTCAATGAGGCATCGATCGCTTCGACCAGCGAGATGGTCGATCGCTCAACGGGGACGTGGGCCGAGGGATTGCTCTCGATGCTTGGGCTGCCGGCGTCCATGCTGGGCAACATCGTTCCGTCCGGGACTGTTCTGGGATCTCTCCGGTCGGAGATCGCGAGCCAGACGGGGCTGGAGGGACGTGGCGAAGGTGAGCTCCAGGTTGTCGTGCCGGCGGCGCACGACACGGGGTCGGCGGTCGCGGCGGTTCCGTCGTTGAGAGAGGAGTCGTGGGGGTATGTTTCGAGCGGCACATGGTCATTGATGGGCGTAGAACTGGACCGCCCATGCCTGTCGGAGACCGCCCGGCGTGCGGCGTTCACCAACGAGGTCGGCGTCGGCGGGACTACGCGTTTTCACAAGAACATCGTTGGGCTGTGGGTTGTGCAAGAGTGCCGGCGCGACCTGGAAAGGCTTGGCACGAAGCTCGACTACGCGGCCCTGACCGAGGCGGCCGCGCTGGCGGAGCCGTTCAGGACTGTGTTAGACTCCGACCACCCCCCACTGCTCCAGCCGGGTGACATGCTCGGGAAGATCCGGGCGTTCGCACGATCGACCGGACAACCCGAGCCGCGAACGCCGGGGGAGTTCGTGCGGGCGTGCCTAGAAGCTTTGGCTCTGAGCTACCGGGGCACGCTTGGAGATCTTGAGCGCGTGATCGCACGCCGGATGAACGTGCTTCGCGTGGTGGGCGGCGGCGGCAAGAACCGGTTATTGAACCAGATGACGGCCGACGCGTGCGAGCGTGAGACGGTCGTCGGTCCGCTTGAAGCGACGGCGACGGGCAACGTGCTGGTTCAGGCGATGGGGCTGGGGCTCGTGCGAGACTTGACGGAAGTTCGTAGGATCGTCTCTCGATCGACCTCCGCCGAGAGATTTTTGCCCCGCGATCCCGGGCCGTGGAAGGACGCGGCACAGCGCTTGCACCGGATCACGTCGGGGAGCGCCGCAGGTTCGCGGTCCTAGCCATCGAGTCACACGAGGCACACGAGGTACACATGCCGCACACACCCCTCCGCGATGAGGTCCTCCGAGAGCTTGTTTCGCTGTCGAACCGGATCGGCCGCCCGGAGAATGACTACGCGATCCTGGGCGAGGGCAACACGTCCTCCCGGATCGACGCTGATTCGTTCTACGTGAAGGCGAGCGGGGCGGAATTGCGGACCGTCACGGGGGACGGGTTCGTGGCGATGTCGCTGGGCCGGGTGATGGCGATGTTGGGCGCGAGGGACATGGACGATCGGGCGATCATGGAGGCGCTGATCGCTGCGAAGAGCGATGGCGCGCGGGAGCCGCGGCCTTCGGTGGAATCGCTGATGCACGCGATCTGCCTGAGCCTTCCCGGCGTGAACGTGGTTGTTCACACTCATCCTGCGCCGATCAACGCGCTGACATGTTCGCGTGAGTTCGAGTCGTTCGCGGCGGGGCGGCTGTTCCCGGATGAGGTCGTCGTGTGCGGGCCCGAGCCTTGCGTGGTCGCGTACCACGATCCGGGGCTGGCGCTGGCGCGGGCTGTGGGCACGAGGTTGCGTGAGTTCCAAGGCCGGCACGGCACGCCGCCCAAGGTCATCCTCTTGCAGAACCACGGGCTGGTCGCGTTGGGGGGCACGGCGCGGGAAGCAGAGAACATCACGGCGATGGCTGCCAAGGCGGCCCGGATCCTGCAGGGGACGATGGCGTTCGGTGGCCCCCGCTTCATGCCCGAGCAGCACGTCGCCCGGATACGGGATCGAGCGGACGAACACTACCGACAGAGAATCATCGGGGGCGAGTGAACATCGGCTGCATGGGTTAGACTCTGCGGCGAGGTCAAGCGAAGAGGCGGTTTCGGCGGGCGCACAAAGGAGATCGAGTATGCTGAAGCAAGTGCTGGAGCGAGTGTCGGGTTGCGGCGCTGTGTCTTGGAAAGTTGTGACCGCGGTCTCGGCGCTTGCGGTGACAGCCGCTGTGCTGGCTCAACCCACGCCGAAGCAACCCCTGCCGACCGACGGGGCCAGGATTGTGGTCATCCCGAAGGGGACGACGCATGTGTTCTGGAAATCTGTGGAGAAAGGCGCGAAAAAGGCCGGGGAAGAGCTGAAGGTTGACATCGTGTGGAAGGGGCCGGTGAAGGAGAACGATCGGGCCCAGCAGATCCAGCTCGTGCAGCAGTTCATCACGGAGGGTGTGAAGGGGATCGTGCTGGCGCCGCTGGACCATCAGGCGCTGGTCGGACCGGTGAAAGAGGCGCGGGCCAAGGGGATCGCGGTGGTGGTGATCGATTCGGCGCTGGACGGCGAGGCGGGGAAGGATTTCGTCAGCTTCGTCGCCACCGACAGCGCGGCCGCGGGGAAGATGGGGGGCGATCATCTGGCGTCGTTGATGGGCGGGAAGGGGAACGCGGTGGTGCTGCGGTACCTGGTCGGGTCGGCGAGCACGGACAGCCGGGAGAACGGGGCGGTTTCGGCCCTGAAGGGGAACGCCGGAATCACGATGCTGTCGGACAACCGCTACGCGGGCGCGACGCCGGGTGAGGCGAAGACGGCGGCGATGAACATGATGGACCAGGTCAAGAAAGCGCAGGGTGTGTTCTGCCCGAACGAATCGAGCACGGTGGGGATGCTGCTGGCGTTGCGCGAGGCTGGGCTGGCCGGGAAGGTGAAGTTCGTGGGGTTTGACTCGTCGCCGCCGTTGGTCGCGGCGCTCAAGGCCGGGGAGATCGATGCGCTGGTGGTGCAGGACCCGGTGCGGATGGGGCGGATGGGCGTGGAGTCGCTGGTGAAGCACCTGCGCGGTGAGAAGGTCGAGACGAGCGTGGACACTGGCGCGGTGCTCGTGACCAAGGCGAACATGGACGAGCCGGAGATCAAGCGGCTTCTGGACTGAACGCGGTCACGCTCCATGCGATCCACTGAGACAACCAGCACAAATGAGCATTCATCGGGCTTTGGTGCCGTGGCTTTGGCCTTGGCGTCGTCGGCGCGGTCGCTCGGGCCGATGCTGGGGCTGATCGTTGCGTGGGGGCTGTTCGCCTCGTTGGTCGGCGATCGCTTTGTTTCGTGGGAGAACCAGCGGCTGATGCTCTTGCAGAGCGCGGTGATCGGGACGGCCGCGATCGGGGCGACGCTCATCATCATCGCGCGCGGGCTGGACCTTTCGGTGGGATCGACGATCGCGCTGGGGACGGTGGTGGTGGCCATCGTGCTCAAGCTCGGCGCACCAGCGTGGCTGGGGGCGGTGATCGGGGTTTCGTGCGGGCTTCTGTGCGGGGCGGCGATCGGCGCGATTGTGACCGGGTCGGTCGGGATCGTCGCGGCGCTAGCGGCGGCTGGTGGGCTCGCGTGGTGGGTGTATGGGAAGTACGGGCTGATTGCAGCGTTGATCTCGGGCGCAGTGGTCGCGGTCGGCGGCGTGATCGCGGCGCGACGGATGCTGGGGAAGCTTGAACTCTCGCCGTTTATTGTGACATTGGGGATGTGGGGCGCGTTGCGCGGGCTGGCCAAGGGGCTAGGCGACAACCAGCCGGTGTACCCGCCGGATTCGGGCTGGCTCGCGGAGTTGATGAGCACCGCGGGGAGGCCGGGGTGGTATGTGCCGCCGGGGGTGTGGGTGCTGGTCGCGACGGCGCTGGTGATGACGGTAGTGCTCAGGCACACGGTCTTCGGCCGACGGGCGTACGCGATCGGTTCCAACGAGGTCGCGGCCCGGATGAGCGGGGTGCCGATCGACGCGGTGAAACTCGGCATTTACACGGTGGGCGTGGGCTTCGCGGGGCTCGCGTCGCTGCTGCAGTTTTCGTACTTGTCCATGGGCGATCCGACCACGGCCGAGGGGTACGAGCTGCGCGTGATCGCGGCGGTGGTGATCGGCGGGGCGAGTTTGTCGGGCGGCGAGGGGACGGTGCGCGGGACGCTGGTGGGGACGCTGCTGATGACTGTGGTTGACAACGGGTGTACGCGGCTTGGGATCGACAATTGGATCCAGGAAGTGATCACCGGGGCGATCATCGTGGCGGCGGTGGCGATCGATCGGCTGCGGCACGGGCGCGGGGCGTAACCTTTGAAACAGGCGACCGCGTCGTCGTCGGACTTCAGAGTGGTGAGCAAGGTGAGGAAAATCCCATGCCCGTGGATCGTGCGGCCCGACGGTTTCGATCTTTTCTTTCAGGAATGTGCGCCGTGATCTTTGCTGGAGTTGGAGCGGCGGGCGCGTTTGCGTCCGATCCGCAAGCGAGGCCGTACGACCCGGCGGACGACGTGTTCTATCACTTCATGCCAATCGCGTGGCGTGATTCGGACAACGACGAGTTCCGCTACGGCGATTTCGACGGCATGACCGCGAGCCTTGAATACTTGCAGCAACTCGGGGTTACGGCGGTGTGGATGAACCCGATCCATCCGTCGCCGGCGTACCACGGGTACCAGCACGGGCCGATCGATCAGGTGAACCCGTGGTTCGGCAACGAGGGGCAGTTCCTGAACTTTGTGGCGCAGGCGAAAGCGCGCGGGATCAAGGTGTATCTTGATCTGGTGGTGTACGGCATTAGCCAGAACTCGGTCTATTTCAAGGGCGCGCGGGGGAACTCCGAGAGCGAGTACGCGTCGTGGCTGGCGTTCACCAACGACGCGAAGACGCAGTTCACGGGGTACGACTTCAAGACGTGGACGGGCGCGACGGTCGGGTTTGTGAACTGGGATCTGCGGAATCCGCCGAGCGGTTCGGGGCTGGCGCGGAAGCAGGTCATCGAGTGGTGCAAGCACTGGCTCGACCCCAACGGCGACGGCGATCCGTCTGACGGCATCGCGGGCTACCGGCTCGATCACGTGTGGGCCAAGTACAACCAGGGGCCGGACGGCTGGGGGTACAACGTTGATGATTTCTGGCGCGAGTTGAAGGCGGGTCTGCAGAGCGTGAACCCGTCGGTGTTCACGTTCGTCGAGCAGGCGGCCTGGGAGACGACGGGGGCTGAATTGTTGGCGGTACACGACGCGTCGTTCACCAAGCCGTTCGAGTTCGCGGCCCGCGACGCGCTGCGGGCCGAGCGGGCGGAGAAGCTGTACAGCGCGATCGGAAACGCGGTGGCGAGCCGGCCCAAGGAGCGGACGTTCCTGGGGATCATCGGCGATCACGACGTGGATCGGCTGGCGTCGGCGATCGGCGCGGACAAGGCGGAGACCGCGGGGCGGGCCAAGGCGGCGGCGGCGGTGCTGATGCTGCAGCCGTTCCCACCGATCGTGTATTACGGAGACGAGTTGGGGATGCTCGGAAAGAAGGCCAACTACGGCGGGGACGCCAACGACATCCCGATGCGTGAACCGATGAAGTGGAACGCGGTGGCGGGCGCGCCGATGACAAATTACTTTGCGCAGAACGCGACGGCGTATGGCAAGCGACTGTCGCGCGATCACGATGGGAGATCGGTCGAGGAGCAGGCTGGCGTCGCGGGGTCGTTGCTGGAGACGTACCGATCGCTGATCCGGGTGCGGCGTGAGAGCGTGGCGCTGCGGCGCGGGGAGTACACGCCGATCCCGGCGTCGGACCCGGCGGTGTGGTCGTTCGTGCGCGCGACGCCGGAGCAAACGGTGTTCGTGGCGATTAACTTGAGCGGGAAATCTGTGACGCTGACAGCGGATCTTTCTGGACAGCTCGGCGCGGACGGGTTTGTGCTGGACGATTTGCCGGGGACGGCCGCGGCGGGTGCTGAGGTCGTGAGCGCGTTGGATCGGCGGGCGGTGTCGGTGGTTGTGGGGGCGCATGGGTACAGGGCCCTGAGTATCCCGACGGCCGGCGCAAAGAGATAGGTCCGCGGTGGTGCGATTGAACACTGAGTACGGAACGAGCAATTGAGAACGCGACTTGCGACACCCGATGATCTGGCTGGAATCTTCGCGATCTACGACGAGCATGTGCTGCGCGGCACGGCCACGTTCGAGACGATCGTGAAAACGCCGGAGGAGAAGCGTGCGTGGCTTGCGGCGCACGGGGCGGACTCGCACCCGGCGATCGTGGCGATCGATGACGCGGGGATGGTCGCGGGATGGGCAGGGCTTTCGATGTGGTCACCGCGGCAGGCGTACGCGCGGACGGCGGAGAGTTCGGTGTATGTCCACCCCTCTCACCATCGCACCGGGCTGGGACGGCGGCTGATGATGGAACTGATTGAGACGGCGAAAGCTCGGACGGCCGTGCGGGTTTTTATCGCGCGGATCGTTGTGCCGGCCCCGGGTTCGATCGGGTTGCACGAATCGCTGGGGTATCGGCCGATCGGAACGATGCGGCGGTGCGGGGAGAAGTTCGGGAGGGTGCTGGACGTGCTGCTGATGGATCTGCACCTCGACCAGTAAGGGGACGATGAGGCGACGAGCAGCGCGGAGATGAGCGAACCGCGTTGCTCGATCACTTCACGCGGCGGGGGTACTCTCCGGGACCATGGCCAAGCGAACCGCTCCAGAGACATCGAAATCGGCAGCGAAATCTGAGAAGAAACCCGCGGAGCAACCCGCGGCGAGGGCGGCGACGACGCCGCGTCGCG
>JBGAOD010000009.1:0-61013 GCA_044221955.1 Phycisphaerales bacterium | reverse complement strand
ACGCGAACCGGCTTGTGGCCGTCGTACTCGACCGTGACCTGGCTCTTCGCGTCGGGGCGTAGCCAGGGGAGGATCTTCTTCTCGCGCAGCTCGGCCTGCTTCTCCATCAGGCGGTGCGCGTAGTAGATCGGGAACGGCATGAGCTGCGGCGTCTCGCTGCACGCGAAGCCGAACATCAGGCCCTGGTCGCCGGCGCCCTGCTCCTTGTGCAGTCCCTCGCCTTCGCTGACACCCTGGCTGAGGTCGGGCGACTGGCGATCGAGCGTGACCATGACCGCGCACGTGTCGCCGTTGATGCCGAACGCGTCGTTCGTGTAGCCGATGCGCTTGATCGTGTTGCGCGCGACCTGCGCGTAGTCGATGCGCGCCTTGGTCGTGATCTCGCCGGCGACGACGCACAGTCCGGTCGTGACGAGCGTCTCGCAGGCCACGCGGCTGGTCGGGTCCTCGCGCAGGATCGCGTCGAGGATCGCATCGGAGATCTGGTCGGCCACCTTGTCGGGGTGGCCCATCGAAACGGACTCGGAGGTGAACAACTGCGTGCGCGCCATGAAGAGACCCTCGGTGAATGGCGTCAGTCCGGCGTCCATCGCCGGGGCTGGCCAAGGCGGAAGAATAGCGCTGCGAGGCACGGGTTTCCGGCGTTTGGAAACGGCTGCGGAGGGCGGTGCGGGGCGTGTTGGGTGATCTGGGAAGGGGTTTGACTCGGGGTTCCGTGCGCCACACCATCTGGGCATGGCCGTGCGCATGGAACTCTCGCGAATCTTGATCCGAGAACTGAAGGATCTCCAGATTATCGAGCTGCGCGAGATGGACCCGGACTCGGACATGCCGGGAGCGGTGGGCGGGCCGGTGCCGGTGGAGAAACTGGGGCATGGGGAGCAGGCCTCGAAGAGCAGCGGCGGCGGAAGGTCCTTTCCGATCGTGATCGGGCTGCCCGAGGCGCAGGCGATCGAACGTCGGCTCAAGGGGATTCAGATCAAGCGGCCTCAGACGCACGACCTGCTCGGGAACGTGATCACAGCGCTCGGCGGGAGCCTTGAGTCGATCACGATCACGGATCTGGCGGACCACACGTTCTTTGCGACGCTGGATATTCGCACGCCCGACGGGCAGATGGTGAACGTGGACTCTCGGCCGAGCGATGCGATCGCGCTGGGGATCGCGGGGGATGTCCCGATTTACGTCGCGGAGCATGTGCTCGACGCGGCGATGACGGACGAGCTGTGAGCGGGGCGTGTGAGAACGGAGAGCCTTCGTTGACGGGTGCCGGGTTCCCTGCAAACTCAGTCGAGCCGGATCGCGGTTCGCACGCGGCGTCGGGCTCGTATCTGACCGCGGACATCCCCGGCATCGGCGGCACGATCAAGAGCCGGCCGGAGGATTTTCTGGTTGAGGAGCTCCCGCAGTACGACCCGTGCGGTGACGGGGAGCATGTCTATCTGTTCGTTGAGAAGAAGCGGCTGAGCACGTTCGAGATGATCGAGGTCGTGGCGAGGCATTTCGGGGTTGGGCGCGACGCGATCGGGTACGCGGGGCTCAAGGACAAGGAAGCGATCACGCGGCAGGTTGTGTCGGTGCATGTGCCGGGGAAAAGGATGGAAGACTACCCGATGCTGGTGCATGATCGGGTGAGTGTGTTGTGGGCGGATTGCCACACCAACAAGCTGCGTCCGGGTCACCTGCGCGGGAATCGGTTCTCGATCCGGGTACGCGGCACGCCAGCAACGAACGCGGTGCGGGCCCATCGGGTGCTCAAGGTTCTCGCGGCTCAGGGTGTGCCGAACCGGATCGGGGAGCAGCGGTTCGGAGCGAATGGGGTAAACCATCTGATCGGGCGGGCGCTGATCAGGTTTCAGTTTGAGGAGGCGGTCGGGCTGCTGCTGGGGCCGAACCCGGATCGGGCCGAGGGGAGCACGGCGGCACGACGGGCGTTCGCCGCGGGAGACATGAAGACGGCATTGCACGAAACGCCGCGGCACGCGCGGGCGGAGGAGCGGGCTCTGCGGGTGTTGATCCGGGGCGGATCAGCCCGTGACGCGGTGCTGTCGATCGACGAGTCGTCGCGGAAGTTTCCTGTCGGCTTTTCAGTCGGCGGTGTTCAACGCGTGCTGGACGGTCGGATCGCGGGCGGTTCGCTCGCGGTTCTGAAGATCGGGTGACGTTGCGTTCAAGCACGACAACCGTGCGGTTTTCGCGGTGGATGACGCGGTGGTCGCGGATCCGGAGCACGGGCGAGCGACTCGCGCGATGGAGATCAACCTTCTGGCCCGATGTGGAGTTCGTCGATGCTGCGGGCGCGAGGGGACTGCGATGCGCGTGAGGTTGAGGCGTTGGTGCTGTCCGGCGTGACCGTTGAGGATCTGAGCGTGTTTGCTTCGCGGACGCGGGGGATGTTCGAGGGTGCGCGGCGTCCGTTGCGGGTACCCGTGATTGATCCTCTGGTCGAGGGGGGAGTTGACGAGCACGGGTCGTATGTTCGCTGCGCGTTCGAGCTGCCGCGTGGGTCGTTCGCGACGGTTGTAATGCGCGAGATCATGAAGCCGGCGGACGGCGCGCTGCGAGAGGACGATGCTCCATGAGCGGTGCGGATCCCCAGCCCTGGATTGATGTTCCGGTGCGGATGGTGTGCTTTGACTGGGGCGGCGTGATCTTGCGGATCTGCCGGTCGTGGGCGGAAGGGTGCGCGGCGGCGGGGTTGCCAGTACGTGGGGAGTCGGGCTTGCCGGAACTGAAGATCAGGCGTCGCGCGGTGGCGGAGCGTTATCAGCGTGGGGAGCTTTCGACGGACGCGTTTCTTGTGGAGTTGGGGCGGGTCGTTGGGGGCGTGTATTCGCGCGAGGAGTTGACGCGGATCCACGATGCATTCCTGATTGAGGAGTACCCAGGAGTAGATCGAGTGGTCGATCGGTTGCTGGGCACGCCTGGGGTTCAGACGGGGATGCTCTCGAACACCAACGAGATGCATTGGCGGCGCCAGCAGGCGGCGCCCGTGGGTTGGGTCAAGCATTTCCCGACGGCGTCGCGGTTGGCACATCGGCACGCGAGCCACTTGCTGGGGCACGCAAAGCCGGGGCATGAGATTTACCGTGAGTTCGAGCGATTGACCGGGTTCCGCGGGCCGGAGGTGTTGTTCTTCGATGATCTCGAGGAGAATATCGCCGCGGCCCGGACGGTGGGTTGGCGTGCGGAGCGGATCGATCACACGGGGGACACGGCCGGGCAGATGATCGGATTTTTGGAGAGACACGGCGTGTTCGCGGGTTGAAGTTCCCGAGAGGGCGGCGGTGCTCTCGGGCGGGGCTCGGGCGTGCAGTGTTTCAGCCGCGGTCGATGGCGACGTCGAGTTCGACCGTGCGGACGGGCTGACACTCGGTGTCGGTACAGGCCTGGTAGGTGACGACGAGGAAGGGTTGGCCGGTCCATTCTCCTTCGCGTTCGAGCGCGACATCGAACTCAAGGGTGCCTTGATACGCGCGCGGGGTCGCGGGCGCGTCGGCGCGGGGTGGGTTGGTGTGCTGGGACTGTATGGTTCGGAGTAGGTCACCCTTGGGGTAGTCGGCGTAGGCCTTGACCCCGGTCCCTCGGGCAATCGCGACGCGAAACGGCGTGAGAGGTGGTGTGGGATCGGCTCGACCGCCGGACAGGTTGTCGAAGGGCTCGGCGGCGATGAGGTGGTAGCCGTCCGCGACGCGAACGACGAGTCGGAGAAGCGCGGGTTGGTCGCTGGTGACGGTGATGCGATCAACACCGGCGTAGATCTCGACGGGGAGGAACGCCGTGTCGGATTCGGCCGGCGATTGCTCGGCGTCGCTGGAGAGTTCGCGGGCGATAAGTTCGAGAGAGGGGTCGGTGAGAACACGCACGAGGGCTCGGGTTGTGTTCACAGCGCTGAGCGGGGAATCGGAGACGGCCTGGTTCATCCCGCGCAACAGGCTGTGCCCACGACGGAGGTGCTCGCTGTTGCCGGTGAGCTTGAAGAGGTCGAGCAGGGCGTGGAGCATGACGGAGAGCCCGCTGGGGATCGCTCCGTCGGTGGTTGAGGCCGTGCGCACGAAGAGGTCGGGCTGGCCGGCGCGGGTGTCGAAGTAGCGGCCGGTATTGTCGGTGAATTGTGCGTGGGCGGAGTCTGCGATTTGCTCGGCCCAGTGAATCCAGACTGGTTCCTGTGAGGCGGAGGAGCGGAGGGAACGCGCGGCAGAGATCAGGTCGAGGAGCCCGGCGAGGACGCAGGCGTAGTCCTCGAGGACGCCGTTTGGGCCGAGGCGGGCGTCGCGCCAGGAACGGGCGAGGGTGGTGCCGTTCCACATCCGGGTGCGCAGGAACTCTGCTGCTCGCCATGCGGCGTCGAGAAACACACGGGACTCGAGCGAGGCCGCGGTAGTGGCAAGCGCTCCGATGGCGAGGCCGTTCCAGGCGGCGAGCACCTTGTCGTCGAGGCGTGGCTGTTTGCGGAGTCGGCGTGCGGCGTAGAGGCGATGGTTGATCGAATCCAGCGACTGCGAGAACCCCGGCTCGGGCATGTTCATCGAACGGGCGAGTCGCTCGGGGCGGTCGCTGAGGCGGAGGACGTTGCCGCTGGGCGTGTTCGGGTGGTGAGGGTCTTGGAAGTTGAGCCCTTGGTCGAGGCCGTAGACACGTTCGATGAATGCGGAGTCGGGCTCATGGAGAACGGCGCGGAGTTCGTTGGAGGTCCAGAGGTAGTTCAGGCCCTCGCGTCCGTCGACTTCGGCGTCCTGGGCGGCGTGGAATGGGCCGTCGGGTGCGGTCATTTCACGGAGGATGTATTGGCAGGTGCGGGTTGCGATTGAGGCGTAGAAGGGGTCGCCGTAGAGCTTTGACGCGAGGGAATAGACACGGGCGAGCTGGGCGTTGTCATAGAGCATTTTCTCGAAGTGCGGGACGAGCCAGTTGGCATCGACGCTGTAGCGGTGGAAGCCGCCGCCGACCTGGTCGAACACGCCGCCGCAAGCCATTTTGTTAAGGGTTCGCGTGACAGCCTCGTCGATGGCGTCCCTGGTTGAATCGTCGGAGGCGAGAGGGCGCACGGCGAGAAGGAACTCAAGATTCGCGGGTTGAGGGAACTTGGGAGCGGGACCGAAGCCGCCGTCGGTTCGATCGAAGGATTTGAGGAGTTGGGTGAGGGCTTCTCGAACTTGCTCCTGGCCGATCGCGGGAGGGCGCTGCGCTCCCTGTGCTTGAGAACCGGCGTTTGGCGAGAAGTGTTCCGTCACCGCCTCGGCGACGCGCTCGGCCTGCGTGACGACTTCGGAGCGATGGTGTTGCCACGCGGCGCTGAGGCGATCGAGAACCTGGGGCCACGCGGGTATGTTCATCCGCGGCTCGGGGGGGAAGTAGGTTCCGCACCAGAAGGGCTTGAGGGTGGTGGGTTCGAGAAAGACGTTCATGGGCCAGCCGCCGCGGCCGGTCATCGTGACGAGCGCGGTCATGTAGATGTCGTCTACGTCGGGTCGTTCTTCGCGGTCGAGCTTGATGCAGACGAAGCGGTCGTTCATCAGCGCGGCGATCGAGTCGTTCTCGAACGACTCGCGCTCCATGACGTGGCACCAGTAGCAGGTGGAGTACCCGACGGAGAGGAGGATGGGGACGTTGCGCTTTCGAGCCTCGGCAAAGGCTTCCTCTCCCCAGGGCCACCAGTCGACGGGGTTGTGCGCGTGTTGGAGGAGGTAGGGGCTGGAGGAAGCGGTGAGGCGGTTGGGTTGGGTGGGGGGGGGGGTGGGCATCATGGTCCATTCAGCGGTCGCGCGGCGTGGAGGGGCGCGATGACCCGAGCTCGATCGATCGAATCGTATCTATCGCGAACGCCCCATGACCTTCACGATGAGTGTGAGGTATCGTTGGCCGCTCAGAGGATCGCGTCGGGCCGGGAGATTCGATGGTTCGGGGTCGGCGAGGTTGGCACCGGTCGCCACTCCCGTGACGCTGCCCAGAAGACGAACGGCGGCGAGGCTGGCGCGGAGGGATGCGTCGTGGGGCATCACGAGGGCGGTGATGGTGACGAACCCATCAATAATGCGTTCCTCGTCGCGGGGGGATTCGCAGAGAAGCGAGCGGCTGTTGTCGAAGCTGGCGGAGTAGCGCGCGGCGGCGGTCTGAAGAGCGTCGGCGTGTCGGGCGTTGGGCTGCCCCGAGTGCATCGCGGTTTCGGCGGCGTCGGTGATGGCGTGCCGCAAGGCCCGGAGCTCGTCGTCAAGAGCTTCGCGGGCGCGGAGGAGCGCGGGGCCGCCTGCTTGAAGGAGGACTGGAAGAGCGACGGCAAACGCGCGGGTGCCGCATCGGATTTCGGCGCGCTGGGCTACAGAAGCAGGTTCTGATCGGGCGACCATGAGGGCGTGACGGGTGGCGAAACGATCGAGCCCGGCGGCCATAGGGACGCTGATGGCGGGGTCCGGGCCGCCTTTGAGGAGATCGGTGGCGAGGAGGTCGAGGTACTCGCGTTGATCCTCGAAAAGAGAGCGTCGCATGAGGGGTCGCAGCGGTTCGAGGTCGGGGAGTTCGTCGATCGTGCGGCAGGCGTCGCGTACCTCGGAGGCGGGGTCCTGGCCGTGCCAGGTCGAGGCGATCACACGCTCACGCCAGAGCGGGAGCGACCAGGACCACGATTCGATGAATCGCATGTAGCGCGGGGAAGCGCGGACGGCGGCGTGGAGGTCGGAGTGACCGAAGTCCGTGAGCGGGGCGGGCATCATGGTGACCACGTGCTCGGCGAGCAGGAGTGATGCCATCGCGGGGGGTTCGCGCGTCGTGAGGTGGTATGGGCTGAGGACGACGCGCATGAGACGGCCTGGTTTCTCCTATCGCCCGCCGTCGGGCTGCGGCGGTTGAACATTGCCTGTCACGGGATCGCTTTGCGGCGCGAGTGAGAGTGCGGTGCCGAGCCAGTCGATGATCTTGTCGAACTCGGCGGGAAGGCCGAGGCAAAGCACCTCGTGATTCGCGGGGTAGAGCCAGCGTTCGGGGCGGCCGAGGCGCTCCCAGAGAACATCGCCCAGGGGCGAGGGGACCGCATGGTCCGCGGAGCCCTGGAGCATGAGCGACTTGATTCCCCTGAGTGCGGCGGCGGTGTGGAAGGCGTCGAGGCGTGCGTAGGTCAGCAACTTGGAATCGAAGGACTCGATCAGTTCGGGTGTGGCGGCCTGTCCGACCCAGACGGTGCGCACGGCGTCGATCATGGTCTGATAGTTGCTGCGTTCGTTGATGAGCCAGAAATCGGCACCGCCGCCGATCAGGACGGCCGCGTTGTAGCGTGAGGGCTCGCGCGCGACGACCGTGGGAAGGCTGATGGCTCCGCCGCTGATGCCGATGACGGCGTGCGGGAGGTGGGCCGTGGGGGCACGTTGCTCGTGGACGTACTGCCATGCGGATTGGACGGCGTAGGCGCACTCGCCGAGGCGATCGTTGACAATGGCTCCGATGTCCTGGGCGGATGCGTCGAGGGCCTCGGGATCAACACGGACGATGAGGCGCTCAGTGAATCGCGACGGCTGGGAGAGCATTCGGAGGACGCCGAAGCCGGCCGCACGGAGGCGGAGGGTGAGAGGGTCGAGGACGACCTCGGGGGTGCCGAACATGCCGGGCATGAGAAGGACGACGGCGCGAGCGATGGCGCGGCCGGCGTGGTCCCGGGTTGAGTGTTCGTCGCCCAGCGGGTCGTAGTACGCGAACCAGGTGCGCTGAAGATCGACGACGGCTGTTTCCTCGGGCGTGGTGCGCTCTTGACCGGATGCGTAGACGAAAAGCAGTTCGGCGTCGGGACCGGCGGCGACGCCGGGGCCCAGTCCGAAGCCGAAGTTGTTGGAAAAGGTGCGTCCTCTGCCGCCGGCGTTGGGGACGAAGATGATGGAGTTTCGGCCTTCGAGGGAGAGCGTTGGCGGGCGCTCGCGGTTGTTGCCGGCGGCGTCGCGGAGCTTGTCGAAAGCTGATTTTTCCTCGGCGTTCGGAGTGATGGGCGTGCCCGGCAGGCGGAGCGTCCCGAGCTTGGAGACCTTTCCATCAACAGGCACAATCACACCGAGCGGCTTGCCCGCGACGGAGTTCCATCGGGCCGGCCAGGAATGATCGAACGGTAGAAAAGGAGCGGAAGGGTCCGGGACGTACTCGCGCGGCTCGGGTAAGCCCGTCGGCGACGATTTCGGCTGCGCTTGCGGCTGACGAACGGGAGAGTTGGGTCGCGCGCTGACCGCGAGCGAGAGCATGGCGACAACCGCCGCCGAAACTGCGAGCAAAGCCCACGGGCGGATGACCAGCGGGTTGGTCATCGGCCGTAGCCCTTGGGGTTGGCCTTGAACCAGGACCACGCGGATTCGATGCTCACGCGCAGGTCGGTGATGGACGCGTTCCAGCCCAGTTCGGTCTTGATTTTGCGAGGATCGGCGAAGAGGCGGGGCGGGTCGCCGTCGCGTCGGGGCGCTTCGCGGACGGGGAACTCTCGCCCGGTGACTTCGCGGACGGCGGAGATGATCTCGCGGACTGAATATCCGCGGCCGATGCCGAGGTTGTAGGCGGCGCTGGTCCCCGGCTTGATCGCGTGCAGTGCTTTGACGTGGGCGTCGATGAGGTCTTCGACGTGGATGTAGTCGCGGATACAGGTTCCGTCAAGGGTTGGGTAGTCGGTGCCGAAAATGGCGACGCCGTTGCGTCGGCCCATTGCGGCGTGTAGGACGACAGGAATGAGGTGGGTTTCGGGGTTGTGGTCTTCGCCCAGCACGCCGGACCGGTCGCAGCCGGCGACGTTGAAGTAGCGGAGTGCGATGAAGCCGAAGGGCTTCACGGCTTTTTTCTGGCCGGTGGCGAAATCTTCGAGGATGTGCTCGCCGTGGAGTTTGGTCACGCCGTACGGGCTGATTGGGGCCTTGGGGCAGTGCTCGGGGATGGGGACCATGCCCTCGGGCGGGTTGCCGTAGGTGGCGCAGCTGGAGGAGAAGACGAATCGTTCTACGCCGGCGGATTCGCAGACGCTGAGGAGCGCGATCATGGCCGAGACATTGTTGCGGTAGTACCAGAGCGGGCGATCGACCGACTCCCCCACCGCCGCGAGCGCGGCGAAGTGCATCACGGCGGAGACTCGGTGCTCGCGCAAGAGGGTTTCCATCCGTTCCTGCTCGGCGATGTCAGCGTGGACGAAAACGAGGCGAGGGCCGGGGTTGGACGCTCGCTGGAGGGCTTCCATCGCTCCGACGTGCCCTCGGATGAGGCTGTCCACGACAACGACGTTGTGCCCGTCGCGGAGAAGGCGTTGGACGGCGTGCGATCCGATGTATCCTGCGCCGCCCGTGACCAGAACGTTCATGCAGCCTCCGTCGCGGGGTTGTGAGATCGTGATGTGAGCATGGTGAGGGAACAGTCCTAGCTGGCGAGTGGGCGCTTGGCCCAACCTCCCATTTTTTCAACCTTGTTCCGGGAGCGGTACCCAAGCACGGCGACCCCAAGGAGGACAACGAGGACGCTGTACCACTGTCCTCGGCTGAATCCCAGGAGTCTCTGCACCGCGAGGTCGGCATCCGGGAGGCGGACGAACTCGGTGGTGATGCGCATGACGCCGTAGGCGATGAGCCACCAGGCCGAGATCACGCCGGGGGAGCGCGGGAGGCGTGCGACGATCCACACGACCGCCAGGAGCAGAACGCCGTCGGTCAGGGCCTGGTAGAGCTGCGAGGGGTGGCGGGCGGAGACGAGCGGTTCGAGCTGGGCGGCGAGGTCGTGCGAACCGTGCTGGATTTTCTCGATGAGGCGTTGGATGCCGCGGTCGGTGGAGTCGCTGGGGAGCCGGACCTGCTCGATGAGCTTGGAAATGGCGGCGGAGCGTTCGGCGCGAGCCTGGATGGAGAGCAACGGTGCGGGGTCGTGCTCGCTGAGGAGTTCCTGCGGAAACTTTACGGCCCACCAGGGGGCGGGCTGGCCGGGGAGCGCGACGATCTTGCCGAGGAGCTCGCCGTTGATGAAGTTGGCGATCCGTCCGAGGCCGAGCCCGATGGGGGAGACGAGGGCCATGACATCCGTAACGTGCAGGAAGGGTGTCTGGCCGACGCGCTGGCCGTTGCCGATGGCGCGTCCGCGTGAGATGAAGAGGCACCCGAGGATGACGCCGACGATCCCGCCGTGGCTTGCCATGCCGCCCTGATTGATGCGCAGGACTCCCCAGAAGGGGGCAATGGAATCAATGGACCAGAGAAGATGGGGCTTGTAGAAGAGGACGTACCCGAGCCGACCGCCGAGGACCACGGAAATGACCATGACCATCATGGCGTCGGCGATTTTTTGGGTTCCCATGGTGGTGAGCCCGCGACGGGACATGCGGTTGAGCACGAACCATGCGAGCGCGAAACCGGTGACGTAGGCGAGCCCGTACCAGCGCACGCCGAGGGTCTCGGTGAAGCGGATGAGAAACGGGTTCAGGTCGTGCAGCCACGCCAGCATCCAACGAGCGTACACCGCCCAAGGGAAGGCGGCACGGCGTCACGCGTTGTGTAGTTTGGTCGCGGGTTCGCTTATGCCGAAGAAGCGTTGGACGTTGCGGTTGATCGCGGCGTGGAAGTGGTCCCAGGGATCGCCGCGGAGGGCCGCGAGATTCTGGGCCGTGAGCGACGCCATCCACGGCTCGCAGGGACGGACGCCGCGTTTGGGCTCGGGGGAGAGGAAGGGGGCGTCGGTCTCGATCATGATTCGGTCGAGGGGGACGAGCTTGACGGCCTCGCGAACGTCGGCGGCGTTACGGTAGGTGGAGACTCCGGTGAAGGAGACCATCGCGCCGAAATCGAGGATCTTTCGGATGTCGGCGGGGGTGCCGGTGAAGCAGTGGAAGACGAATTGGGTCGGGTCGAAGGGGGTGGTCCGGAGCACGGGGATCAGGTCATCAAAGGCTTCGCGGCAGTGGATGACGATCGGCTTGACCATCCCCTCGCGGGCGCACGATTGAAGGAAGGCGAGTTGCTCGTCAAGGACGATTCTCTGCAACGATGCCACGGGTTCCGGGTAATGGTTGTCGAGCCCGAGTTCGCCCCATGCGACGCATTTGGGGTCTTGGGCGACGATCTTTAGGGCGGCCCATTGGTGAGGGCCCTTGTCGGCGTAGAGGGGGTGGACTCCGGCGGTACACCAGACGCGAGGGTCGGACTTCGCGATCGCGAGAGCAGTGAGGCAGTCCACCGTGGTGGTGGAGATGGTGATGCAGCCGACGACGCCCGCTCGTTCGGCGGCGTCTAGGACTGCAGGAACTCGCCCGGCGAAATCGGGGAATGTCAGATGACAGTGCGTGTCGATCACGGACGAAGCTTAGGAACGGGGCGGCGGGTGCAACTGTTCCGCCGCCGTTACACTTTCGCAGGTTCGTGAGCCCGATCGGTCCGTGAGAGAATGGAAGGAATACACGATGACGACCCGAGCTTTTGATAGCCAACGCGCGTTCTTTCGGTGTCTTCGGGCTCTGGTCGTTACACTGGTGTGCTTCCTGTGCCCGACGCTCTGCGCCCAGGACTTTGACAGGTATTTTCAGGTGCAGATGTCCGGTGCTCGGACGGGGTGGATGCGGTCCACGCAGAAGACCGAGGGCGAAAAGATCACGACGACGAGCGAGATGACGCTGAAGATCAAGCGCGGTCCGATCAATATCGATCTGGTCATGTCGAGCGAGTTTGTCGAGACGGCGGACGGAAAGCCGCTCTCGATGAGGTCGGTGCAGAAGATGGGAGCGACGCCGATCACCACAAACTACGTCTTCGGGCCCGAGGGCGTGGTCGCAACAACTGAGCAGGGCGGGCGGACATCGACCGCGACCAGGCCGTTGCCCAAGGGCTCGTGGATGACCCCGGCGGCGGGAACGCGGTTCACGAGTGAACAGCTGAAAAGCGGGATCAAGAAGATCGAGGTCACCACGATCGATCCGTCCAGCGGGCCTGAACCGATGACGATGGTGCGGCATGTCGGCGAAATCGAGACGATCACCGTCAACGGCAAGCCGGTTTCAGCGACGAAGACCACGGTCGACATGAGCTCAATGCCGGGCGTGCCGTCGGTGGAGTATGTTGATGAGCAGGGGCTGCCGCTGAGGTCCGAGACATCGATGGGCGGTTTGCAGTTGACGATGGTGGCGGCCGGGCCCGAGGCGGCCAGCGCCGCCGTCGGAGAAACGCCGGAGATGATGGCGTCCACTCTGATCAAGCCGAGCCGTGCGATCAAGAGCGCGAGGACTTGCCAGCAGGCGGTGTACGAGGTGAAAACCCCTGAAGGGAAAATCCCGGAGTTGCCCGTTGGGGGGTATCAAACGGTCGTTGCGATCGATGAGCACACGGCTCGCGTGATTGTGGACCTGGAAGCGCCCGGGATCGCGGACAAGAAGGACGCGACCAATGCCGAGTTCACGGGAGCTTCGGCGCTGATCGATCCGACGGACGAACAGATCAAGAAACTCGTGACCCGTGCCACGGCCAAGCTCAGAGCCGGTGTGAAGGAGCACGAAGGGGACGCTGGCGGCGGCGGCGTGGCGACTGCGGTGGAAGTTGCCGCCAGGGTGCGTGCCGAAGCGATCCGCAAGGCGGTGTACCGGCACCTGAAGAAGACGTTGGGGGTCGGGTTCGCCTCGGCCTCGGAGGCGGTGCGAAGCCGCGAGGGCGATTGCACAGAGCACGGCGTGCTGCTGGCGGCCGCGTTGCGGGCGGACGGAATCCCGGCGCGGGTGGTCGCGGGCGTGGTGTATGTTGACGAGTTTGTGGGTTCAAGCGCGGTGTTCGGGTACCACATGTGGGCGCAGGCTTTGATCGAAGTCGACGGGAAGCCGCGGTGGATCGACCTTGATGCGACGCTGAGCGAGAAGGAAGCGTTCGACGCGACGCACATCGCGATGGTGGTTTCGAGCCTGGCCGATGACCAGCCGCAGAACTCGCTGGTGGGCCTGGCGTCGACGCTCGGCACGCTGAAGATCAAGGTCGAGTCCACGCGATGACGAATGCGGTCACGACATTCCCGCAGTTGCCCGACCGAGATCCGCGCGGCCACAAGGGAACCTTCGGAACGGTGGCGATCATCGGCGGATCGTGCGAGGGTCACTCACGCATGGTGGGCGCGCCGGTGCTCGCGGCCCGCGCGGCATTGCGGAGCGGCGCGGGCCTCGCCCGGCTCGTGATGCCAGCGCCGATCTTGGTGGCGGGGCTCTCGATGCTGCCATCGGCTACCGGATTGGAACTGCCGACGGAGGACACGGGGGCGGTGTCGGCCCACGATTCAGCAGAGATTCTGGATTCTCTTCTTCCAACGTGCGACGCCGTGGTCATCGGGCCGGGGCTCGGGGCGGCCCCGTCGGTCCAATCGCTCGTGCTGCGTGTCGTTCAGCAGGAAGTCGTTCCGGCCGTGCTCGACGCGGACGCCCTGAACGCGATGGCCTTGATCCCCGAATTGCACCGCGATTTTCGCGTTCCAGCCGTGCTTACTCCCCACCCGGGTGAGTTCACGCGCCTGGCCCGTGCGTTTCGGATCACAGCCGACCCGACCGACCCGGCAACACGTCCCAAGGCCGCGGAAGAATTGGCGCAGCGGCTTGGGTGCGTTGTCGTCCTCAAGGGCGCGGGCACCGTTGTGAGCGACGGGTACCGGACATGGATCTGTGGCGAGGGACACCACTGCCTGGCGACAGCGGGCACGGGGGACGTCCTCGCGGGGTTGATCGGCGGACTGATCGCGCAGTTCGTTCGACTGGTGCCGAAACACTCGGGTTCCTTCGGATTGTTTGAAGCAGCGCAGGTCGCGGTAAGAGCGCACGCGCGGGCCGGCGAGCGGTGGGCGCACGCGCACGGCGGCGGGGCAGGGCTCCTCGCGTCGGAGCTCGCGGACCTTTTGCCCGGCGCGATCGGGGAGCGCAGCTCGCACTAAGTGAGACCGACGCGTTCACGAGCACAAGGTGCCGCTACTGCTCGCGGGTGACCACGGCGTCGGCCAGAAGTTCGAGAACCTGTCGAGCGGGACTTGATGCGATGGACGAGATCGCGGTCTTGGCAGTCGCAACATATTCCCGGGCACACTGGCGCGCGTATTCGAGCGAGCGAGTCTCGCCCAGCGCGCGGGCGAGCACGCGCACGGAATCGGGTGACGCACGCCCTTGGGTCACGCTCTCGAGGAGCGTGAGCGTGCGGCCTCGGGTGCGGTCGTCCCCGGTGGCCAGGTGATGGATCACGGGGAGCGTGAGCTTGCCCTTTTCCAGGTCTTTGTGCAGGGATTTCCCGACCACGGACTCCTCGCCCGTGAGGTCCAGCACGTCGTCCTGGATCTGAAACGCGACGCCGACGGCACGCCCGAAGGACGCAAACGCCAACGACCGTTCGCGAGCGCGATCGTCGCTCGGGTGGGTGTTCTTGAACGAATGGTGAGCGCCGAGCTCGCAGGCGACGCTGATGAGAGCCGCCGTCTTGCGTTCGACGATCTCGAAGTACGTCGGCTCGTCGAGGGAATAGTCGTCGCGATGGTGGAGTTGGAGCAGTTCGCCGGCGCACATCACCGCGCTGGCTTGCGCAACGGCGAGGGCGGTGTAGGAGTCGATTCGGGAGCAGAGGTGGTACGCGCTGGCGATGAGGTAGTCGCCGAGGATGACCGCGGCCTCGTTGCCGTGGAGGCGGTTGACGGTCTGCCCACGCCTGCGGACGTCGGCCTCGTCGAGCACGTCGTCGTGGACGAGCGTGGCCATGTGGACCATCTCGCAGACGGCCCCCACCATCTCGTGAACCTCGGTGATCCGATCGCCAGCGGGAGTGTCGGAGCGATCATCCGCGGCGAGCCCGCACAGGAGCGCGAGCGTGGGGCGGAGCATCTTCCCGCGGTAGCGTTCGACGTGTCTGCACAGATCACGCACCGGCGGGAGGTCGCTGTCGAGCTGTTCATCGAATCGCGCCTGGACGCCGAGCAATCGCTCGGCGAGGAGTGCTCCGATGGGTTCAAGCCCTGGTGCGAGATCAAGGATTCCCTGCATCGCCAACGGTATGCCGGCGCTGGCAGCCTTCCCTCGGGTCGGGCTGCGTTCACGCGTGGGGCGTCCGGGCCGGATAATCTGTTGCCATGCCAAACCCCAAGTCCAAAGGTGAGACGAGTTCCGCGGACCGCGCGGAGGCGCGACCGGACTGGAAGCACATGCGGCTGTGGCAGATCCAGCCGATCCGCGACGCGATGACGATCGTTGGAGTGCTGGGGCTCCTGTACCTCGGGTACGAGCTGAGCATCGTGACGGTGCCGATCCTGATCGCGCTCCTGCTCGCGTACCTGTTCGAGCCGCTGGTTGCGAGGGTGACGCGGCGGAAGTGGCTCAGCCGCCCGGGTGCCGCGTTGTCGATCATCGGGTTGTTCGTCGTCGTAGTGCTGCTGCCGTTGCTCTTTGGAGTGGGGTTTGCGACGGCGCAGGGTGTGAAATACGGGCAGGAGTTCGCGGGCGACCTGGACGTGTTCGTGAGGTCGGTCGAATCGCCCGACGATTCGGCCTTGCGCAGGCAGGTCCCCGGCGGGTCGTGGCGCAAGGTCCGCGATTATGTCGTGGAGCAGAACGCGCTGAGGAAGCAGCGGCTGGCCGAGATCAAGGCGCACGAGGCCGTGGCGGCCGCGCTGGGCGCAGCGGGTCCGACCGAGCAGAAGGGAGCGGGGCTCTCGCCGCCTGAGACACCGCAGCCCGGGACGGAGCCGAGCGACGGTGCCGACCATCCGCACACGCCCATCGAACCTGAAGCGTTCTCAGCGGCTCAGATCATCCAGCCGATCTACGAATGGCTGCGGGCCAACAGCGGGAAAATCGGCGGGCAGGCGTTGCAAGCGAGCGGCGGCGCGGTCTCGTGGCTGGCCAAGGGGGTCGGGTCCGCGTGGTTGTTGCTGTTCGGGCTGTTCTTGACAGCGTTTTTCTTCTTCTTTTTCTCCACGAGCTACGGGAAAGTTCTGGAGTTCTGGCGTGGGCTCATCCCGGAACGGCGCAAAAGCCGGGTACTGGAACTCCTCGACCAAATGGACCGTGTGATTTCGGGCTTCGTGCGCGGGCGGATCACCATCGCCTTCGTCATGATGCTCCTCTACACCGTCGCGTACCTTTTCATCGGCGTGCCCGCGTGGCTCATCCTGGGGCCGATCGTGGGACTGGCCACGCTCGTGCCGTACCTGTCGGGGGTGGTGGGCATCCCGATCGCGATGCTGCTGCTGGCCTTGGAGCCCAGCCGCGGGACGTTCCAGTCGGCGTGGTGGTGGATCGTCTTTGCGCCGATAGGTGTTTCCGTGGTCGCGCAGTTCATGGACGACTACATCCTGAATCCCAGGATTCAGGGAAAATCGACGGATATGGACACGCCGTCGATCCTGTTCGCGTCGCTGGCCGGCGGGGTTCTGGCCGGGTTTTATGGGTTGTTGATCGCGATTCCCGTGGCGGCGTGTTTGCGGATCTTGCTGCGTGAGGTCTTCTGGCCTCGCTTCAGGCAGTGGGCCCAGGGGAGGGCGCGGGACTTCTTGCCGATCGAACCTGAGCCCTGATTGTCGTTGCGTAGCCGGCCCCAACTCTCTTGGTTCTAGCGTTCGTCGCCCTCGTGCCTTTGGGGGCCCTGCCCGGCGGGTGGGCGCCCTTTGGTAACCGCCTCGACCTGTCGATCGATCACGGTGTCACGGTCGGTCTGGCGTTTTTCGAGCTCGGCGCGGAGCGTCTCAACACGCTTGGCAAGCCTTTCCACGTCGCGTTTCTGGAGCGCGATCTGAACGTCGTGCTGCTCGGCAAACGCGGCTCGGAGTTCGGCCTTCCTGGCGTCGATTTCCGGTGATTTCTGAGAAATAGCGTCGCGGTAGGCGCGGCGTGCCTCCATGATCTTGAGCCCGCCCCCCATTTCGCGGACCTTGAGCTCGAAGAGCTCCTTGTCGTGCTGGATCGCGCGGAGTTCCGGGACGCGCGAGCCCATTTGTCCGAGGATGAAGTCGACTCTGTCGGGCGAGGTCTTGGCGAGCTCGGTGAGGCGTGCGCCGACCTTGGGGAGATGCTCGCGGAGGAACTCAAGGGTCCGTTCACGCTCATCGGCGGTAAGGGGACCCGGCCGTTCCGGGCCGGGGCGTCCGGGGCCGCCACGACCTTGCCCGGGGTGGTCCGCCGCAGGTCGGTTCAGGTCCGGGCGATCGAAACCGGATCTGCCTGGTCCGGGACGGTCTGGGCTTGGAGGCGGCGCGAACGGTTGATCTTCCTCGGGGCCGTCGAGCCCGCGCATCGGGCCACCCTCGTCGCGCCGGCCGTTTCGGCGCGCGTCGAACTCGGCGCGAATCTTGGCGGGGTCTTCGCCGGCCTCAACCCGCTTGATGGCGGATTCGAGCTCGGTTTGGCGCTCCTTCATGTCGGTCAGGCGTTTGCGAAGAAAGCGCAGCACGCCGGGCTGATCCGGTCTTTCGGTGGGCTTGGGCGCGGCTTGGGATTGCGGCGTGGCACCGTCGGCGGGCGGTTCGGGGATCGCGGCACCGGCGCAGGCGAGCGAGAGCGAAGCAGTGAGCGTGAGAACGGTTCGGGTCATCGCCATCACATCGCCCCGCCGGCCGCGCCGGAAACACTGTCCTCGTACCAGGAATCCGCGCTCTCGCCGGACTCCAACCTGGTAACCAGCCCGGAAAGCTCAGCGTCCAGGCTGGTGAGTTCGGTCTGAAGGTCGCCCACAAGGCTTGTGTTGGAGGCGAGCCAGTCTTCGGAAATGTCGGGATCTAACGCGGTGCGTGAAGTCGCGCGGGCTTGACGCTACCGACGGTGAGCCCGCTGCCAGAGACCGGCCCGCGCCCGACCATCCACGCTAGCCAGAGCTAAGCGGCCAGCGCGAGCCCCGCCGCGAGCCGCAGGGGAGCGTGCGAAGCGAGCGGGCGGACTGCACCCGCGTGGCGAGCGCGATCGAACGGGATCGGAGCGGGCAACCGCGCGGCGATGCCGTGACGTGTGGCTTCAAAGATCCTGCTGTTCAAGCCAGCGTGGAGGGGCGCGGCACTGCGGTCTTCAGCAGCGGCCTGCGTCAGAAGGGCGTCGATGTCGCGCAGATCGGCGGGGATGAGGTCGATGTCGTGTGTGTTCATAGCTGGTTCCATCATGCCACCTCGTGCGTTCCGTGGTCGGTTGTTCGCGAGCTCACCTTTTCCATCCACTCTTTGAGTTTCTTCAACGCCCGATGGTGGCGGGCGAGCAGGGTTCCTACCGGTTCGTCAAGCAACTCGGCCATGCCCTTGAAGCTCAGCCCGCCGTGGTGACGGAGTTCGATGATCTCGCGGTCGGCGTCGGAGAGTTGGTCCATGGCTCGGCGAAGAGCGGGAAGGCGTTCGTTTGTCGAATCGGGGTCCGAGGGGGGTTCGGCTGGGGCGGGGCGTTGGGCGATGAGGTTGTCGGAATCGGTCGTGGTCACGTGGCGTTTGAGGCGCCGGGCGTGGTCGCGGACACGGTTCATGGTCACGCGGAAGAGCCACGACTCGAAGCGGCCTTGCTCGGTGTAGAGCCCTTGGCCGAGCTTGGCCGCCACAGTGACGAACACGGATTGGGTCAGTTCCTCAGCCACATCAACATCCCGGCATCGGCTCTTGGCGAGAGCGAACACGCGCCTCGTGTACCGCTCGAGAATCTCGCGCCATGCTGACTCATCTCCCCGGGAAGCTGCCACGAGCAGCGCCGCGAGGTCGGGCTGAGTTTCGGTCGTCTCCATCCCACCGGCCTGAGCAGGCCGGGCGCGAATCGTTCCGTTCCATGTCGCCACGGTCGCGCCTTGGGCATTGAGAGCGAGGCCCGGACGAGGGTCCGAGCCTGGGCGATGTGCATGGTCCCGGTCATCTCCCACAGCGGTCATCCATCCTGTTCAACGAATGTTCAGGTGCTGCATTGCGTCGTTCGGCCATTTCGCGTGCCACAACCAGGCCCGAACATGCCCCGATCTTCAAGCCGGTCCGGGACTCCACCGCTCGGTGGGCTGAAACGGTATTCTCGGTCCATGAGCGCGATTTCCTACACCGTGGTGGCCACGTTCCCGGATCGGGTGATTGCGGAGGAGTATCTCCAATGGCTCAATGACGGGCACGTCAGTGCCGTCGTTCGCGGCGGTGCCGTCTCGGGGATCGTTGTGCGTGTGACCGACCCGGCCCGGCCGATCCAGATTGAGTCCCGGTACGTTTTCCCGGACATGGGAGCGTTTGAACGGTACGTTGTGGAGACCGCACCCGGGCTGCGGGCCGATGGGATGAGGCGGTTTGGGCCCGAACGCGGCGTGCGACTGGAACGACGAATCGGACAAATCGTGGAAGGAGCGACCCGCACAACTCCCGCCCGGGCGTCGTAGACTGCACTTCCGCGACTTTGATTGGTCGTGATACGGAAAAACGACCCGTGCCAACCACGTCCGACGAAAAAATCTTCGAGCGGTACCGCAAGGGTGACAACCTCGCCCTGCGAACGCTTATCGAACGTCACCAGGACGAACTGCTCCGATTTCTTTTCCGGCTTACCGGCGACCGAGCGGCCGCAGAGGACGTATTCCAGGAAGCGTTTCTCCAGATCCACCTGTCCATGGACTCCTTCGACATCACCCGCAAGTTTCGACCGTGGCTTTTTACAATTGCCGCGAACAAAGCCCGGGACCACCTGCGTAGGAAGGGCCGGAGATCCGCGCTCGATCTCTCGGCCCCGGTGTCGGGGTCGGACGGGCGTGGTGATCCGAACGGGGGGGCAAGCCCGAGCTTTGTGGACCTGTTGCAGGTGAACGTTCCGGCCCCGGACGCGTCGATGGACGCCGGGGAGCGGGACGCGCTGGTGCAGCGGGCGCTCAACGAACTATCACTACCGCTGCGCGAGATTCTCTTGTTGGCGTATTTCCAGCGGCTCAGTTACGTGCAGATCGCGGAGGATCTGGAAATCCCGCTGGGAACGGTAAAGTCGAGGCTGCACGCGGCCGTGGCGACGTTCGCCAAGCGGTGGAAGGAGTTGAGTGAGAACAAGCACGACGAGGGCCTCATTTGACCGATGGTGCGTGGGTCGGTTTGCGTTGTGCCGATTGGTTCTTGGGTTTGAGTCGTTCGTGGTTTCAGCTTTGAAGTTTCCGTCCGGTCGATCAGGCCGGATCATCCGTTGCACGGGGCCGATCGCATGACCAACCCGCAAGGCCAACCGAACTCTTTCCCCGCCCAGGATCAGGTCTTCGATGTTCAACTCAGCGGAGCGGACGCCGAAGCGTTGGACGCATTGATCGAGGCGAGGTACGACGTTTCGCGTGTGCCGGAATCTCTGCGCGAGCGCGCGACGCGTGCGGCCGGTCTGCTCGGGCTTGCATGCGATACAACTTGGGCAGCATCGCCGTCTCTCGCCGATCGAATTGTGAGTTCCGTCTCGGCTCTTCGCGGCTCGCAGGGCGCGCAGGTTCATCCCGAGTACACGCTGTCCAAGGAAGACGCTGCCGCGTTCGCGGACTTTGCGGACGCGGGGTACGACGCGGGACAGGCTCTTGAAAAGTTCCGGGACCGGGCGGCCGCACACGATCGGCTCCGGGGGCTCGTGACCGCGCCAACTCCCGGAATCGCGGCGTCACCGGACCTTGCCTCGCGAACGTTCGATCTGGTCATGCTCACCGCCGACGCAGAATCGCGATCTTTCTCGATCACGGACCAGCCGGTCGTCAAAGGCTCGACGCTGCGGACGCGTTTCTGGGACGCCGTGAGCGTGGCAGCGATGTTCCTGGTTGCGGCGTCGGTCTTGTGGCCGATCATGGACGCCGTGAAGCAGCGACAACAAAGGACGGCGTGCCAGAACAACCTCGCTTCGGTCGCTGGGGCGTTCGATCAGTACGCGGGCTCGCACCGCGATTCGCTGCCGATCGCCACGGCCGGGTACGGTGGGTCGTGGTGGGACGTGGGCACGCCGGGACGCTCGAACTCGGCGAACTTGTACACGCTGGCCCGGACGGGGTTCGCGAAGGTTCGCGACCTGGCCTGCCCGGGAAACCTTTCGGCGTGCGTGGAGCAACCAGCGAACGGCGCGATGGACTGGCGCAACATCGGCGAAATCTCGTACAGCTATCAGATCATGTTCGGACGGCATCAGGCGCGGTGGAAATCGCCGGAGAAGACGGTGATCCTCGCGGATCGGTCGCCGGTGGTGCTGCGGGCGCTGCGCCACGAACTGGTCCGACCCACGGAGAACTCACCCAATCACCAGCGGAATGGGCAGGACGTGTTGTTTGCAGATGGTTCGACGAGGTGGATCACCGCCCCGGAGATCCCGGCGAACGGCGACGCCCTGTCAGCGAGCCGGCGCGTGGACAACATCTGGCTGCCGTGGCAGATTGAGACGATCATCGATCAGGTCAAGAACGGCGAAGAGATCACGCTCAAGGGGATGGAACTTCCGGCGTCGGAGTACGACACGTTCCTCGGGCCGTGACGACTCGGCATGTTGGCTCTGGTAGGTCGGCTCTCCGAGCCGACTCTTCCTGTCGGGTACCCCCGCACCGCGCGGGGTTTTTCGTTGGAACATAGAGGAACGCGGGTGTACCGCACCGCGCTGGCGGAGGTAGAAGCGCGGATCATGGCGAACAGTCGGGGGCTGATTCGGTCGGCTCACTCACCGGGATGCTCGAATCGCCGGTGGCACGGGCGAGGAAGATCTCGACGCGGCGGTTCTGAGGCGTGTTGCCGTTTGACGCGTTGGCGACCATGGGACGGAACTCGCCCCAGCCCGCGGCCATGATCTTGGTCGGGGCCACGCCCAGCTTCACCAGCTCGTCACGCACGGAGATCGCACGGTGGCAAGAAAGGTGGACGTTGGTCGGGTGCAGCTTCGAGGTCGAAGAGCTGATCCGCTGCGAGTCGGTGTGGCCCGCGATGTGGACCTCGTAACCCGACGCCGAGCTGGTCGTCAGGATCTTGCCCAACGCATCGATGCTGGAGCGGGCCGAGTCCTTGACGATCGCCGAGCCCGAATCGAAGGTGAGGTCCGACGCGAACCGCAGCATGCCGCGAGCCGAGTCGTACTTGATCAGGTCTGGGTACTGGGCGGCCAGCTGCTGCAGAGCCTGGTCGGTCTTCTCGTCGAGCGGCCCGAACTCAAGGGCGGCCAGTTTCTTCTGAAGGTCTTCGAGCGACATGCCGCTGTCGTTCATGGCCTTGCGAAGTGCGGCGTTCTGGGCCTGAAGCTCAGAGAGCCCGGCCTCACTGCGGCTCAGTTGGCCGCGGAGTTGTTCATTGGCGAGGCGGAGCTCGTCACGCTCCTTCTCGGCGCTGAGGCGGGCGTTGAGCGCGCCCCGAGCGGTCTCGTTGGATCGATCGAGCTCGTCGATCGACGCGCAGCCCCCGGTGCCGCCAGCGACCAGCGCGGCAACGGCGAGGAGCGTGAGCGAACGGCGTGCGGACGGGAAGAACGATTTCATGTGTGCCAACATCCAGAGGCTCCAGTGAGGGGTCCGGTGATCGAGGATTTCGAGGCCGGTGGTTTCTTGTGGAACGATCAAAGACGAGAACTCAAAAGCGATGCGGAATCCGCGGCGAGGAGCGCTCGGCCGCAGCGTCTTGCTGCCGCTCCTATCGTGTCCGCCGGGCGATTGACTGCACTTTGCGAGCCCCGACCGCCGCGAACGCTGCAAGCATAGTCAGGTGGAAGATTATCGTCCCCACGAGCGCCAAGCCATGAATCCCCCGGCCATCCCGTCAAGCCCCGGCTTTGGCCCAGATATGGAGCGGTTTCTAGAGCGCTCGCCCCCCCGCGATGGTGTGGTCCGAATTGATGCGGCCGGCGTGTTTGACGCGGCGGGCACTGCGTTTTCACCGGGATCGATGCTCCTGGAAGTTCAAGGGATCGACGTGTTTGCCGGGCGTTACGGTTGGCCGTTGTGCGGTCGGGGGCAGGTGCTGGTTATCGGGAGTTCGACCGAGGTGGATCGGCACCCGGCGGCCCGGTCTGCGGCGCGGATATCGGTCCCACACTGTGTCCTGATTCCGGGTCTCGTGAACGCGCACTCCCACCTTGACCTCACCCACATCGGCCCACGCGAGTTTGAGGAGGCACGCGGGTTCGAGGGCTGGATCGAGATGGTCCGGCTCGGCCGCGCGCACGCGGACGATGCGATCGAAGCGTCGGTGAGGGCGGGCATCGAGTTGAGCCTGGCGGGCGGGACGGTCGCGGTCGGCGACATCGCCGGTGCCAACGCGGGCGGGCCGAACTTGACGGCGTGGCGGACGCTGCGGGATTCGCCGCTCGTCGGCACGTCGTTCCTGGAGTTCTTCGCGATCGGGACGCGGGAGGCGGCGGGCGTGTCGCGCATGCGCGAGCTTGTGGACATCGCCGTTGCATCGGGGGCGAGCGGCGACGAGCGTGTCCGGCTGGGCTTGCAGCCGCACGCACCGAACACCGTGTCGGTGGCGGCCTACGTTGAGGCGGCCCGGTTCGCGCGAGCGTGCGGGACGTCGCTGTGTACGCATCTGGCGGAGTCCCCGGCGGAACATGAGTTCATCGGGCTCGGCACGGGTCCGTTCCGCGCGCTGTTGGAGAGGCTTGGACTCTGGGATCAGGAGACGTGCGCGGAGTTCGGGAAAGGGCGAACACCGATCGGGCACTTGGAAAGGGTGCTGGCGCGTGCGAAGTTTCTCCTGGCGCACGTCAACGATGCGAATGATGAAGACCTTGAAGTTCTGGCGCGAACCGGGCAAACGGTGGTGTATTGTCCACGAGCGTCGGAGTATTTCGGGAACCACCGGCACTTTGGACCTCATCGCTACCGCGAGATGCAAAGGCGTGGGATCCGCGTGGCGCTCGGCACCGACTCGATCATCAACCTACCCCCGGAGCGGTGCGGGCAATCGAGCGGCGGGCTGGGCGTTCTGGACGAGATGCGGCTGCTGTTCCGGCGTGATGGGACGGACGCGACTGAACTGCTTTCGATGGGGACGCTGGACGGAGCGGAGGCGCTCGGACTGGCATTGAATGGTTTTCAGTTCGTACCGGGTGCCCAGCCCTACGGAGTAGTGGCGGTGCCGGTAGACGTGCTTGAGAATCCAGGAGCGACCCTGCACGAGGTGCTCGGGGGGGATTCGCCCCCGCGTTTGCTGTTCATCCGCAAATAGTCCTGCGAAACACGAAACCAGAGCGGCGGTGGATACGATCACCAAAGCGGCAGGAGCGTGCCGAGCGAGGTCCGACTGTTCGCGCGTACAGGGGTTGCGATGAGTTTGAAGTGGCAACGAAGCCGTGCTTGGGACGACGCGAATATCCCGGGGCGGCTCTGGCCTTTGAAGGCGTTTCTCCGGGTCATGAGCTCGGTGTGGCTTGGCGTGGGGCTGCTCGCGTTCGTGGTGCTCTACGCAGTGTTGGCCAGCGTGCCCATCGGGATGCTGGCGAAGATCCCAACATACTTGATCTACGGCGCGTCGATTTTTTTCCCCGTCACAGTGGTTGCGAGCGGCTTGGCGATCGTGCTGGTGCGCGTCATGAGCAAGCGGAACGTGCCCACCGCCCTGCGGTTTGTCGTCGCGTTCATGGTCGGGATCGGGTTCAAGATGGTGGCGACCTGGGCCTGGTACAAGTGGGCATGGCCGAACATGCGGTACGACCCGGAGACGCAGAAGGGGTTGATGCTCTTCGCTGATTTCGTTCAGAAGTACCGGGCGACGACCGTGCGACGGCTCCCCGGGTTTGAGATGACCGAGCTCGAGTTTTACGCGTGGTGGCCGCTGCGGGTGGTGCTGCTGGTCTTCGTTGCGAACATGATCGTCGCGACGCTGAGGCGGATCGAGTTCACGGTGCGGAACATTGGCGTGCTGACAGTGCACACCGGGATCGTGCTCATCGCGCTGGGGAGCATCTATTACAGCGGGCTCAAACTTGAAGGCGACACGGTGCTCTTCGCCGGACGGGCGGGCCCGGACGGGGCGCCGACCGTCGGACCAGCGCAGGATCGGTTCTACGATAACACGCGGGTCGCGCTGTACGTGAGTTCCGGGGCCAACCGCGAGCAGAGGCCGCTGGCGAACGTGCCCCGGTACAACGATTACGGGCTTGACCGGATCGGACCAGCGGGGGCCAAGACAGCGTGGGACGCGAGCTTGCGGAAACCGCCCGACGTGGGCGTGGCTCGCGCGCTCGGCGTGCCGGTGATGGACTCGCCACAAGGCCTGATCGACCCGTCGGTGAAGTTCCGGGTGGTCGGGTACGCCTCGTACGCCACGCCAACGGACGACTGGATCGAGGATGATCCGACCAAGGGCGGCGGCCTCGTCTCTGTCGCGCCGGGGGAACGACTGAACCCGCTGCGCGTGGTATACCTGCACAGCGAGATCCCAGACCAGGCGGGGAGGACGAACGATCGGCCGGTGTTGGCGTACACGCTGCTGCCGTCGATCCCCGCCCGGCGGATCGCGGCGTCGAGCGAACTCGGTGTTGAGTACACCATGGGTCCGACTGCGGGGATGACCGAAAACCGGTGGCGCGATCTGGGGGAGGTGCTACCAACCGACACGCAGCACGCGCTGGTTGTCGAGGTGCCGGGCGCTGCCGGCGGACCGGTCCGCGAGGTCTACGCGGTCAAACCCGGAAGTGAGTTCACGGTGGGCGCGACCGGGTACCGGCTGAGCGTGAAGGAACTTGCGGCCCAACCGCCGTTCCCGATTATCACCAAGGGGTACACGAGCGCGACGAGCAGCGTGGCGATCGTGCGCGTGACGGGGCCGGACGGGAAGTCGTTTGATCGCTGGGTCTACCACAGATTCGGCGAGATCAACCAGGACATGCTCGATGAGAAAAACGCGAATGGGATGCCCAAACGGCGCGACGCGGACCCGGCGATCCGGATTTCTTACATCGATGCCAGCCCGCTTTTGCAGGTGTATTTCGATGAACCGAGGGAGGGGCTGACGCGGGCGATCGTCCGGTCACGCGGCGGCGGCGTCCGCGTCGTTGACGGGGTGACGACCGGGGCGCTCTCGCTGGTCCCCAAGCTGACGATGAAGATCGGCGCACGCTGGGCCAACGCAACGGCGATCCAGAGGCCGATGCCGGTGCCCGAGGCGCAGCGTGACAAGTCAATGATCGGCACGCACGACATGGGCATGCTGGGAGTAGAGGTTTCGCTGGCCGGGAGCGCGGGTGAAGCCAGCAGGCCGGGGGCGTGGAGCACGGTGGTCTGGTTGCCGTTCAGCAAGTACGTGGGCACGAGCCAGGGATCGGAGACGGAGGTCACGCTTCCCGATGGAAAGCAGATCGGTCTTGCGTTCGGCCGTTTGCAGCACAGGCTGCCCGGGTTCGCGGTGCAGTTGGTTGAGTTCAAAATGATCGCGTACGACCACCGAGGCTCGCCGCGCGATTATCAATCGAAGCTGCGCGTCACTTCGATGGACGACTTCAACGCGCGAGGAACCGGCGACGGCGCTCCCGCGTTTGACTCCTTCGAGCACGTCGCGCAGCTGAACGCGCCGCTCACCGCGCCGTTCCACTGGCAGGACGACCGGCCCTGGGTCGTGAACTTCCTCGGAAGGCTGAAATCAGGGCTGAGCCCGTACCAGTTCAAGTTCAGCCAGGCGGGCTGGGACCAACAAGGCTGGATGAACTCGCAGGCGATGGTCGATCGCGGGCAGGCCAAGCAACCCTCGGTGGGGTTCACGATCTTGGGCGTTGGGAACAGCCCCGGCATCCACATCATCGCGTTGGGCGGGATTCTGATGGGCGTAGGTATTCCGTGGGCGTTCTACCTCAAGCCTTACCTGGTTCGGCGCGAGAAACGCAAGATCCAGCAGCAGCTCGCCGCGGGGACGTACAGGAAACCAGAACGAGTCGCGCCGGTGGCCGTCGGGGTTGCTGTTTCGCGGGGGATCGCAAAACCGGCGGGCTCCGCGATCGGCTCGGCGGCCGAACCAACGCCAGCGACGGCGGCCTCGAACAAGACCGATTTGGAATCGGCGGGAGCGAAGTCATGACGACGAACGTTGCACGGCGATTGGGGGCCGGGGTGCTTTTCGTGTGCCTCGCGATCGTGGGCTTGTTTGTCGGGCGGGCGGGGGCTCAGTACGCCCCGGCCGGGAACGCTCACCCCGCCGAACAGTCGCTCTCGCAGTCGGGCAAACTCACCAACCCGTTCGGCGAACCGAGCGCGTACGTTCCGGGCGACGGCTCCAAGGTGATGACCCCGGAAGAGAAATCCAAGTTTGCGACGGAAGTCGATCTTTCGGGACTGCGCGGGCTCGCGGTGTTCCACAACGGACGTGTCAAGATCATCGACACGCTCGCCAACGAGACGGTGCATCGCCTGACCGGCCGGCACAAGTACACCGAGCCGCGCGAGGGGAAGACCAAGCTGACGTTCGACCCGATGTTCACGCTGCTGGACCTGATGATCGACCCGGCGTATTACGCCGACAAACCGCTTCTTCACATCAACTACCTGCCCTTGCGAGAGCAGATGCTGGAGCTGGCATTCCCGGGGGAGAGTAACGCGGCGGCCCGCGAGCGGTGGATGAAACTGACCCGGGTAACCCCGCTGATGGTGCGGGATCACATCGAAGGGCTGCTCGACAAACACGCGGACAGCCCGGCGTTCAACCAGGCGTTTTCTGAACTGGACGAGTCCGCCCGCTTGTGGCAGATGAGCGTGTCGAACCTGCTGATGGTGGCACCGGCGTCAACGGAGCAGACGTGGACGCACCTTTCGTTGCTCGCGCAAGACAGCGAGGCGCGGCGTGCGGCGCTGGATTTCGGCGCGGCTTGGCGCGCCGGTGACGCAGCGAGGGTGAACGCCGCCGCGGCGCGGCTAGCCGCTGAACTTCCGAAGATCAACGCGCCGGTCTACCCGACCGGCAAGCGGCAGTTGGAGCTGACGTACAACCGCGTGAACGCGTTTGAGTGGGGGTACTGGGCGTACGCGGTGTCACTGGTGACGCTCATGATCGCGTTCGGCACGAACCGACCCGGGCTCCGCTGGGGCGGGATCGTGATGCTCGCGCTGTCCGTGGGGCTGCACGCGTTCGGGTTCATCTCGCGGTGCTTCATCGCGGAACGCTTCGCGATCCAGAACCAGTTCGAGTCCATGACCGGGCTGAGCTTGTTCGCGACGCTGGTCGGGCTGGCGATCACCCTGGTCCGGCGGCAGGCCATTTTCGGAGCGGCGGCCGCCGGGGTCGGGTTCCTTGTGCTGATCACCGCGACTCAGACGGCGATCCCGGGCTCGGAGATCGGTCGCGAGGCGGCGATCCTGAACACCAGCGTGCTGCTGAAATACCACGTCACGACCGTGCTCGTGAGCTACGGGCTCATCGCGCTCGGGTTCATCGTGAGCCTGTTCTATCTCGGCACGCACTACATCGGCGTGCTGCGGGCCAAGGGGGCTCTCGTTGGGGCGCCGAACACCGAAGCAACCATCGCGGCCTCGGCGCTTGGCGTAGACCACGCGGAGGATCCCACGCACAGCCGCGCCCGGCTGCTGTCGGACCTGGACACCGCCCAGATGACGGTGCTGCAACTCGCGTTCTGGACGCTGGGCGTGGGCGTGCTGCTCGGAGCCTGGTGGGCGGACCACTCGTGGGGGCGATGGTGGGCGTTTGACCCGAAAGAAACGTGGGCGCTCGTGACCTGGATCATCTACCTCATCGTCATCCACCTGCGGTTCACGACCAGCAAGAACCGCGGGCTGGTCACGGCGTGGATGAGCGTCGTCGGGTTCGGGATGATGATCTGGACGTACTTTGGCGTGAACCTGCTGCTGCCAGGATTGCACGCCTACGCGTGAGACGCGTTCGTGCCGGCCAGCCGAAATGAAAAGTCGGCTCGGAGAGCCGACCTACCGAAACATCAGGAGACCGTGGAGCCGGGCGTAATCTCGGCCATCGGGGTCAGCACGATCACCTTGCGCGGGGCGTTGGGATCGGCAGCATCCTTGGGAACGTCGCTGGCGGCCAGCAACATGCCGCGGGATTCTTCGCCGCGGATCATCCGCGGCGCAAGGTTGGCGACGATCACGATGAGCTTGCCAAGCATTTCCTCGGCGGTGTAATGGCCCTTGATGCCCGCGCAGATCTGGCGCGGCGTGCCGGAGCCGTCGTCGAGTTGGAGTTTGAGCAGGCGGTCGGCGGAGGGGTGGTTTTCGGCCTTGACCACGCGTGCGATGCGCAGGTCGAGCTTGGCGAACTCGTCGAACGTGATCTGTGGCTTTGCGGTCGAGATTGCCTCTGGCTTTGCCTCGGGCTTGCTGGGACTCGAAGCGGTTGCGGGCGGCGTGGGTGTCGTCATTGCGGTGTTCTCGGAGCGGACAACTGTGGAAGGCGAACGGATACGATGCGTCCGCGAAGGCAGATCGCTTGACTATACGCGTCGTCGCCGATTGCGCGAGCGAGCCATTCTCAGTTGGACGACGCCGCAGTTTTCCCGCCGCCCTCTGGTTTGGGAATCGCCGAGGGCTCTTGGGGTGTGAGGTTCGGAGCGCCCGGCGCAGGTTTGGGCGGAGCCGGGTCGGCCGGGGCGACCCACCGGCCGTCGCGCCAGAGCGTTCGCTCGGGGTCCACGTCGAACTGCTTGGGAAGTTCCTCCGGGTCCGGGTCGCGGAGGGGTGCGCCCTGGTCGCTCCAAGCCTGCGCAGCCCAGGACCGCTGAATTCCGTTGAGAAGGCGGGACTCGAAGCGGAGCTGCGCGACGAGCGCCGCGTTGTTGAGCTTCGGGCCGGGGTTTCCGCCGCACGTGGTGCAGAGCTTGACGATAGAGTCTTTCCCGCCGCCCTTCTTGACGATGCGCTGGTTGTGGCACTCCGGGCATGGCCAGCGCCCGGCCTCGCGCTCGATCCAGCGCACCGCGCCCGTATCTCCTGTAGCGGAGAGAAGTCGCTCGTAGGACGTGAGAAGCGCGGCGACCCCGGGTTCGGCCAGGCGAGTGCGGGCAGCGTAGCCTTCGCCCGCGCGGACGAGCCCGAGGACCGTGGCAGCCAAATAGGATGTCTGGGACGAAGCAGACTCGTCGGCTCGGCGGATCCACTCGGGCCTGACCTGACGCCGATCCAGCAGGACCGCGAGCGAAAGAAGCCAGCGGCGGTCCTTCTCGTTGTCGTTGAGCTGCGCGATCGCCAGACAGGCCTGGGAAGCCAGCTGGTGCCCGCCGCGAGCCCGATCGAGGTGGTACGCGAGCACGTAGAGCTGGCGCGCCCAGCTGAACGCTGCGCGGGTCGTTGGCAGTGTCCACGAGCTCTTCGCCGACTCGAAATACAGCTCCGGGTTCGAGGGTGAGAGACGCTCGAGGCGGGCTCGGACATCCGGCGTAACAGCCGCGGCGAGATCGCCGGTCGCGGCGCGCTCGACGTTCGCGCTCGGCTGAGCCTGCGCCAGACCCGTGCATGCCACCCACGATGCGAGCAGCACGACGACCAACCGCGGAACTGAACCCAGCGTGCGAGTCATGACATGGGCACCCCGAGGCGCAGGGCCCAGAACTCAGACATCGCCCGTTCCGCCGCGAGGATCTGCTCGAAGGCATGGTCCGCCTTGCGGCGTGATCGCTCAAAGGCTTCCAGGACGCGGGCTACCTCCCGCGTGGAGTGAGACTGCTCCACGGCGACCACGAAACCCATCAACTCGGCGGTATCGGCCTGTTCGGCGATAAAGCGTTGGATCATGCCCGATGCCAGTTGAGAGCGACCGCCGATGTGGCGTTGGATCTGATCCAACGAGATCGGCAGTTGCCCGCTCGGAGTGAGCGCCTGCGCCCATTTGAACCACGACGCTCGAACCGCGTGCGCGGCGATCTCGGGCATGACCTTTTCGCTGGAGGCCGAATCGTGCTCGGACTTGGTGTCGGACGGCGCGACAATGACCCGGGCTCGGTAAGACTCGGAGAGAACATCGGCGAGGCGATCCACGAGCCCCTGATCACCACGAGCGGCAACCATTTCCAGCAGGCGTTCAACGAGGGCGCGGCGGGCGGCGGCTCTCCAGGACGGATCACGGAGCGCTGGGAGTGTTCCCAGGCTCATCCGACGCACAAGCTCGGCGTTCTCGGTCGTCCGCGGCATCGTCGTGGCCTGCTCCAGGGCCGCGTTGACCATCGCGGGGCTCGACGAGAACTTGAGCGAAAGCTCCTGCGCCGACTTTCGGATGTTCGTGGGCGAGCCTCGGAACGCTTCCGAGGCCAGCACCTCCGCGTCCACCTGCCCGATCGCGCTCGTCGAACCGAGCTTGGACAACAGCAGTCCCCTCTCCTCCACCTTCTTCTCAGCGCGAAGGTAGTCGATGGCCCACGCACCGTCGGAAGAAGTGTCGTCGAGAGACTGCGCGGCACCAGAGGCGGCCGCGTCGGCGACCAGCGCGTTCACGACCTTGTCAGCATCCTGGATCGCCTGTCCGACGCCTTGCTGCTGACCAGCCCAGAGAAGCCCCGCGGCCTCATTGAGCCGCGAGAGCACCACCGCCCGAGCCAGCGAGCTTACAGGCGATGCGTTTGGTTCAAGGGGGACAATGAAGTTCTTTGCGGCGTCGGCCCAGGCGACGACGAGGGCGTCGCGGGCCGGGCCGTCACGCATCCCCCAAGCCAGGGCGTAGGTGTCGCGCATGGCGAGGCGTTGCGGGTCGTCCGTGGGTGTTTGCAGCACCATCGTTACGTTGAGCCCTTCGGCGCCGGATTCTTCCACCATCGCTTTGGTCACGGCGTGCAGATCGCTTCCGCTGACGGCGGGGTTCTCGAACCAGCGCAGGAACCGTGCCCTGGTGTCGTCCTCGGCGTGCCATCGTGCGGCCCGGATCAGGGCGATCACCACCGGCCCATCGACCGGTTCGGGACCTTCAGTCAGCAGCGTTTCCAGGGCGGTCAGCGAGAAGCGTGATCGAGCGGCCTGGTCGGCACCCGCGACGGCGTCGGCAGCGCGGAGCCATTCACGCCAGAGGTCAATGGCGGGTTGAGGGGACGGTTGGTTTGGAGAGGCGTGGGAGAGGATCAACGGCCACTCCGCGACAGCCGACGACGCACCCGAAATGAAGGTGCCCGCGCTCCGCGTGTCAGCGTCTCCGGCGGCGGATTCGATGCGGGCCCTGGCCTCCGCGGCAATGTCGCGTTCGCTGCTGAGCCGAGCGAGCAACCCGCGCGACCAGACCGACGGCAGGATGAGGCGCTTGATCGAGCGATCGGCCTGCGGCCCGGAGCCGGGCTTGATGGCCTCCGCGCCGGCCGCAACGACCATCGCCGCGCGGGCGGCGAGGTCAGGATTCTTCCCGCTCCGGTACATGAACTCGACCGCGAAGTCCTGCGCGCGCGCGAGCTGGTCGGGCGCGAGACCGGGCCAGACGCCACCGAGGCGCTGAACCGCGTCCGTGAATTGCGCGAGCGCACGAACTGGGTCGGTGGCGACCAAATCAGTACTCGCCCCGAGCGCGCGCACGAGCGTCACGCCGTCGGCATCGGGGGGTGAAAGTTCAGACGGTCCGGTGGGGCCCTCCGTCGCCCGCTTCGGGCCGGGGCTAGTCGGGAAGAGTTCTCGATCCGGCTTGGGTGGGGTGGGTGAAGCTGCGCGCGTGGGAGCGCTCGTCGCGATCGGGGGCTTCGTCCTCCCGGGTGGGGTCGATAGCCCCGACACGATCATCCAGACGCTGGTGAGTCCGAGGACGAGCCCGACGAGCACGATGGAGCCGAAGGTGAGAGCGACGCGGAGCGTGTGGGTCGCGGGATCGACCTCGCCGGGGGCGGCGTCTTCGGGGAATGCCGGGCGGTCGGCCCGAGGAGCGATGGGTCTGAGCCGCGATTGGGGCACACTCGGTTGAGCGGGCGCGGGGCGCGGCAGGGGCGCTGGCGTTGGCAAGGAAACAGCAGGACCAGCGGGAGACGCGGGGACCGCCGCGGGAGCGGGAGCCGGGGCTTCAATTCGTCGGATGGGTCGGGGAGCGGCCAGCGTCTGGGCCAGCTCGTCAACCGGGATGCCGTGACGTTGAGCAGCGGCGGCCAGCAGGGCACGCGATCGGGAGTTGAGCCCTCCCGATCTGCCGAGAATGAGGCGGCCTTCGCGGGCGAAATCTTCCCGACTCATCGCCCGCCTCCGTCGGAGTTTCCCGGCTGTGCCGTCGGCGGCGCGGGAATGGAGCCGTCGAGCTCGCGGAGTTTGCCGCCCCACGGCTCAGGCCCCATGTCCGGGTTGAGTACCTTGTGCTGGGCGAGCGCATCGCGGGCGGCCGCGGGGTCGGCTTTGGCGAGCAGGCGGATCGAGTGATACCGGGCCTCGAACCACTCGGGTTTGGACGGGTCGATGCCGCTGAGCAGACGCCGCCAGGATTCCAGCGCGGGGGCGTCGTCGCCCGCCTCTTCCGAGAGATCGGCAAAGCGTCGGAGCGACGAGGCGAGCGGCGACTTCGCGGCCACGAGAACTCGATCCAGCTTCAGAGCGAGGTCGCGCGCGGACGAGTTCTTGTTGGAACGCCAGACCGTTCGTGCCGCCTCGGCGATGTCGTTGAGGATGCTCTGGCTGTTGGGGTCTTCGCCCACGCCGGGCTTGGAAACCAGCGAATCCGCCACCCGGCTCCCGCTACGGAGAACGGCGATCGCCGCTGATTCAGAGCTCGGCGCAGCGTGCCAGGCCGCGAGCGCGGAGCGGACCAACAGACGGTCGGCAGAATCAGCGAACGGGCCCGGTCGGGCGCGGAGCTTGGTGAGCAGAGGCTCGGCGAGGTCCAGCCGACCACGGTCCAGCGCGACCTGGAGCCGGCGGTAGGCCAGCTCGTCCTCGATCCCCTTCGTGTCAACTTTCACAAAGAGCATGAGCTGCTCGACAGTGTCAAGAGCCGCTTCGGCCCGGGCCGCGTCGGGCGGAGTGAGCGACATCGCAACCTCGGCGATCTGGCGTGCCGAACGGAGGGCGGCCTGAGCGGGCTCAGAAACGCCCGCGGGGTCGCCCGCTGTAGCATCACGGAAGGAGAGTTTCATCGACTGTTCCGCGGCATCGAGGAACGCTCGCCCCTTGACGTCCCGATCGGTCGCGCCGGCCTTTCGGAAGCCCTTGAACAGGATCTCGGCGATCTGACGCCTGGCCGTGGTGAACAGGGGCGAATCCGGCGGCAAGTCGCTCAGGATCTGAATGGTTGCGTCGTCGGCGAGCAGCCCGGCACCCGCGCGGCGGAGGAGAAGCGCGGAAGCGTTCGAGGAACGTGGGAAGGTGCTGAGAAAGAGCGTCGCGAGCCGGTCACGCTCCGGCACGACCGCACGATCGCCCGCGTCTGCCGCGCGGTCGAGCGCAACGATCGCCTGCCACGTCGCGTCCTCTCGCACCTTAGAATCTGTCGATGACTCAGCGGCCCTTTGAAACTGGTCCGAAGCGGCCTTGAGGTCACCCGCGTAGTAGAGGGCCCGCCCGAGCATCATGGAGGCGTGCCCACGTTCGGTCGCAAACTTCGCTCCGTCGGCGCTCTCGACCGCCAGCCGGATGACCTTCGCGGCCTCGCGGTACCGATTGATAATGCCCGGCTCGGTCGCGGGCTCTTCGGGGTTCGGGGTTGCCCTGTGCTCGGCACGGGCTCGCTCGTAGGTTTGCAACCCGCGGACGAACTGGACGATGAAGCCATCCTGCCCGATGGGCGCGGTGCCGAAGCGGTGGACAAGGTCAAGAACATCACCAACGCGGCCCTGCGTCACCAGCTCGCCCAGCGCGGTCTGTGCGAGGGCTTCAACCAGGTCGCCATTGCGGGGCGCTGCGCTGCTCGATTCCATCGCCCCCAGCGTGAGCACGGCGAGCAGTCGGGCCTCGACCGCGGTGAGCGGCTTGGCCACGCCGTCACGAGGCTTCTTCAGCCGACGACGCACGAACAAATCGAGGTCGGCCCATCGCTTCGCACCGGCGAGCACGACCGCCCGGTGACGAAAGAGGTCCGCGGAGATCGAATCGGGGAGCCCCTCGGCGCCGTCGATGGCGTCAAGCCAGAGGACCGCTTCGGAGTCTCCACCGGGCTTGATCGCGGAACAGAGGGCGCAGCCCACGGCGGCCCGCGCGACGTGCTCGTACTTGAGCAGTCCCTTGGGCAACCGGTTGACGGACGCGGGTTTGCCGGGCGCGGCGTTGAGGATGTAACCGAAATCTTCGAGGGCCCGGGAAGCCAGCGGCACGTTCCCCGTCAGGAACGAGAGGTAATAGTTGGTCCAGCCGTTGTAGTACATCGCGAGCGAGCGGAGCCTGCGGGCGTCGTTCAATTGCTCCTTGAGGCCTTCCTCATCGCGCCCGGCCTGATCCTTGCGTTCCAGGGCGTCAACCTTCCGGCCCACCTTGGTAGCGATTTCCTGGAACATCGGCGCAACGGAGCGTAACACCCTTTCGGCCTCGGAACGTTCTTCGGGGGTGGCAAGCAGCAACCGTTCGCGCTCGGCCATGCTCTCGGCACGCAGGTAACCGACTTTGGCGAGGTCGATTCGGAGCTCGAACGAGTCCGCCTCGGGGACAAGCTTGAAGAGTTCAAGACTCGCTCTTTCGAGCTCCTGGCGCTGCTCGGGGGACGTGACCTTGGCGAGACGCTCGACGTACATCTTCCCGAGGCGTTCGGCGATCGGCACGCGGTCGGGCCCCGAAGACTCGACGAGGCGGTGTCGGAGTTGCGTGAGAAGGAGGTCCTGCAGCCCCCGGTCGCCGAGGTACTCCTCGACGGCCGCGTCGGGCGTTGTGTTCGATTGGTCCTCGAAGGCTTGCTGTGCGTGGGCGGAACCGCTGAGATCAAGCAACGCCGCCGCGCACACGACGACGGTGATCAAGCGGCGGAATCTGGCTCGGCGATCACTTGGCCGGGACATAATTGACCTTCGTGAAACCTGCATCTCGGCAGGACTGGAGCGCGGTAGCCGCTCCCCCCACGGGGGCTTGCGACGAGACCTTGACGAACACCCCACGATCCTTGGGGAGTTGTCTGAGGACCGCGACCAGCGACGCGCGATCGCTGATGGTTCGACTGCCGAGCTGGTAGACCGGCTTGCCGTCGGCCAGCGCGACCGTGACAACCTGCGGAGCCAGGTCCGAGCTTCCCGCCGCCTTGCTGTCGGCCTTGAGCCCTGAAGGGAGTTCGGATTCCTGTTCCGCGAGGCTCCCCGCAATAAGAAAGTACAGCAGGAGGAAGAGAACAACGTCGATGAAGGCCGTAAGCGGAAGACGAGGGAGCGGGTCGTTGTGCGTGTGCTTGGAGCGCCGGATATTCATCGCGTGCCCCCCACTCCCGGGCTGACCGTCGCGAGTTTCCAGGTCCGCACCCCGACCTGCGTCAGGGCCGACGCCAGCTTATTGAGCTCGCTCGCGGGGCTCGATCGGTCCGCACGCACTGTGAACTCGGGCTGAGCGGCGGTACCCCGGCGCTTGAGGTCGGCCTGCACGAGCTCGATCAGCTGCGCGAGCGTCAGCGTGCGACCCAAGACCGAGTACTGGTCCGGCCCGTCGATGTCGATCAGCGTCATCTCGGTCGACTCGCTGGCTGTCTTCTCGCCCTCCTCACGCGGCACGTCGATCGGCCGCCGCGACGCCTGGGCGAATTGCGACGAAAGCATGAAGAAAATGATCAGCAAGAGCACAACGTCGATCATCGGCGTCAGATCGAACGCGGCCTCGGGGATGGTTTTGGTGCGTGATGATTTCATGGAATCGGAAGGCTCTTCGTCAGCATCGATCGGCGTTCTAGCCCAACGCGACAACTCCGGTTTGACTCACGACGCGCGAGCCCCACGCTCGATCGCCGGGAGCGCCGGAGGGATCGGGACGGCCGCCGCCCGAACCGCCGGGCGAGGAGCGGGGGCCACCTGCGCTTGATCACCGACACGCTCCAGGTACGTCGCAAGCTCTTCGGTCACTTCTCCTACCTCGCCGACCAGCCGCTCAATCCGCCGGCGGAACAGGGAATACGCGACGGTACACGGGACGGCCACGATGAGCCCCTCGGCCGTAGTCACGAGCGCGATCGACATGTAGCTGGCGAGCTGGAGCGAGCGTGACGCACCCTCGAGCTGCCCGATCGTGCCGAACGCGCCGATCATTCCAAAGACAGTACCGAGCAGTCCGAGCATCGGACCGACCGCCGCGATGAGCCCGATCCCGTCGGTCGTGCGATACAAGCGGTCGATCTCACGGGATCCCGCCTCCTCAAGAGCCGATCGAACCTCCATGAACCCCAACGGCGCGAGCGAGCAACGCTGGAGCGCGGAACCAACCATGTTCGTGAGGAACGACCTGTTCTCGGGCGACGTGCAGATCTGCTTGGCGCCCTCGACGTTCCCCGCGCGCACACGCCCCAGCAGCTCCTCGGCCACACCCGGCGGCATCAGCTTCACTCGCCGTACCTCAATGAGGTGCCAGATCATCAATCCCACCGCGACAAACGAGAGCGCGATGAGCAGGTACCCCACCACGTGACCGGACTGGATGTAGTCCAGCACCGACATCTCTTTCATGGTCTTCGCGGCGTCCGCGCCCTGCGCCAGCAGGAAAGAACCGCCTCCGATGAGAGTGGGTGGGAATGCGATGGCGAATCCGTCAAGAACCATGGTCCTCCTGACCGCGGGGCGGTGGCCCCGCGAATCTCACTTGGGTCGATCCGGGTTTGGTTTCTCGTTCTCAGGCTGCATGGTGCAGTCTGCGGGGACAGGGGCGCGGCGTTCGCCGCAGGGAGGGGCGCGGCGGGCTTCCAGCCACGCAGCGGGGCCCAGTCCAGCACGGGGTGCCCGGTGTAGTCGGACTGCAACTCGCTCCGCAGGCGTTCGGCCCCCGCGTCGTCGCCCAGCCCGTGCAGCGCAACGCTGGCCTCGGCGAGGGCGATGCCGGTCAGGTACGGGACCTCGTCGGGCAGGCGCGAAGGAACGTGCAGCAACTCGATGATGCCCAGCCGCTTGGAATCCAGCGTGTCCTCCTGGAGAAGCGATCGCCCCAGCGCCACGCGGCACCACGCTTCCACCCACGCCGCGGGCTTTGCCTTGAGGCGTGCTCGGAGCGAGCCCCTGCACGATTCGCGGGTCTCGCGGGCGTCGGACGCCGCCAGCACGATCTCGGTCACGAGCCTGACTCCGGCGTCGTCCGTGGCGACGGGAAGCTCCGGCGCGGGCAGCCCGCAGGTCCTGAGCGCCGAAGCAAGATAGAGCTGGGAAAGGCGATCCGCCTTTGCGGACGCCGGAGTAGCTTCGACCCCCCCGTCGAGCGGTTCGATCGGCGGGCCGGCACGCACGAAGGCGCGGACCGCGGGCAGGTCGATCCAGAGAGGAGGCAGGGCGGGGATCAACCCCGTCGAGGGATCGAGCGCAAACCGTCGAGACGAGGCGTCGAGCTCCGTCGCGAGCGACGCGGACGGAGCGTCGCCCGAAAGCGGGGCAGTGCCCCCAGCCCGCAACCACACGAGCCAAGGCGCAACGGCCGAACTCTGCGCCCCCCGCCCCAGACGGCAGGCGGTAAGGCTCTGCGCGATCGACGCAGAAGTAGGACCGGCGCGCCGAGAATACGCCGAGAAAAGGCTATCAAGCAGCGGTTCTGCGCCCACCGCGTCACCCCGCGCGAGTCGGGCCTTGGCCCGCCAGGCCTGAAGCGCCACCGGGGCGTAGACCGAGGCCTGCGCGGAGAGTGGTCCGCCGACGGCCCGGACTCGGTCCCAGCTCAGAACGATCGCGGGAGTGTTCGATTTCGGTGCCGTCGGACCGGCGGCTTTGGGCGTGACGGACACGCCGTCGGCATCAACGCGCGTCACCTCCCCATCGATCGCCGGCCAGCCCTTGCGCAGCTCCACCTGAGCCGTCGCGCGCGCCGCGATGCAGGCAACGGCGGCAATCGCGAACTTTTTCACGGCGCACCCCCAGGGACGAAGGTGTACGTCCCGCCGCTCTGCCGCGCAATCGTCTTCATCTGCTCTTCGGACTCTTTGCTGACAAAGCAGATGCAGTGGATGCGGATATCAAGCTGGCGGTTCATCGCGGCGATCTCCTGCACGATCGTGGGCGAGAACTCCCCGTCGGTCATGAAGTAGATCGCGTCGGGCTTGGGTTTGAGGGCGAAGGCGATCAGGAACCCCGGAGAGGGGTTGGTTCCTCCGTCAGCAGGAAGAACCTCGATCGCCGATCCGATGGCCCGCTTGTTGCGATCCGTCGCCTCCGTCCACGCATTCTTCCCGCCCAGGACCGACGCGTCCGACGAGAAGGGGACAATTACGAACTGAGAGTTCCCAACCAGGTCATTGACCGAACGGGCGAGCTCGGCACGCAGCGACTGGATTTTCCCGCCCACGCTCATCGAACCCGACACGTCCACGATGTACACGAACCGACTGCCCTGGGCTTCGATACCGAAGAAACTCGCCCCCCCGCTGCCCGACCCGCCGACCCCCGAACCAGCCACGCTGGACCCAACGTCCGAGCGCCCCGGTGATGAGCCCGGAATCGCCCAACCCCCAAGACTTTCGCCCACGGATTCGGGATCTGAAAGTTCGAGCTTCGTCACCGCCACCGGCGGTCAGCTCGGCAACACCGGGAGCGTTTTCCGTGAGCGACGACCCTTGAATCTCCGCAAGCTCGGTCTCGGTCACCACCGCGAAACCGACCGGGCCGGAACCCTCCGCCCCGCCGCCCGACGTGCCCAGCCCCCACGCAAAGAAGATGTTGGCGGCCACCAACAGCGCAACGAGGTGGAGGACCGCGGAGATCACCAGCCCGGTGGTGAGCCCGGACCACGCGAGGTATTTCAGCAGTCGATCAAAGGCCGTGCGCGGGCGCGCCGTCGCGAGGACCCCCGCCTGCCCCCCGGAGGAGGACGGCGCAAGCACACTTGTGAGTTCGTCCTGACCCCCGGCATTGTCCCGGCTCATCGGCATGTGTTCCCTATCGGCCTTGCGACGCCCCGTTGCTCAACGGTTCCAAAGTGTAAGGAGCGGGCACCCTTCGGCGGGCGTTCTCGGAGGCGATTTCCCCCGGTCAGCCCGAGTCCCCTCGGGTGTTCGGCGAGCAGGGCCGCAAGCCCCGACCGCGCAACCCGCACCCGCGGGAGGTGAACTGCCCCCCTCCCGTGGACTACCCTTCGCAGGCGATCGGCGGCGGTTCAGGATTTTTACCGGGACGAACGCCGCCGAGTTGCCGAGCGGGGCCGGTGCCCCCTCCCGGACCTACCCACATGCGAGCCACCATGCCACACGCGCCCATGCCCACCGCCCGCCCGGAACCCCGCGCCCCCAAGCCGCTCAAGTTCGCGCGGGTGCTGCTGAAACTGAGCGGCGAATCCTTCTGCAAGCCGGGCGCGTTCGGGATCGACCCCGAGGAGCTTCTCGCGATCGCCGCCGAGGTCAAAGAGGCCGCGTCCCTCGGAACCCAAGTGGCCGTGGTCGTCGGCGGCGGCAACATCATCCGCGGGGCGGAATTGGCCGCGGCCGGGCACATCCATCGGGCTACCGCCGACTACATGGGGATGCTCGGAACCGTGCTCAACGCCGTCGCACTCAAAGAGAAACTCGTCTCGCTGGGCGTGGACTGCCGCGTGATGTCCGCGCTCGAAATCCGCGCCGTCGCCGAGACCTTCGTGCGCGGCCGCGCGCTGCGACACCTGGAAAAAGGCCGGGTGGTGATCCTGGCCGCCGGCACCGGCAACCCCTTCTTTACCACGGACACCTGCGCCTCGCTGCGAGCCACCGAGCTTGAGTGCGATGTGCTGCTCAAGGCGACCAAGGTCGACGGCGTCTACACGGCTGATCCGAAGAAAGACCCGACCGCCAAACGCTACACGCAGCTCACCTACGCCGAAGCCATCGCCAAGAACCTCAAGGTCATGGACATGACGGCCCTCGCCATGCTCCAGGAGCACAAGATCCCGGTGCTGGTCTTTGATTTCAAGACCAGGGGGAATATCCGCCGAGCAGTCGAAGGCGGCGATCTCGGCACGCTGGTGACGGCGACCTGAGACCGACCGGATCTGGTTCACCTCGGAAACCGCGCCGTCGATCCCGCAAATCTCACCGCTCCTCTGCCCTCCCACACCCGAGAGTTCACACGTACACTGCTCGACCCACTCCGACCGCGGCCCTGATTCGCTGACATGATTCCCGGGAAGACCGAACAGACCTGATTGAAGGACACGACCATGTCGACCGACCCAGACACCATCCTGCTCGAATCCGAAGAACACATGACCAAGGCGCTCGAGTATCTCAAGCACGAGTTCCGCGGGCTGCGGACCGGACGGGCGTCTACGGCCCTGGTCGACTATCTGAAAGTTGACTACTACGGATCACAGACCGACCTCAAGGCCATCGCGGCCATCAGCACGCCCGAGCCAACACAGATCCTGATCAAACCTTTCGATACCGGCGCGATCGGTGCGATCAAGTCCGCCATCGAGGCCGCCGGGCTCGGGCTCAACCCGATGGTCGAGGCCAAGCAGATCCGCCTCAACGTGCCCGCCCTCTCATCCGAGCGTCGCCAGCAGATGGTCGCGCGCTGCAAAAAGATCGGAGAGGAACAGAAAGTCGCCATCCGGAACGTCCGCCGTGACGCCAACAAGCACGCCGACGCTCTCTCCAAGCAGCCCGGCGCACACTACCCCGAGGACGAGATCGAAACACTCAAGGAAGAGGTTCAGAAACTGCTCAAGAAGTTCGAGGACGAGATCGACTCCCGCGTCGAGGACAAGTCCAAAGAAATCACGCAGATCTGACCGCGAGCCTGAGACGGATCGCAGGTGAAATACGGGCGTCTTGGGTGCCCTCGCGCTCCGCGCGGGCTACGCCGTCTCGCTTTCTCCCCCGCCCCAGCACTCCGTCGCACGGGCTGCACGGTGCATTCCCATCAGCCCTGCTTGCCGTCTAACTCGGTCCATCGTGCGTACAGCGCCGCCACCGCGGTCTGTGCTTCGCCCAGGTCGCGGCAGACGCCGGAGAACTTGCGATGGTCCGCGACCACAGCGGGGTCGGCCGCCTGCGCCTCGAGCTTTCGCACCAGCGACTCAGCGAGCTCGATCTTGCTTTCCATCTGCGCAAGCTCGCGCTGCTCGTTGTACGACAGCTTCTTCCTGCCCGGCTTGACCGGTGGCGAGAGCGCATCGTTCACAGGCAAGCTTGCCACCCCCGGCGCAGCGGCCTTCGCCGTCGCAACCGATGACGCCGCAAGTGCGCTTGAACCAACGGGGGAGGCCGACGTGGATCGCTTCGACCACTGCTCGTAATCGGTGAAGAACCGCGCGCAGCCCAACCCGTCGAGCGCCAGCACGCGGGTGGCGAGCCGGGCGAGCATGGCTCGGTCGTGGGTGACGAGGATGACCGCGCCCGGGAACTCTTCCAGGCTCTCTTCCAGCACTTCGAGCGACGCGATATCCAGGTCGTTGGTTGGTTCGTCGAGGATCAGCACGTCGGCCGGCTCGAGCATCAGCCGCGCGATGTGAACACGGGCCTGCTCGCCGCCCGAGAGCGCGCGGACCGGGGCCTTGAGCTGCTCGGGCGTGAAAAGAAACATTCGTGCCCATGTGTTCACATGCAGCGAACGCCCGCGATAGATCACCGAGTCCGAATGTCCCGAGAGCGAGTCTCCAAGCGTTTCCGAAGGATCAAGCTCGGTGCGGTGCTGAGAGAACAGCACGACATTGAGCTTGTCGGCCCGCCGGATCGTCCCCACGGGCGGCGCGCCGGGCGGGACGTTCACGGCGGTCTCGGCCTCGCGCACGGCCTCGGGCGTGGGCGCGTCGGGGTCGAGATCGCCCATCAGCACTTTGATGAGGCTCGATTTCCCGGAGCCGTTGGGGCCCATCAGGCCGATGACTTGGCCGGGCGAGAGCACGAGATCCAGATCGGTGAAGAGCCGCTTGCCTCCGAGCGACTTCGTGATCGCGCGGGCGACCAAGAGCTTGACGGTCTGCCGGCCCGTGCCGTCGAAATCAAGACTCGCGGCCTTCTGCGGCGTGTTGCGCGATCGCAGGTCGGCCAGCTCGTCGATGCGTTCGTGGCTCGCGTCGATGCGGCTCTTGGACTTTGTCCGCCGCGCTTGAGCGCCACGCGAGAGCCAGCGGATGTCCTCACGGACCTGGTTGGCGAGCGATTTCTCCTGCTGGGCCTGGCCTTCAAGAAACTCCGATTTTCGCCGCAGAAACTCGGAGTAGTTGCCGTCAACGGAGAATGTTCCGCGGGGATAGGCGCGGGAAAGTTCGACGATGCGTGTGGCCGTCGATTCGAGCAGCGTGCGGTCGTGCGTCACGACGATCGACGCGACGCCGATGCCCGTCAGCAGCATTTCGAGCCACTCGATACCTTCGACGTCCAAATGGTTGGTTGGCTCGTCGAGGAGCAGCACGTCGGGCTCGCCCGAGAGCGCCCGCGCGATCGACAGCCGCTTGCGTTGCCCGCCCGAGAGCGACGACGTGGGCTGTTCCCAATTTTCAAAGTTGAGCCGTCCGAGCACCATCTCGGCGGCAAGGTCGGCCTCGTAGTCGTCGTGCAGATGCGGCGTCAGCCCGGCCTTCCGTGCGGCGTGCAGCGCGCCGGTGATGGCGGTAAGCACCGTCGAGCCGTCGGGAAAAACGTCCGCCTGCGCGACATAGGCCGCTCGCGCTCCCTTCCGGAAAGACACGACACCCTCGTCGGGCGATTCGAGCCCCGTGATGATCTTGAGCAGCGTGGACTTGCCCGAACCATTGGGCCCGATGAGCGCGAGCCGCTCGCGCTCTTCCAACGCGAGAGCCACGTCGGAGAACAGAGATCGGGTCCCGTAAGTCTTGCTGAGATCGCGGGCGGTAAGGACAGCGGCCATAACGAAACTTAGGTCGGCCCAGGGCGATCTTCTCTTTGTGCCCGTTTTCTCGTGATGAATTGCATTTTCAAGGGCTAGCGGTAGCCATCGACAACGCCGTCGTGCGTGGTCCCCGACGGCGTGCACGACGCGCCAACCCTCCCGCAGCCGGCGCACCCGGTCATCTGAGACTGCACGCCGAGTCCGAGCGCGCCCTGAAGGTCCGCCCAGTAGAACTTCGGCGCGGGCGACGGGTGGTTCCCGACCTGCGCCATCGTCCTGGCCTCGAACACCCGGCCGTTGGCGACTGTGTACTTGATCTGCTCGGAGTTGCGGATGTTCTCCAGCGGATTGGCGTCGAGCACGAGCAGGTCGGCGAGCTTGCCGACCTCGATCGAACCGATGTCCTTCTCGAGCCCGAGGTAGAACGCGCCGTCGAGGGTTGCCGCCCGAAGAGCCTGCATCGGCGTGACGCCGCCCGACGCGATCAGCCAAAGTTCCCACTGCGCCCCGAGGCCAGCGAGCTGCCCGTGGGCACCGAGTTGAACCTTCGCGCCAGCGTCGAGGAGGCTCTTGCAGATGCCGGAGCTCGTAAGCACGTTGTAATCCTGATCGGGCGCGGTCTGGCGACGGCGCGAGCGTGGATCAACGATCGTTCGCGGCACGAAGTTCAGCAGCCGCTCGTTCTCCCAGACCTTCGAGCGATCGTACATGTACGACTCGCCGTCGAGCCCGCCGTAGCCGACGATCAGCGTGGGTGTATACCCGACTTTCGTCGGTCCCCACAGTTGCTGAACGTCCTTGTAAATGTGCTGCACGGGCAGCGAGTGCTCGACGCCCGTGTGGCCGTCGACCACCATCGTCATGTTGTGCTGGAAGAGCGATCCGCCCTCGGGGACGACCATCATCCCGGTCTGGCGTGCGGCCTCGATGACCTGCTGGCGCTGCTCGCGGCGCGGTTGGTTGTAGCTCTTCACGCTGAACGCGCCAACGGCCTTCATGCGCCGGAGGTGGAACAACGCGTCATCGAGGCTGTCGATCTCGGCCTTGAACGAGCCGGTCGCTCCATAGAGGATCGTGCCGGTCGAGAAAATCCGCGGCGTCACGATCGTGCCCGCCTTCGCAAGCTCGCTGGCGGCAAAGATCGAGTCGGTGTCGTTCGATGGGTCGTGGATCGTCGTCACGCCGAACGCGAGGTTGGCGTACTGGCCCCAGTTTTTCTGCGGCGTCATGCCGCTCTGCCCCTGCGAGCCGTGGGCGTGAACGTCGATGATGCCGGGCATCAGCGTCTTGCCGGCGCAGTCGATGACGGTGGCTTCAGCGGGGACCGGCGTGGTCGCGCGCGGGCCGACGGCGGTAATGCGGTTGCGATCGACCACCACCACGGCGTTCTCGATGACCGATTCGTGCCCGGCCTCACCGTTCATCGTGATCACACGCCCGCCGACGAACGCGAGCTTGCCGGTCGGCGCATCGGTCTGGGCTTTGAATGAAATATTCACCCCGGTCGCGGGCGCTTCCGGCAACTTCTCCGGCGCACCCGCGATGAACGCGAACGAGTCCGCGAGCCTTCGCGTGAACAACTCCGGACCCAGCGACCAATGCAACGCCGCGCTATCACCCGACCAGTGAATGTTCCGTCCTGCTTCCTTCGTCACTCGCGCGACGGGAACCGCCGAACTCTTGCCGCTCAGCCCGACCTCGCGGCCAGTGGCGATGAACGGGCTGATGTACGCGTTGAATCGCTCGACGTGCGCGAGCCACTTGCCGTCGGGCGAGATCGCGAACTCGGTCGCGTTGTCCACCGAGACGTGCGTGCGATCCTCTGTGCCGTCGAGCTTCATGCTGATGAGCGAAGTGTGGTCCGTGTCCTTCTGATAGTCAGTGACGGTTAGGAACACACGCTCGTTGTCCGCGCCGAACTGCGGATTCCGACCTTTCTTGGTGATCCGCGTCGCCTTGCCGCCAGAGGTCGGCGACCAGTACAGGCCCGTTTCATAGGACCAGATCGGTGTGGTGAGCCCGCCGCCGGAAACTCGGCCGTATAGGACCTTCGACCCGTCGGGCGTGAAGACCGGATCGACGTAGTGGCCCGGCTCGGTCGTGATGACGCGGCCCTCGCCGCCGCCGGTCGCAACAACCCGCACCGTGCCGAGCTTTTCGTCGTTCCACGTCGTGTACACGATCGACGCGCCGTCGCGCGAGAACGACGGCGAGAACTCGAAGTGCTCGTTCTGCGCGGTCACTCGACGCGGTTCGCCATCAGGCAATTTCCGCGTGTACAGATGACCGAGAGCCTGGTACGCCACAAGATCGCCCTTGGGCGAAACCGTGACGCCGCGCAGGAGCTTGACGTCGAACTTGTCGGGGGCCACCTCGACCGGGAACCGCACCGCGTCTTCCACTCGCCGCGTTGATTTCACACGGAAAGGAATCGGTGTCATCGCGCCGGTTGCCACGTCCACCGTCTGAATCTTCCCGCCCGCCCACAGCACGATCGCGCGATCGTCGGGAGTCCACGCCATCGTGGGGTACACGCCGTGTACAGCCCAGGCCTCTTGCATGTCGCGTTCAAGCCCGGCCGTGACCTTGCGAACTTTTCCAGACGCGGTGTCCAGCACCCAGAGTTCGCTCAGCGTTCGGTCACGCTTTACGTAGGCGACCTGCGTGCCCGAGCGCGAGGGCGTCGGGCGCACCGCGCCGCCCGGGCCCGCCACCATCGACCTGATCTCGCCGGTCTGGCGATCAAGGCGATCGATGGAATAGATACCCGCGGTGGAATCGCGGTTGTACTCGAACTGATCGCCCGGAGTTGAATCGATGCTGTAATACAGGTACTTCCCGTCGGGCGAGAACATCGGCTCGCCGACGTCCTTCTGCTCGTTGGGCTTGACCGTCATCTGCAGCCCGTCGCCGCCGGTGACGTGGTAGAGCCACATCTCGCCCGAGCCGAGCGATCGGCGTGAGGTGAAATGCTTGTGAGCGACGATGTACTGCCCGTCGGGTGCCCATGCCGGGCTGTTCAGCAGGCGGTAGGACTCTTTCGTGACCTGCTTGGGCTCGCCGCCGAAGTCGCCGGCGCGGTCGGGGCCTTGGCGGGAGATGGTCCAGATGTTGTCGCCGCCGCCGCGGTCGCTGGTGAACGCGATCATCGTGCCATCGGGGCTGAAGCGCGGCTGCATGTCCCACGCGACGCCGGAGGTGATCGCCGTTGCGGTTTGTTCGCCCGTGCATCCGGCCGCGGGCATGATGTACAGATCGCCGAGCAGGTCGAACGCAATCCACTTGCCGTCGGGGCTGAGATCGACGCTCAGCCACGTGCCCTCGGTGACATCGATCGTCAGATCGCGGGACGGGCCCGGCGGGGAGTTGACGTCCCACTTGGGCTTCTCGGGTTTCGCGGGCTGATCGCCCTTCGCGGAGTCTGGCTTCGGTCCAGGAGTGGTGACGGGCTGCGCCAGACTCCCGCCGGTCGGTTGCGCCAGCGAAACCGCCGGTGCGAACCCACCACCGCAAAGAATCCCGGCAAGAACCATCGGCGCACTTCTCGAAATCATCTCATCTCCCCCTAACTAACGGGCAAGCATCGCTCGCAAACCGTTCCTGGAAATATGGTGTCCACGACATACCCGTTCAGGTCCCACGCTCGCGTGATCCTCGATCACTTCTTCTCCGCGGGCCCCCCGCCGTCCTTGGCCGCGGCGGGATCGGCCGCGCCCTTGGGTTCTTCCTTCGCCGGTTCGGCCGCCCCGCCCTTGACCTTCACGATCCGGCCCTGCGTCATCCGCTTGATGCCGATCCGCAGCTCGCCCCCCTGCTTCAAACCCTTTTCGGCATCGACAACCGTCAGCACTGGCTGATCGTTGATACTGGTCACGATCTCGTACGGTTTCACGCCCGCGATCGCGGCCTTCCCGCCCTTTTCAACCCGCGACACAATCACGCCGGGATCGCCCGGTTTGAGCCGGAAGTATCGGCGAACTTCGTAGGTAATGTCACGCACGGTGATCCCGAGGTCTTCGGACTGGAACCGCTTGGCCGCCTCGTAGTGCGCAGGGCTCTGGGAAACCTTCAGATCAACACTCGCAACCTTCCCGTCCCGGAAGAACTCGACCTGGAACGGCGTCCCGAAACCAAGGTCCGTCAGCGAACGGATCAGCGTCGTCTCCGAAGCCGGCCAGGGCGTGGGAATCCGCTCAAAGTACTCCGGCGGGATCTGGTCGAGGTACTGCCAGAAGTTCTGCATGTTCCGAGAGGAATCAAAGTCTCCCGCGATCTCCAGCGGCTTGGGCTGACCCTCGGCGTGAATCCGAAGAAGGATGTCGCCCGACTTGAGCCCGGCCTGCGCGGCCGGTGAGTTCTCGTACACGTACGTCACGATCGCCCCCGTCGAACCGTCCTCGGTCTGCTCGGAAACGTTGTTCGCACGCGCCAACTCGGGGTCGAGACCCTGGAGTTCAACGCCCAGCCAGGCCAACCGATTCTCGTCCTCCTCAGCGAGCGGACGATTCTCCGGGTCGAACGCGCCCGAGCCCCGCCCCAATTCCGCCGCAAGCATCGACGCGGGCATCATCAGCGGACCGCTCTCACCACGTTCCGTCGAAACCTTTTCCCGGTGTTGGATCGGGAGCGCGACCAGCAGCCCGTCCAGGTCGAACACGAAGCTCAGTGGCGTCGTCTGCTGCACGCCCCGGTACGACGCCTCCACGCTGGGCAACTCCGGGTAAAATTCTCCGTGCCGCCCCAGAAAAAACCCGAAGATACGCTGCTGCCAAACGTGCGCTGACCGCGATTCCCCCCGAACCGCGATCTCCGCTCGCACCAACAGACGATCGCGGAAGCTCATGATGGGTGCTTTGGCAAATTGAATTGAACCAGGGATCGGCGCATCAAGCTTCGCCGTGAACGCCCCCCACTCCTTCAAGGTCGTCGAGAACTTGGCCGGATGCTCCTTGCCCGTGGAATCGAACACACGCACACGCTCAAGCCGCGCCGTAACCTTGGGCTTGAACTTGGCGAGGACCAGAACGGTGCTGTCGTCCAGCAGCAGCCCTGTGCCGTTCCATTCCGTGGCGGCATCGTTCTCGTCACGCTCGCCGTCGTACCCACGCCGCTGAGATTCTCCCTTGCTCGGAGGGCTCCGCAGCGAGATAGCAACCCTCAACAGCGAACCCGCCGCTCTCTTTTCGATCGATGAAAACTTCGCGGCCAACTGCTCGGCCGTCAGCGCGGGCCACGCCGACGGATCTCCCTTCCAAGAGCCGTCCAAGGGCAACCGCGAGACACCGGCAAGACCGACCGCCACCCCGTCGGCATTCACAAAGACCGTTTCGACGTCCGTCCGGAGGAAACTCTTCCCGTCTATCGAATACGTCGCGGTCGTGTTCATGCTCTCAATGTCCAGCAACCGGCCGGAATCGTCGTACTGCACCGCCAGGTACGGGCCCTGAGCCGAACCATCGAACTTGATCGCTTCAGCCCCCGGGAGAGGCGCCGCCAGTTGGAGGAACACCCCGCCCTGCTCAATCGGGTACGCCACCGGCCTGGCATCCACGGCCTGGTCTCCATACCGCACACGGATGGATTTCACAAAGCGCGAATGCAAGAGCGGGTCGCTGGTATAGACGCGATCAGCAGCGATCAAAAATCCGCCCTGCACGCCGGGCCGCTCTTCCTCGATCAACTGCTCCCAGTTCTGGACAGGCCGAGGCGTCACGCCGCTTCGTGCCGAGCCACCGAACTGGTACGAGCCCGAGTACTCGTGGTTGGGCGCCTGCCCGTTGTCGTACTGGGCCGTAATCTCGACCCGCACAAACGCACGCGCGATGCGCTCACCCACCTTCTGCCGCACCCCGGGCTCGATCGGCTTGGCCTCAGTTGACTGCGCCCTCGCCGCGTCACTCGTGAATACGCTGGAAAGACAGATCATCCCGACCAGTAAATGTCGAACGACACCGCGCATGCTCGTCATGTGATTTCCTTCAATCATCCAGCATCACACTGAGAATCTACTTCCGAGCCCCTGATTCCTCGACACCGAACGGCTTTGATTCCGGGAACCAACCCGATCGCGAACACGCAAACCTACTGCTTCGAGTAGTCCCGCGCAAAGTCCATCACGATCTGCCGTTCCAACCCCCCGCGTTGCACCGTGAACACCGCCCGCGGCTTCTGCTCGACCTTGGCCACCGCATCCTTGTGCAATCGCTCGACATCCGCCAGCGTCTCCACGTTCTGCCCGTCGATCTTCAGGATGATGTCGCTGGTCCGCAACCCCGCCGTCGCCGCGTTGCCCGGATACTTCGTCGCCAGCACGAACACGCCCTTCTCGCGGTAGAAATACAGATCAGGGTTGTCGAACTGGTTGATCGCCTTGAACGTCAGGTCCCAGCGCTTGCACGCCAACTCCTCGCCCTCAACTTTGCCCTTCTCACGCGGCGTGATCTCAACGGCAACCTTTTCCGAGCCGCGCAGCAGGTCCAGCTTTGCAGGTTTTCCCTTCGGAAGCATCCCCAGCGTCCGTCGCACCGCGGGCAGATCCTCCGCGGTAAGCCCGCTGACCGCGACGCCGTTCACGGCCAGCAGCCGATCGTGCGCCTGCACCCCCGCAAGCCGCCCCGGGCTCGAAGGGTCCGTCTCAGCGATGATCACGCCCTCGGTCCCTTCAAAGTAAACATCCTTGAAAAAATCCCGCAGCGGCTGGAGTTGCAAACCCGTCCAACTCCAGTTCACGCGCCCCGACTCACGCAACTGCGGCAAAAGAATCCGCACCGTTTCCGCCGGAATCGCGAACGCCATCCCGTTCGCCTGGTTCATCCCCCGAGCATTGATCCCGATCACCTCGCCCGCCGTGTTCACCAGCGGCCCGCCCGAGTTCCCAGGGTTGATCGAAGCATCAGTCTGGAGCCACAGGCTGTACTCGCTCACCTCTTCAAGAAACCTTCGAGAGCACGAGATGATGCCGATCGAGACCGAACGGTTGAGCCCGTAAGGAGCCCCCATCGCCATCGCAAAGTCACCCTCGCGCAGCATGCTCGAATCACCAAAGTTCGCATACGGCAACGCCGCCGACCCAGCGGGCACCTCAAGCTGCAACAGCCCCAGGTCCGTGTCCTTGTCCGTGCCCAGCACCTTGGCCACCATCGCCCGCCCGTCCGAGAGCAGACAGCGAACCGACTGCGCCTTGTCCACGACGTGCCAGTTCGTGACCACCTCGCCGCCCGGACTCACGATCGCGCCGCTCCCCGAAACTTCCTCCGACACCTTCTCCCCGCGGTCGTTGCTCTCACGCACAACCTTGATGAACACCACCGCCGGGAAGACCCGGTCCGACGCGCTCCGCACAACCTCTCGAAAGTCCGGGAAGCGATCGGGCTTGGCGGTGTTCTGACCCTGAGCCAACGCCCCCGCAAATCCGACGATCCAGGCAAGCACCAACGTTGCCGCCCGCCGAATACCCCCCGGACCGCGCGCGCTCAAGAGTTCACAAAGGATCCGTGCGTGTGCCAATTCCAAGCCTCCGCGGGTGACTTCGGTCGCTCTGACGTGCTACGAGCGTATCACCCGTCATGTCCCGCAGAACGCCCCGGCCCCTACACGCCCGTGTCCCCGACGGCCCCACGCCGTGCTCGCTTCCCCCGAGCCGGGGCTACGCTGCGCAGACCGATGGAAGACCTCTTTTCGAGCATCTCCCACTCGCCGGGGCCCTCGCCCGAGCGATCGGAAGGTTCCCGGCCAGACCACCGGGTATTCCTTGGTTGGGATCGCCCCCTCTTACACCTGGCCACGCAATGGATCCTCGCGCAAGCTCAAGGATCCGGGCTCACGGACCTCTCCCGGATTGCCATCGTCGTTCCTGGATCACGGGCCGCCCGTCTGCTCGAGGCGTCGCTGGTCGTCCGAGCTGAAGAACTTGGAACATCACTCCTCCCTCCGCGGCTCCTGATTCCGAGTCAAATCCCCGACACGTTGTTCCAACGTCCAATTCCCACTCCCGATGCCATTGTCTCCCACGTCGCAGCCATGACGGCAATCCGAGCCACGGCACCCCAGGCCGCTCTCGCCGCCTTCGGTACCAGCCCGCCCGGTGAACATCCGACCGATCTGAGCAACCTCCATCAATCAGCCATCTTCCTGCTCGAACTGCACGAGGAATTGGGCGGGCTCGGGTACACCATCCCCCACGCCGCCGCCCTCGTGCGAGCGTTGGCACAAAGCGACCCCGAACTTCAAGCAGAAACACCCCGCTGGGAAGCCCTCGCACACATCGCGTCAGTCTGGTCAGAGCTGATGAACAAGGCGGGGCTCGCCGATCACTACAGCGAGATTCAGCGGACCACCACCGCCTCCGAACTCGGCCCGTTCGACGAGGTCTACATCGTCGGCGTTCACCAGCTTCCCCCGTACCTGCGGGCGTTGCTCGGCCACTGGCGGCCCCGCACACGCGCGCTCGTCGCGGCTCCGTCCACGATGGCCGGCCGCTACGACGAGCTTGGGTGTGTCATCCCCTCGCAATGGGCTGACCGGACCATCAACCTGCCCGAGGATTCGATCCGCTTTGCCGGATCGCCGCGCGAACAGGCGAACGCGGTCTTGGACGCGATCGCTCGACTCGGGAACGCGCTCACTTCCGACGAGGTAACGGTCGTTGCCGGCTGCCCGGAGACCGCCGCCGGACTCCTCGCACGCGGCGGGCACGACGGGGTGCCCGAGTTCCACGCCGCCGCCGAAGCATCCGCCTCGCTCTCCGCCCCCGCCCGGCTCTTGCACGCCCTGCGATCCCTGCTTCAATCCCGGGCCTTCACGGACTTCGAGGCGATCGTGAGGCACCCGGACATCGAGCGTTGGCTGCTCTCAAAGCAACCAGACGCTTCTACCAAACCCGGCGAGGACTGGCTCATCGAACTCGACGACTTCGTGGAATCGCATCTGCCCCCGAGCTTCCCTCCCACGCGAGAGCCCAACGGGCTCAATGTGCCCGATCAAGTACGCCCGGTCATCGAGGAGGTCGAACGGCTCTTGGCGGACTTCATGCCCGTCGCTCCACGATCGTTGCGCGACTGGGCGGATCGAATCCGTGCCGTGCTCTTCGAAATCTACGCACCCGTCAAACCCGTCGCTCTCCACGATCCAAACCCGACGGCCGACCTCCACGAGCTCTTGGGCATCTTGGACGCCATCCGGGCCGCGCCCGCGATGCTGCTGGAATCCCTCATGTTCTCCGCGCCCGATGCGCTCACGCTCGTACTCAACAGCCTGGAAGACCGAACGGTCACAACCCCCACGCCCCGCAATTCCATCGAGATGGTCGGCTGGCTCGAAGCGACCTTCGACCCGGCACGGGCCGTCATCGTCATGGGGATGAACGAGGGGCAGGTTCCGACGGCCCGGCGCAACCATCCGATGCTCCCCGACGGACTCCGCGCCCGCCTGGGACTCCCAACCACTCGCGACGACCTTGCTCGGGACTTGTGCGTCCTCACCCAACTCGCCGCCAGCAGACAACACCTCACTCTGATCGCCGCCCGGCGCTCGATCAACGGCGATCCTCTCCGTCCGAGCAGGCTCCTCTTCGCCTGCGAACCTGAGATGATCCCGGGCCGGGTTCTCAGGTTCCTCAATCCCGATCCACAGCCACCCGACTCCCCAATCGCAACCGAAACCGGCACCCCCCCCGCCTCGAAGACCCGCCCGCCCATCTTCGAGCCGATGCCCCGGGTGCCCGTACCTCAAATCACCCACATGAACGTGACCGCGTTCAAACCCTTCCTCCGCTCCCCCTACGGCTTCCTCCTCGAACACGTCCTCAACCTCCGCCCCTACGACACCCCCGAATCCGAGATGAACCTCGCGGCCTTCGGCACGATCCTGCACCGCACCCTCCACGACTTCGCTTCCAGCCCCGAAGCAGACTCCGCGAACGCGGCCGACATCGAAGCCCGCCTGACCGCGCTCTTCCGCGCCAGGATAGTGAGCACCTACGGCCACTCCCCGCTCCCCGCCATCCGCGTGCAGACAGCCCACGCCTGCCTCCGCCTCGCAGCGTTCGCGCACGTCCAAGCGGACTGGCGCGCCCAGGGCTGGAAAATCCTCCACTCCGAATGGTCCCCGCAATGCCCCGCCGTCTTTGCGCACGATTCTCAGTCGATCACCCTGCGCGGAAGGATTGACCGCGTCGACCTCCACGAACCCTCGGGACGCCTCGCCGTCCTCGACTACAAAACCGGCGACGGCACCCGCGGGCCCGACCCCGACCACCGCAATTCGGGCGGATCATGGCACAACCTGCAGTTGCCGCTCTACCGCTACCTCGCGGCCGAACTCTCCGCCCGGCGCGGCATCGACCCCAACGCCCTCTCCCTCGGTTACGCCCGGCTCGGGCACGAACCACGCGCCATCGGGATCGAACTCTCCGGGTGGACCGAGCAAGACCTCGCCTCCGCCGACGCCGCGGCCGCAGCGGTCATCCGCCAGATCTCGCGCGCCGACCTGTTCCGGCTCGGCGACTCCCCGCCCCAGCAAGTCTCGCTCGCCGCGATCTGCGGAGCGACCCTCACCGCCCCGACACTCCCGGACCAAGAGCCGGGACTTCTCGACGAACTCCTGGGGGAAGACGAATGAACCCCCTGCGGCACTCCGTCATCCACGCGTCCGCCGGCACCGGAAAAACCTACGCCCTTTCGGGGCACTACCTCCGCCTGCTCCTCGCTGGGTGCGACCCCGAACGGATCATCGCCACAACCTTTACACGCAAGGCCGCCGGCGAAATCCTCGACCGGGTGCTGCTCCGCCTCGCCAACGCCGCACTCGACGCTCAGGCTTTGCGAGTCCTTGCAACCGACTGCGGCCATCCCACGCTCTCGGCCGACAACTGTCGCGACGCTCTGGCACGCCTCGTGCTCCGGTGCCAGAAACTCAGCATCGGAACTCTCGACTCTTTCTTCGCGACCATCGCCCGCTCCACCCTCTCGCAATCAACCGGAGCCCACTCGCGAGTCCTCTCCGACGCGGAGGACCAAACCCTGCGCGACCGCGCCCTTCTGACCGCCCTCGGGCGGGTTCCCGCGGACAGCCTGCTCCGCACGGTCGGCCTTTTCTGCCGGGGCACGCTCCGATCCCAAGTCCTCAAATCGCTCCGCGGTCGTGTCAAGGAACTGCACTCCGTTACCGCGGGCGTCCCCGCCGAGGCCTGGAGCGTCATCGGACCGCGCACACCACCCTTGGAATCATCCCAGGTCGAGCACCTGGCAGGGTCGCTCGCGGAACTCGAACCGCCCCTGACTCAACAGGGCAATCCCAACGCCCTCTGGCGCAAGTCCATCGAAGAAGCCGCGACCACCGCCCGGAGCGGCGAATGGGATCGCTTTCTCGAGAAGGGCATCGCGCACGCGATTGCCGCGGGCGCGGAAAGGTACGCCCGAGTCGAGATCACCCCGCGTTTCCCTGAGGCCTTCACGCCGCTCATCGAAAACGCACGCTCCGTGCTCCTTGGGCAACTCCACGCCGAGACCATGGCGACACGCGAGTTCCTGGCCCAGTTCGCCGCCGAGTACGAGCACCTCAAGCGGGAGAGTTCCCGCATGACGTTCGACGACATCCCGCGTGCCCTGCTCGACTCCAACGCCTGCGGGGACCTCGAACACCTGTTCTTTCAACTCGACACGCGGATCGATCACCTCCTCGTCGATGAGTTCCAGGACACGTCCGCGGTTCAGTTTCGCCTGCTGGAGCGGTTGATCGACGAGATCACGCAGGACAACGAAGGACGCCGTTCGTTCTTCGCCGTCGGCGATGTCAAGCAGTCTCTCTATCAGTGGCGCAACGCCACGCCCACCGTCCTCCTGTCCCTCTCCCGAATGTTCCCGGGAGTCACCGAGGAACACCTCGATCTCAACCGACGCTCCTCCGACGCAGTCCTCACCGCCGTCAACACCGTCTTCACCAACATCGCCCGTCGAACCGCCCTCAACGACGCCGGCCCGGGCACCGCCGCGGCGAACCTCTGGGACAGCACGTTCCGCGCTCACGCCGGCCTCGGAAAAACGCCCGGGCACGCCCAACTTCTCACTGCCCCGCGTGCATCAGGGACGCCCGACGCCCAACACGCCAAGTACCGCGCGGCCGCCCAGCGCGCCGCCCAACTGCTGGCGTCAGACCAAAAAAGCACGATCGGCATCCTCTTCCAGACCGGCAAACGCATCCCGCTCATGGCCGCGGCGCTCCAAACCCTCGGAATCGCCGCCAGCACCGAAGCCCGCGCCACGCTCGCCGACTCCACCCTCGTTTCCCTCCTCCTTTCAGCCGTGCGACTGGCGCAGCACCCCGGAGACACGGCGGCCCTCTTCCACCTCGCTCACTCGGCCCTCGCCCCCCACCTCGGCCTCTCCCCCGCCCACACCCAGCCCGCACGAGAGCTCTCCGCCTCCCTGCGAGCCCGCTTCCTCGGCAACGGGTTCGCCCCAACGCTCGCGCACCTGCTCAACGCGCTGCGCGAGCTCGCTACGCCCAGCGACCACGCTCGCGCCGACCAACTCCTCGCCCTCGCTCGCGGCTACGACGCCGAGGGCGACGCCACACTCCCGGGGTTCGATCGCCTGGTCCGCGCAACGCCAACCTCCATCCCTTCCTCAGACCGCGTGCGCCTGCTGACGATCCACGGCGCCAAGGGGCTGGAGTTCGACGCGGTGCTCCTCCCCGACCTCGACGACCGCTTCAGCGGGAACAACCGCGAGCTCTTCGCCATCGAACGCACCCCGGAGACGCAGGAGATCTCTGCCGTCACACGCAAGTCCCAACTCGGCCCGCTCCTCCACCCTCGGCTCGCCGCCATCGGGCTGGAGGCTGACACACGCAGGCTGCACGAGCGCCTGTGCGTGCTCTACGTCGCCATGACCCGCGCACGCAACACCCTGGACCTCTTCATCAACGTCCCGCCCGCGCCCGCCAAGGGCACCCGCCGCGAGAACGAACAGTTCCCCGCCACTTTCGCCGGGCTCCTCCGCGAAGCGCTGGCCCCGGACGCGACGCCCGAGCCGGGGACCACCCTCTGGAGCGCCGGTCACGAGCCCGCGGCCTCTCCCGCAGCAACCCCACCACAGCTCGCTGACCAACAGCCCACCCCGCCCGCCATCCGCCTCCTCGCGCCGACGACGCCCGCGTCGCCTACCGATTGAACAGGAGGTCCCCCTCATCATCTCTCGATCAACCGTTCGCAGAACGTTCCGCGCACTCAGCACTCGCCTCCCTTCGGGGCCGCCTCTTCCATGCCTGGTTCGAGACAATCCGATGGATCGAGGATGGGGCCCCAACGCCCCTCCAGTGCCGATCGCGTGCGGCCTCAGTCATCGGCGCGGACTTCTCGGCCGACGCCCGCGCCGTCGCGTCCGCCATCCCCCGCTGGACAGCCGAGTTCCTCGAAGCGCTCCAAGCCCCGCACCTCCGGGACGCCCTCTCGAAAACCGTCTGCGCCCTTCGATTGAACTCCGACGACCTCACCGCACACCGCGAACTCCGCCTCGTCGCACGCGACCCGAGCCCCGACGGAACCGCCGATGCCATGATCGTCGCCCAGATCGATCGCGTCGTCATCGCGAGAAAAAACGGCGTGCCAGCCAGTGCCGAGATTCTTGATTTCAAGACCGAAGCCACGCCGCCCGGGCCGCTGCGGGCGGACCGCTTCGAGCCACAGCTTCAAGACTACCGCCGCGCGGTGTGCCGCGTGTTCCGTCTTCCCCAGGGCGCAGTGCGGGCCAGCATATTCTTCGTGAACGCAGACGTGCCCGTCGAAATCCCTCCACGCGAAGCCTGACGCGCATTCAGCCGCGAACGCCCCGGCATCCTCCACCCTTCCATCCATCGCCCACGCGACCCAGGCAAGAAGCGGGCCACGCCGACCAGTACGAACCCAAGGCCAGCCCTGCGCTACCGATGCAGCACCCGCTCCCAGTGCTCGTCCACCCGCTTGGCGGAGACCGGCACCAGAGTCCCAAGCTCCTGCGCAAACAACGACACACGCCACTCCTCCAGCAACCACCGGTGCTCCTGCAGCGCCGGATCGCTCGCCCGCGCGGAACCGTCTCCCCGTGCAAACTTGGTGAACCGGTGCCAACGCGGCATCAACTCCGCACCCTGCCGCGCGTCCCGTTCCGGCCCACCGTTCATCAGCCGCCCGATCCGAGTCTGAATCGCCGCGAGGTACCGAGGAAACTGTTCCAGCTTGTCCGGCGGCGTGGCCAGAAAAAAACCACGAACGAACAGCCCCGACACCTGCGCGCGAATATCACTCACCGCCACCCGCAGCGACGGAGCGGTCAGCCCGTCGAGTTGCAGCATCACCGCGTGAAACCCGCCCAGGATCGGCTCAACAACGCCCCCCACCTCACGCGCCGCGCGAGCCAGGTGCTTCCATCCAGCGCTGAGCCCCGCCTCGAACGCCGCCGCGCTCCGCACCTCCACACCCGGCGTCACGAACGCACGCTCAGCGATCATCCCCGACAGGTCGCTCGACAACTGCGCCGCACTCCCGATCGTGGAATAGTGCAAGTTCATCCTGCCCAACGCCGGCAGCGTCCGAATCTGATGCCTGATCTCATCGCGCGCCGCCGCCGCGAAAAGCCTCCGCAGCCCGCCGTGCATCGCCGCACGCGCCGATTCCGCCGAGTCATACAGCCGCAAGCACGCGACCCCATCAATATCCGCCACCGCCGGGAACCCCCGCAGCACCATCCCGCCACGCTCCACGTTCACGTGCCCCGGTAGATCCCCGAAATCCCACCCCCCAAGCCCGTCACGCACCCACGCCGACCCGCCCGCGCTCGTCAGCCCCGAGCGAATGCGCGGCCCCAGCTCCTTCCGAATCGCGCCCAGGTCACGTCCCCGAGCCAACTCGCGGTTGCTCGAATCAACGACACGAAAGTTCATCGAAAGGTGAGCCGGCACCATCGACACATTGAAATCCTGCCGACCAACCTTGATGTCCACCCGCTTGGAAATCTCCTCCGCCAGCAGGTCCAGCATCGCCCCCCGCCGGAGCCGCACCACCTCCGCCGCCTCGGCAACAACACCGTCCGGGATGTACTTCCGCAAGCTCTTCGGCAACGAGCGAACCAGCGCCCTGACACGCTCGCGATGGAGCGCCGGCACCAGCGCCTCGGCTCCCTCCGCCGCCGCCTGCGCCAGCATCTGCACCGGCAAGGTCAGCGTCACCCCGTCCGACGGGCTCGCAGGGTCAAAGACATACTCCAGCGGCACTACCCCGTCGCCCACCGAAACCCGATCCGGGTACTCCTCCGCCGTCACCTCCGCCGGCGCTTCAACAAGCAAATCCTCCCGCGACATGAACAGCACACGCGGGTTCTGCCTCTCCGCCTGCGACCGCCACGCCTCAAACCGCTGCGTGCCGTTCACCTCTGCCGGCACCACGCGATCAAAGAACGCAAACCGCGACTCAGCCTCGGCGATCAGATCGCTACGCCGAGCCTTCGCCGCCAAGCGCCTGACTTCCTTAAGCAGCCCCGCGTTGTACTCAAGAAACCTCCCCCGCGTCCTGATCTCCCCCTCAACCAACGCATGATGGATGAACACCTCGCGCGCACGAGCCGGTTCCACCGCGCCATACAACACACGCCGCTTCGCGACCAGCTCCAGCCCAAACAGCGTCACCCGCTCCGACGCGAACACCTGCCCCGCGCCCGCGTCCCAGCGCGGATCTGTATGGGAACGCTGAATCAGGTGCCCTGCCAGTTGCTCGATCCACTCCGGCTGGATCTTCGCCACCGTCCGCCCGTACATCTTCGTCGTCATCACGATCTCGGACGCCACGATCCACTTGGGCCCCTTCTTGAACAGCCCCGACCCTGGAAAGATGTTGAACTTCGTCCCCCGCGCCCCCGCGTACTCCGCCGATTCCGCCGACCTCAATCCAACACTGCTCAACAATCCCGACAACAACGATCGATGCAACGCACCGTACTCCGCCGGCTTGTGCTCCGCCCGATACCCCATCTCCGTCACCAACGCGTCGAGCTGCTGACGAACCTCCCCCCACTCACGCAGCCTCGTGAACGACAGAAACCTCTCGCGGCACCATTTCCGCAGCTTCCCAGCCCCAAGGTGCCGCCCCTCGTCGTGATACACCCGCCACAGCTTCAGCAACCCCACAAAGTCCGAGTCCTCATCCTTGTACTCCGCGTGCGCTCGATCCGCCGCGTCCTGCGCGTCCATCGGCCTCTCGCGCGGGTCCTGGATCGACAGCGCCGCCGCGATCACCAGCACGTCGCTCAGCGCGTTCTCGCGGTGCGCCTCCAGAATCATCCGTCCGATCCGCGGGTCGATCGGCAGCCGCGCCAGCTCCGCGCCCAGCTTCGTCAGTTCCCCCTTCTCGTCCACCGCGCGCAATTCGCGCAGCGTCTCGTACCCGTCCCGGATCATCCGCGAGTCCGGCGGCTCAACAAACGGGAACTCCTCCACCGGCCCAAGCCGCAGCGACTTCATCTGCAAAATCACGCTCGCCAGATTCGTCCGCAGGATCTCCGGGTCTGTAAACGCAGGCCTTTCCGCGTAGTCCTGCTCGGAGAACAACCGGATGCACACGCCCGCCTCCAGCCGCCCGCACCGACCCTTGCGCTGGTCGGCCGACGCTCGCGAGATCGCCTCGATCGGCAGCCGCTGCACCTTCGTCCGCGCGCTGTACCGGCTGATCCGCGCCTCGCCCGGATCGATCACGTACCGGATCCCCGGCACCGTCAGCGACGTCTCCGCCACGTTCGTCGCCAAAACAATCCGACGCCCCGAGTGCGGCTGAAAAACCCGCATCTGCTCCGCCGCCGTCAGCCGCGCGTACAGCGGGATCACCTCCGTGTTGGGCATCCCCCGCTTCCGCAGCGACTCGGCCATTTCGCGGATCTCACGCTCGCCGCTCAAGAAAATCAGAATGTCACCCTGCCCCGGCGCAGGCCCGTGCAGGTCCGTGTCTTCCAACTCATCGACCGCGCGATGGATCGCCTCCTCAACATCGCGATGCTCACCGCTCTCTTCCATCAAAGGCCGATACCGCACCTCCACCGGGTACGTCCGCCCCGAAACCTCGATCACCGGCGCATTATCAAAGTGCCGGCTGAACCGCTGCGGATCGATCGTCGCCGACGTGATGACCACCTTCAGATCCGGCCTGCGCGGCAACAACTGCTTGATGTACCCCAGCAGAAAATCGATGTTCAACGATCGCTCGTGCGCCTCGTCGATGATCAGCGTGTCGTACTCGTCCAGGAACCGATCGCCCTGCGTCTCCGCGAGCAGGATGCCGTCGGTCATCACCTTGATGGCGGTCTCGGGGCCGGTGCGATCCTGGAAGCGGATCTTGTGGCCGACG
>JBGAOD010000008.1:0-60570 GCA_044221955.1 Phycisphaerales bacterium | reverse complement strand
CAGACACCCCGATGGCCAAGTTCTACCCCTCCTTCGCGGACGTGCCCCCGACGATGCGGATGAACCAGGGCGGCGGCTCGGGCAAGAACGTCATCCTCCCGAGCGATTTCAGGGTCAACGGGTGGTACTCCGTCGGCACGGACAAGACGCCGTTGACATCGCTCCTGTCCGACTCCTGGACCTCCAAAACGCAGCCCGTGACCGACCTCGACGGCAAGTCGTTCCCCTCCACCTCCAAGCTCTACGGCTTCGTCACCGAGTTCACCTCCGGCGCGAAAGAGAAGAACGGCCAAGTCGTCCTCCGGGCCGCCCAGGTGCGACTCGTCAGCGAATCGGCCGACGGCACCGAGCGGATCGCGGCCCACCCCGTCGCCGTCGTCACCCGCGCCCAGGTCGCCAAAATCAACTACGCCCGCTTCCGCTACGACACCCGCGACCTCGACATCGCTTCGGTGAACGGCGACTCGGCCCCCAAGATGGCCTTCGAGTTCGTCGTCCCCAACGGCTTCCGCCCCATGGCCCTGTACGTCAAGAACGTCCGCTTCGACGTCCCGGCCGGCAAGCCGCCCACGGAATACCCCGACGCCGCCACACGCGACGCCGGCATCAAGGACGGCACACTTCTCCGCACCACCGTCGACCCCGAAGACCGCAGCGGAAGCGGCACGACCACAACCCCCACGAACCGCAACCAGGAGGACGAAACTATCCAGGTGCGCAACCACCTGCCGCAGGGCCGCGTGATCCAGGACGGATCACAGCGTGGGCTCGGCGTCAACATCCCCTACGTCACCGACGGCCGGGCCGTCTTCGCGCCCGCTGAAATGGACCCGCGCGCAATCCCCAAGGAACTCAAGATCGATCGCTTCGAGGGCACCAAGGACTCGGTGATCGTGCAAGTCGACGTCAGCATGAACGGCCGAAGCAGCATCCTGGGCAAGGCCGCCGAAGCCGCCGAAGGTCTCGCGGCGCCCTACCTCGTCGCCGACGACGGGCAGAAGTTCGAGGCCGTCGGGTACTGGTACGAGGACCGCGAGAAGATCGCCGTGCGGTACACCGTGGGCGAGCCCATCCGATCCATGCAGGAACTCACCACCGAGGGCGTGGCCATCACCAAGAGCCGCGCCGACCAGAAACTCACGCTGATCTTCCGCCCCACCCTCGGGGCCAAGCTGGTCAGCTTCTCGCTCGGCAATATCGAGATCAACCGGTTCGCCAAGCCCCTCCCGCTGGACACGGTCCAGAAGTAAGGCCCGATCGGGAATCGAGCGATCCCCCACCGGAATACCGGGCGTGCTCCTTGGGGAGTGATCTCTTGCTCCGCGTGCCCAGCGCCGCCGGGCATTCACTCATCGCGCCCCTTCTTGGAGACCGCGAGCCGCGGCCGCACGGATTTTGATATCACTTTCCGGCAAGAGAGCTTAGAATTGCATGATGCAACGACGCTCGCTCCTTGCCGGCATGAGCTCTTGGTGCCTCCTGGCTTCGGCCTCCGGTCAGGCCTTCAACGTGGACTTCGGAGCCAACGCCGCAAGCGTCCCCGCCAGCTCATACGGCGCTGGCGCATCCCAGGCAGGGTTCTGGAACGTCGGCACGGACGACTTTCTGTTGCACGATATCCACGGGAACCCGACCTCCGCGCACTTTGGTTTCACCGGCTCGGGTAGTACCGTGATTTCAATTCCCGGTGCATCGGGCGGGGACAAGGCGCTGATGGAGTCTTCCTTCATCGTTTCAGTGGCAAACTTCAATGTTCTCGGGTTTGAAGGTTTGGCCGCCCGCGAATACGACCTCTACCTGTACTGCTGGGCAGGCAGTGCCCTTGGCCGTCAAACCGTGAACTTTCTAGTCGACACCGGAAGTGGGCGTTTCTCCCAAACGTCCGTTTCCTACGGCGCGACCTGGCCCGGCCAGCAAGTAGACGGCGAGACGTACGCCAAGATTCGAGTCGAGGTGTTGGAAGGTCAGAACTTCATCGCCGTGGTCACCCGCCACGACGGCGACTTTGCCTACATCAGCGGTGCTCAACTCGTCCCCGTGCCCGCGCCGGGAGCCGCCCTGCCGCTCATCGGCCTTGGTGCCCTACTGACAGCACGCCGCAGACTGGCATCCTGAGTTTGGCTGGTACAGCAGCGGGTGGCACGCTCGCTGCCTTTGAGCGAGCATGGCGAATGGGACGATGCACCACGGCGCGTCGGAATCGTGCCTCGCATGTTTCGCGACGGAACGTGCGCAACGCCCGAGACCCGATTCGGACGGGAATATGGACCAACAAAGAGGCCCGTCTCGCGAAGAGACGGGCCTCTGTCTTTGGAATCAGAATCAGTCCGAACCGATCAGTCCCTCGACCGACGCGGCTTCCGCCCCGTATCAAACACCGGCGCGGGCTCGGGACGGGCAAACGTGCCCTTGGTGTCCTTGGCCGTCGGCTTGGCGTCGGCCTCGGAGTCCTTCTTCTTGGACTTGGGCTTCTTGTCGTCGGCCTTCTCTGATTTCTCGGCGTGCTTCTCAGCAGATTTCTCGGCCTTGGGAGCCTTCTCCACCTTGTGCTCGGGCTTGTGATCCGCTTTCTCGCCCTTGTGGTCACCCTTGTGATCAGCATGTTCGTGCTGCCCGCCCTCTGCGCCCTCGGCCGCGTGCTGCTCTTCCTTGGCCTTCTCAAGATCGAGCTTGCGGTCCGCGACCACCCACAGCTTGATGATGGAATCAAGGTCGCTGTCGAGCTTGACGTGGACGTCGTAGGCGTCGATCCGCTTGATCACCTGGTTGATGCGCACGTCGCGCGGTTTGACGTCGTGCCCCTGCTCCTTGAGGGCGCTCGCCACGTCCTGCTGCGTGATCGCCCCGTACAGGATGCCCTGGTCGTTGCACGAGCGGATCAGGTGGACCTCGATCCCCTGGAGCTTCTTGTTCAGTTCCTCGCGCTTCTTGCGCAGTTCGGCCAGCATCTTCTCGGCCTCTGCCCGCTTGGACGCGAGGGCCTTGATCTTCTCTTCACTGGGCTGGGTGGCGAGGTCGCGGGGGAGGAGGAAGTTGCGGGCGTAGCCGGTGCGAACGTTCACGACGTCGCCGACGATGCCGAGCGCTTCGACGTTCTCGGTGAGGAGCAGTTTGATATTGGTGGGCACGGTGCTGTCCTTTCGGGCCTGAGTTCCGCGTAAGGCGGAAAGGCCGGGAAGTTAGGAGCCGATCGCGGCGACGGGCCGGATGGACCCCAACGGTGAGGGGGAGATGATAGACGGGGATCGGAGTTGCGGCTGAAAAGAGGGAAAAAGTTGGAAAAGGCTGAGGAAGCAGAGGGGGGTAGAGGCAGGTTGAAAACCTGCCCCACTAGGTCGTGGAGAGAGAGGGCAAAGATCAGAAGGGGATATCGGATTCGTCGATGGGCTGGTGGCCCTGGTTGGGGGATTGGCTGGAGGAGGGGGCGTTCTGGCGTGGTGCGGAGCGGGGTGCTCCGCCGGCTGCGCCGCTGACGGAGCGGTAGCCGCCGCCTTCGCTGCTGTCACCACCGCCACCGCCGCCGCCGCCGGGCTTGCTGTCGACGAAGTGGAAGTTCTCGACGACGACCTTGAGCTTGGAGCGGTCCTTGCCGGTCTCTTTGTCTTGCCAGGTGTCGAGCTTGAGGCGGCCTTCGATCATGACGGGGCGGCCTTTGCCGAAGAATTGCTTCATCATTTCGGCGGTTTTTCCCCAGGCTTCGCAATCAATGAACGTGACCTCTTCACGCTGCTCACCCTCTGGCGTTCGCCAACGGCGGTTGACGGCGAGGCCGACCTGGGCGACCGCTTGATTGCTGTTGGTGTGCTTGAGCTCGATGTCGCGGGTGATGTTGCCCATCAGGATGACTTTGTTGAAGCTGCCGGCCATGGGTGGACTCCTGGTTGTGGGAAGGGCGAGCGGGAAGGATCGAACCGACAGCATCGTACAAAGACCGAACTGCGGGAGCAAGTCTGGGCTCGGGCCGATAGGTGGAGGGGGCGGAGAAAGCCGGAGAACCCACGCGGAGCGTGGGGGTACCCGGGGCGTTCGGCACGCGCGAGTTGTCGGTGTGTCTTTGCTTTAGGCTTCGGTTTCTTCCGTGCTGGCAGCGGCCGCGACGGGCTCGGGGGTGGCGGGGCGTTCGGCGCGGAGCTTGATTTCGGTTTCGAGTTCGCGGCGGCCGTCGGTCGCGTTGATCTCGTCGATGGTGAGGTGGTCGGCGCGGAGGATCATGGAGCGGAGGATTTTTTCGGAGAGGTTGCAGTCGCGTTCGATGTGGGCGAGCTGCTGGTTGGGGGCTTTGAAGTAGACGAGGACGTAGAGGCCGCGCTTCTGGCCGTCGATCTCGTAGGCGAGGCGGCGTTCGTCCCACTTGCGCATGGCGATGATCTCGCCGTGGCCGCGGACCTGGATGACCTCGCGGAGGTGCTCGATGGCGGCGGCGAGGTCGGCGGCGGCGGCCTGACCGAAGAGGAACATTGCTTCGTACGTGTAAATGCGGGGAGTCTGGGCCATGGTCGGATTCCTTTGAGTGTTCAGGACTGCGTGCTGAGGACTGAGTGTGCGATTCGAGTTGGTGATTCAGGAGTGAGAGCGGGGGGCGTTACGGATCTGGTCCCTCCCGTCGTGGCGGGGCGTTGCAGGAGTTCATGGCGGCGTCGAGGCCTTTGGTGGCGAAGACGCGGCAGGCTTTGGCGGCGTGGTCGATCGAGCCGTCGAAGAGCGGTTGCTCTTCGGCGGTGAATCGGCTGAGGACATAGTCGGCCTGGTCCATGAAATCGGGCTTGGCCCCGATACCGACGCGGAGTCGTGGGTAGTTGTCCCCGCCGAGGGCGCGTTGGACATCGGAGAGGCCGTTGTGACCGCCGGGGCCGCCGGCGGGCTTGAGGCGGACGGTTCCGACGGGGAAGGCGAGATCATCGGCGACCACGAGCAGGTCGGTGGGGGCTTGGAGCTTGTAGAAGTTGACGGCCTCGGCGACCGAGGAGCCGGAACGGTTCATGAAGTTGCCGGGCTTGATGAGCAGGCACTTTTCGCCTTCGATGTCGGCCTCGACGACCGCGGCACCGAATCGGCCTTTGGTGATCGCGCCCTTGGCGAAGGAGTCCGCCAAGCGATCGACCACCATGAACCCGGCGTTGTGCCGGGTTCTGGCGTATTGGGTGCCGGGATTGCCGAGGCCGACGATCAGTTTCATGACTCCGGTTTCTGCGGTGAAGAACTGTGTTGAAAAAGACTCGCGAACGACCGATGCGTGAAAAGACGTGCGGATGAACGCCCGGCTTACTTCTTCTTGTCGCCGGCGGGCTTGGCACCGGCGGCGGGCTTGGCACCGGCGGCCGGGGCAGCGCCCTTGGCGGGAGCGGCGCCGGGCTTGGCGCCCGCGGCGGGCTTGGCACCGGGCTTGGCGCCGGCGGCGGCTTCTTCGCCCTCGGCGGGCTTCTTGGCGGTGAGCACTTCGGGCTCGGCCGGTCCGCCGGCGGCGGCGGTGGCTTCGCCGACCACGATCTCCTGCTGGATCACGATCTGGGCGATCATGGCGTGGGGATCGGTGATCATTTTGATGGCCGAGTTGGGGAGCTTGACCTCGGCGACGGTGATGCCGTGGCCGACGTCGAGGTCCGCGACGCTGACCTCGATGAAGTCGGGGAGTTCGGTGACGACGCACTCGACTTCAACTTCGTTGGTCGGGTGCATGAGGATCGCGCCGGCCTGCTTGAGGCCTTTGGCCTCGCCGACGAGGTGGATGGGCACGCGGGTGCGGATCTTGTCGGTGAGCGAGACGCGGGCGAAGTCGGCGTGGACGAGCCGGGTGCCGAGGTGATCGAACTGAACGCCCTTCAAGAGGACAATCTGGCCCTTCTGGCCGGGAAGGACGAGGGTGAAGATCTTCTGGCCCTTGGTGAAGACGCGGGTCGCTTCCCGGTGATCGACGGCGATGGAGACGGCGGCTTCTTTGTGGCCGTAGAGCACGGCGGGGAGATGCCCGGCCTCGCGGAGGCGGTCGTTGTAGCGGGTGCCGATTTTTTCGCGGAGCGTGGCGTTCAGGACGGCGTTCTTGTCGTTCATGGTTTCATCCTCTCAAAAACTGACGTTGGCGTCGGGGTTTGGTTGCTGAGTTCTGATGACGGTTCGGGCTTGGGGACTTCGGGCCGGACGGTGCGTGGTGGTTACCTCTTGGTACCCGCGGTGTCGCGGAAGAGGGCGCTGACGGACTGGTTGTTGTGGATGCGGAAGATGGCTTCTCCCAGGAGCGGGCCGACGTTGAGCTGGACGAGCTTGGACTTGATCGGCTCGTGCCGCGGCTGAAAGGGGATGGTGTTGCAGACGACGATCTTGGAGATCGCGCTGGCGGCCAGGCGTTCGACGGCGGGGCCGACTAGCACGGGGTGGGTGGCGGCGGCGATGACTTCTTTGGCGCCGCGGTCCATGACGAGCTTGGCGGCCTCGCAGACCGTGCCGGCGGTCGAGATCATGTCGTCGAACATCAGCACGGTCTTGCCCTCGACCGAGCCGATGAGGTGGGACGTGGTGACGTTCGCGCCCGAGATGCGGCGCTTGTTGATGATGGCGAGTTCGCCGCCGAGCATGTTGGCCATGCCCTCGGAGACCTTGACGTTCCCGACGTCGGGGCTGACGAGGCAGAGGTTCTTCATCGAGTCGCGGTGCTTTTTGAAGTACTCGACGAAGACGGGCGTCGCGGAGAGATGATCGACGGGGATGTCGAAGAAACCCTGGATCTGGGCGGCGTGAAGGTCGAGCGCGAGCACGCGATCGGCGCCGGCGGCGGTGATGAGGTTGGCGACGAGCTTGGCCGTGATGGGCACGCGGCCTTCGTCCTTGCGGTCCTGGCGGGCGTAGCCGAAGTAGGGGATGACGACGGTGACGCGGGCGGCGCTGGCGCGCTTGAGGCAGTCGATGTAGACCAGCAGCTCCATCAGGCTGTCGTTGACGGGCTCGCAGGTGGAGATGACGACATAGCAGTCGCGGCCGCGCACGTCCTCGTCCAGCTTCACGATCAGCTCGCCGTCGGGGAAGATGATCGTGCGGGCCTGCCCGACCGGCATCTTCAGGTGCTTGCAGACCTCGGCGGTGAGCGCGGCGGAGGCGTGCCCGCTGAAGATCTTCAGCTCGTTGATGGTCGCCAGGTGGTTGGCCACGGCGTTGGCGCCGGGGGACGACGGCGAGTGCCCGGTGTGATGCGTGGTCATCGCGGGCCTGCCTTTGCTGAGGTATTTGTGGTCGAGACGGGCGGGCGCGAGCGGTAGATCGCGTCGACCTTGGCCAGATCGTCGGGCGTGTTGATCGAGAGAACGTCTTCGGGCGGGACGGCTTCGATGACTTCGACGACCCGGCCGTCGGCGAGGAGGAGTTCGAGCGTGTCGGTGAGGTAGTACTCGCCGCTGAGGGGGTTCTTCTTGACGCGGTCGAGGGCGCGGAAAAGTTCGGGGAGATCGAAGCAGTAGTAGCTGGGGTTGACCTCGCGGATTCTCAGTTGCTCGGGCGTGCAGTTCTTTTGTTCGACGATGGCCTTGAACTTGCGGGCGGTGTCGCGGTAGATCCGGCCGTAGCCGGTGGCGTCGTCGAGCAAGGCCGTGGCGATGGACGCGGCGGCTTGGGCTTGGCGATGGCGATCGAGGAGGCGGTTGAGCGTGGCGGGGCGGATGAGCGGGCCGTCGCCGCAGAGGACGAGGCAGGGGGAGCCGTCGCGCGAAGCCGTGGACGGCGAGGATTTCAGTTCGGCTTTGAAGTTCTCCGCGCAGCATTTCACGGCGTGGCCGGTGCCGAGCTGTTCGGACTGCACGGCGTACTCGACGTGCCCGTCGCGCTCGTAGCTCTTGAGCGCCTCGCGGACCTTCTCTTGCTGGTACCCGACGATGACCACGATCTTGCGACAGCCGACGGCGAGGCAGGCATCGACCACGGCGCAGACCATTGGGCGGCCGCCGATCGGGTGGACGACCTTGGGCAGGTCCGACTTCATCCGTGTGCCCTTGCCGGCGGCGAGGATGATGGCGGTGGGGGGTTGAGAGGTGGTCGTGGTCATTGGAAAGTCGAGGAGAATGAGGACTGGACCGAGTCAGGGCGGGGGAGCCGGGTCGCCGAAACCGCTGGAAAACACGCTGAAAAAGCTGGCCGACAAGGATTCGAACCTTGACAAGCAGAACCAAAATCTGCTGTGCTACCGTTACACCATCGGCCAGTGTGAAGCCCGCGAGGGTTGTATCACGCGGGGAGAGAACCGGGCTGCGACGGGAAGAATCGCCTCCAAACGCTGGGCAGGTTGTTGTTCCGACTCGGGCTTCCGCACAGGGGTTTTCACTCTTGGACGCTCGCGATTTCCTGAACGGAAGGACAGGGGATTTCACTCTTGGACGCTCGCGATTTCCTGAACGGAAGGGGCGAGCGAAAGAGCGAAACCAGCGGGGAAAATCGAGCGGGAACAGGCCTGCGGACCACCAAACCCAAACCAGACCACCACAAGGGACGCAAACGGGACGGGACCGTCCAGGACCCGAGGGTTCTGGACCAAACGTTCGCGGTTCCTTGGGGGCGGGGTCGGTGAGACACCACATCCAGCGGAGGCCGCGGCACGGTGCCGGATTCGGGGAGTTTTGCCTGTCCATCCCAAGGCCGAAACCCAGGAAAACAGGCCGAAAAACCCAGAAAAGCGGCCAGAGCTGGAGCATCCACAAGCCGCTGGTGGACACCCCATGACCCCGCCTCGATCGCCTGTTTTCGCCGGGGTAAGCCGGGAGAACAAGAGATTTCCGTCAGGATCGGCTCCGATTTCGAGCGGGGAAGTGTACGGGGGCGAGGGGGGGAGTCAAACGGGAGGCATGGGCCACGATTCCGTTTGGTTCCCGCTGGTCCGACGTCGAACAGGTGCGGTATGGCATCGCGTCACCAATCGAACTGATTGGCAGGGTATCAGTGCCAACCATTCCAGTCGTGGGACGGAAAGTCAGTTGGGGTTGGGAGGCCGCACTCAGGACAGACGCCAGAAGTGAGTCCTGTGAGGTCGTAGTGGCAGGAGCGGCACTTTGATCTGTCGTAGAAGACGAGCTGTTTGTGCTTTCGAAGTCCGAGCCGAAATCCCATTGCGGTGGCAAAGTGCCAAGCGACCATTCCGACGCAGCTTGATGCATTCTCAAAGGAAGCCGTGGCGCACAGGATGACCGCACCGACCGCAACGCCGATGGCCGGAATCCTATTTCGGGCAATCCATGACAAAAGGCCTGCGGTGATCACCGAACTGATCGCGAACGTGAGTACCAAATGCTTACTTTGCCATCCAATTCCTAGGATTATAACGAAGGCGATTGACCAGATTACCATGAGCGTGTCGCGAGTGCTCCATCGGCTTTGATCGGGCACGCGATATACGAGCCGCATCGGAATGAAGTATGAATTGAACAGCACAGAGGGTGCTATTAGAATGATGGCTGCTGAATCGTTGCTGAGACTACTCATTGCGGTTCTCGGCGGGCTTGGGTTGGTGATTGGCCGTCATCTATGCCCACTCCGAGCCATCAGCCAGACAGTTACACCCTCACCATCGCCACAAACTCCGCGTACCTCTTATCCAACTCCGCCCGCGTCAGCGTCTTCAGCCGATCCAAGCTGAACGCTTCGATATTGAAACTCGCGACGACGGTGCCGTGGGCTAGGCTGGCGCGGACGTTCTGGAACGAGCCGGCATCACCGCCGGACTTTGACCCTGCCAGCGAGCCCATCATCCCACCGGCGAAGGTGTCGCCAGCCCCCGTTGGGTCGATGACTTTTTCGGCGGGGTACGCGGGGAGGGCGCAAAGGCCGTCGCGGTGAATGAGGAGGGCGCCGTGCTCGCCTTTCTTGACGACCACAAACCGCGGGCCCATTTCGAGGATGTGCTTGGCGGCCGAGACGGGGTTGGACTTGCCCGTCAGCAGTTCGGCCTCGTCGTAGTTGAGGACCAGGCCGTCGACCTTGCGGAGCAGGACTTGCAGCTCGGGGCGGGCGATCTTGATCCACAGGTCCATCGTGTCGGCCACCGCCAGCGTCTTGCCGGGGACGCTTTCGAGCAGCCCAAGCTGCACGGCCGGGTGGGAGTTGGCGAGGAAGACGAACTTGGAATCGCGGTACGCGGCCGGAACCGTCGGGGGCTTTTCGCCCAGCACGCCCAGCTCGGTGAAGAGCGTCTCGCGGCTGTTCATGTTCGCGTGGTACTTGCCGCCCCAGGCAAAGGTCTTCGAGCCCTTGCGGATCTCCAGGCCTTGGGTGTCCACCTGCTTGAAACTGGTGAGCGTCTTGTGGAACTCGGGCGGGAAGTCGTCACCGGCGGCGGCGACGATGCGGACCGGGCCGTAGAACGACGCGGCGGCGGCGAAATAGGTGCAGGACCCTCCGAGCACGCGTTCGGCGTGGCCGGTGGGGGTGACGATGGTGTCGATGCCGATGGTTCCGGTGCAGAGGAGTGACATGGGTCGAGTGTAGTGGGGGAGAGTCGTCGCGGACTTGGCTGGTTCTACGCAGTTCGTCGGACTGGCACCGCCGACGCCCCCAGTGGTCAATCGCACGAAACCTGGTGCCTGCGTTAGTCTTGGAATTGCAGGTATTTAGCCCTTTTTCAGACGACGCGATTGCATTTCTGGCAACTTTTCTGAGACTCCGCCGACTGGTTTACGCTCTTCAGAGATGCCCCCCAACCGCGGGGGCGTCGCGCGTGGAACGACCACCCCGCGAAGCCCTGCCACCTTGATGCCACCTTGAATTGGAGCTGATCCCATGAAAATCTCACGCCGAACCTTTGGTTTGGCCGCCTGCTGGTTGGCGGCGATCACGGTGCTCTCCCCCCGCCCCGCGCTCGCGCAGGTGGCCGACGACGTGACCGCAACGAAGCTTGCCAAAGCCCGGCAGGATTACGAGTCCGCGCTCCAGGGGCTACGGGCGGACGTCGAGAAGACGCTGGATGACAAGATCGACAGCAAGGAAAGGAAACCCAAGATTCGCAAGGCCAAGGAACAGTCAGACGACTTCGAGGCGCGCGGAGAGCTCCCCGCCGGGAAAGAGTTCGACAAGTTCAAGAAAAGGTACAGCGACATCGCAAAGACGATGAAGGACGCGTACACCGAAGCCGCCGCGGCGTACCGGTCCGCGTCCAAGGTCGACCTTGCCAAAGCCGTGAGCGAAGAACTCGAACAGTTCGAGTCGCAGTGGGACCTGGGGCCGTGGAGGAACAACCTTCTGGAAGGGAAAAGCGAAACCCAGCGAACGATCAAGCCCGACGGAGAGACGCTCCGGGTCAGCACGGACCTCAAGGGTGAATACCGGCTGGAGATCAAGGCAAAGCGGAACGCCAAGGACGGCACGCTCGAGATCCAATTCCCGCTCGCCAACGGAAAGGAACTCAAGCTGCCCGCGATGGTCGACAGCGACGGGAACCTGAGCGTCTTGCTGACGCTGAGCGAAAAGCTCGTGAGCCCGGAACTCGGGATCGGGGATCGGCCCATCAAGACCGCCAAGGCCACCTCGGGCGGCGCAGGCAAAGTCGCGTTCTACCCCAAAGGCGGATCGTTCGTGCTCGAATCACTGCGCGTGAAGCCCGTGGTGAAGGGGAGTGCCAAGGAGGGAATCGCGAAGGTCGAGGCGAAGGATCCGTGGACCAAGGGGAGCAAGTGGGTCGGACACGATGACCGCACGAAGTGGGAGATCGTGGTGTTCGAGAGGAAGGACGATACGGTAACCCTCAAGGTAACTGATAACACCGATTGGGAGTTCAAGACAAAGGGGACGGTTCAGGGCGAGCGTTTTGTCCCGATTTCCGACGGCGTGGAACAGACCTCGGGCGTCCGGGGCCATCGCCGCGACCTCCGGAAAATCATGGGACAGGCGGGTATGGTCGACGGTGTTTTCGCCGTGGACTTTGAGATCACATGGGACGGCAAGGAACGCCGGGGCCCGAAGAATCAAGTGATGAGGGTTCGGATACCGAACGCAAAACCCGAAAATTGAGCCGTCGAGCCCCGCCGCCCGCGGCCAACCTCACCCACGACCTACCCCATGACGCACCCCGCAGGCCGCCCGTATACTCTCGCCCCATGACCATCCGCGACCAAGACATCCTCTCTCTCTCCATCAAGCCCCTCAACCGGCTCGAAAGCATCTACCTCCCCGAGATCTTCAAAGGCCTCGGCACCACGATGCGCCACCTCTTCACCTCCTTCGGCCAGGGCCGCACCAGCCGAACCATGCAGTACCCCGAGCAACGCCGCGAGCACCTCCCCGTCGAGCAAGGCGGCCAAAACGCCAGCAACTTCCGCGGCGTCCACCGCCTCAACCGCGACGAACAAGGCCGAGTCAAGTGCGTCGCCTGCATGATGTGCCCGACCATCTGCCCCGCGCGCTGCATCCACATCGAGGCCGCCGAAAGCCCCTGGGACGACCGCGAAAAATACCCCAAGAAGTTCGAGATCGACGAACTCCGCTGCATCTTCTGCGGCATGTGCGAAGAGGCCTGCCCGGTCGACGCGATCGAACTGACCACCGAGTACGACGTGGTCGGCCTGTCGCGGCAGGAGATGGTGTTTGATAAAGAGAAGCTGCTGCAGGTTTATGATGTGACGATTGAGAAGAAGCCGATGTGAGATAGGACTCTTTTCGGTCCTCCCCATAGAAGGCGTTACGGCGACGGCGAGCTGAGCCCACCTCGGATGTTCCGATCAGGCACAGGCGAGCTTTGACCTCCGAAGATTCTAAAATGCTTTCTCTGAATCACAAAGCACGTCTCCCGGCACACGTGCTTGGCGTGGCCGCCGGCCTTTTGATCCTCGTATTCCTTGTTTACCTCGCAATTTTCGCAGGTTTAAGCAAATCTCCATCTCAACCCGCGGTGGCGCATCTGACGCTGGACGGATACAGCAAAGGTGCACGCGATTTATTGGTAGATGCTCGTAGTTTGTTAGTAGCAGAATCTGCCGATCCGGATCTTGACGGCATTTTCATGTGGGGGTTAACGCACAATCAAGTAGTGATGATCGCAGAGAGTCGTGAGCCGTTCGCTGAAATTGGTGACTTTGATCGTCTCGGCGAGCCTGACCTACCCATCTATTTATGGAAAGACTTCAAGCTCTCAATCGTAACCCGTCGCGACCTGATGAAACCTTCTGACTTGAAAATTGTATTAATAGAACCAGGGCGAGCTCCTGATTCCATGGGCTCCAGTCCATTTGCCGTCAAGGGCGGCGATCACAATAGAGTTTTCACGATCACGTGTAACAATACACTATTGAAGCTGTCGGGTTCTGTTGCTATCGAAGCGGCAACCGACAACCAAAGGAGCTTGTTCTCCGTTCTTTCGGCGAAAGGGCCGGTCCGTGGAAGCCAAGGAATGATCTTTGGCGGAACCTATCATGTTCAAGGTCCGATGTACATTGACTGCTTTCAATATGCCACGGGCAAGCCGCTGGGAGTGTCAACCATTTTGGATGATGTGACGATTCCGGAAACGGCAGAGATTTGCTGGTCACCCGCGGGCAAATGGATACTCTGTTACTCATACGCCTATCAAGACGTCTGGCTCATCAAGAGGCCGCCAAATTGATCGGTTGGGGTACCGAAGTCCAAACTGCCACCGTGCCATCGAAGTCGGCTCCTCCGACTTCGATGTTGCCAACCCGACACCCCCACATACCACCACCCCCAACCTCTTCACGCTGAAGGCGTGGCCGCCAGTAGGCTGGGTGGCATCGAACTCCAAACTCTCCCCGTGCCATCGAAGTCGGTTCCTCCGACTTCGATGCTCCATCATTCCCCCCACAACACCGACCGCGCCACCCCCGACCACGCGGGAACATACAAGACAACCCCCGTCACCACAATCTGACACACCAAAACAATCGCTATCCCCCACGCATTCACGGGATGCACCCGTCCCCGGCTCAAGAGGTCATACCCCACCGCCCCGGCCATGAACACGCCCACCCCCGCGTACCACACCGCGAAGTACGCAACACTCTCCCACCCCGTCGGCAGCATCGCCTGCAACGCCCCGACCCGAGGCCCAACCACGCGAGAAAACGCGGCCCCCAGCAGCACCGTCGTCGCGAGCACCACCAGCCGCTTGTGCGTCCCCGGGTCTCCTCGCTTGACCAAACCCACCGTGAAAAAAGCCCCGAAGATCGCCATGTCCATCATTTGATGAAACAGCCGCTGGAAGCTGAGCGGGTCGTGGGTGCTCGCAAACTTCACGCGCGCCATCGTCACCGCCACGCCGACCCCCAGCACCACCACGGCCAAACCCAGCACAACTCCGGCGACCCCGAGCCGCGCGTGCGTGCGCGGCCGCTTGAAACGGATGAGCCCGATCTGCACGCTCACCAGCAGCACCCACAGCGAGAACACCGCCGCGTGAACGTCCACGATCAGCGGCTCGGCCGCCCGCGTCCCCCTCAGATGCCCGACCGACCCCGGCCCAAAGCCCGCGATCAGCACCGCCCAAGCCAGCACGACCCAGAGCGCGTGATACGCCCGGTCCCAGGGGTGTTGGGCCAGAAAGCAGTCACGCGGGTCGGCGTTCTCAAGCGGCACGGTTTGCATGTTTCAATGAGGGTCCATCCAGCGCGGCGCGATATTCACTTTGCCCGAACGCTTACCCGGAACGATGGGCTTCGCCTCTGCGCGAATTGCGCTCACTTCTGCACCTTGGTCACCCACCCCCACAGCAGCACCCCGACGACGACCAAGATTGATCCCAGAATAAGCCGGAGTTTCCAGGCGTCCCCCGCCGTCGATTGGATCTCGACCGTCGGGCCGCGGCCGTGCGTTTCGGGAGTTGGCTGGCCGACGTCCACCTCGGACCAATCCAGATCCACAGAGTCGGCCTTGTTGGCCTTCAAGACTTCGGTCGCGCGGGTCAAATCCTGGCGGCGGACCATGATTTTCTGGGAGGTATTGATGCCTAACTCCCACTGTGCCACGCGGGAGCTGAGCCCAAAGACCTCGGTCGGGATCCCCTCCGCACGCAGGGTTTCCGCGATCGTCTCTGCTTCAAACTCAGTGCGGGCGGAGGTCAGCTCGACGAGGATTTCTGGGTCCTGCGGCATTGCCGAAGGGTACGGCGGGCCGTGGCGATGGGTTTTTCGTGCCATCGAAGTCTGAAGCAGAGTTCGATGGCACGGGAGAAGCACGCCCACTCTTCACGCGGGCGTGGGCTCTGAAGTCTCTTCCAGCGGGCGCAGGCCGACATAGATCTTCGCGTCGCGGGCGTCCTGCCGCACCGCGACACGCTGGCGGCGAACGAGATCAAGCAGGGCGATAAAGAGCCCCACCATCTCCCCCCTCGTGCGGCCCTCGAAGACCCTCGCGAACTCCAGGCCGCCGCGGTCGGATTGCATGGGCTCCGCGGACTCGCGGGTGATCAAATCGACGATGTCGGCGGCGTGGATCTCGATGGGGGTGTCGTCGTACTTGACCTGGTGGTCGCCGATGCGGTCGAAGTTGACGGATTCGGCGATGCGCTGGAAGGCCGCCGCGAGGTCGATGAGTTCGAGGTCCTCGAGTTCGACATCTCCCATCTCGTCCATCGCGGCCCGGAGGCGTTCGTCATCGACGCCGGCCCGGCCGGAGGGGTATCGGTGGGACCACTCGTCGGCCCTCTCTTCAAGGGCGCTCGCCGCGTCGCGGTACTGCTTGTACGCGAGGAGCTGGCGGACCAGGTCCATGCGAGGGTCCTCGGCGGGGGAGAGCTCAGCGAGGTTCTCGCGCGGGGCGTCCGCAGGGCGCGGCATGAGCATCCGCGACTTGATCTCCATGAGCGTGGCGGCCATGACGAGGAACTCGCCCGCGATCTCGATGTCGATCCGCTCGATCCCCTTGAGGAAGCCGAGGTACTGCTCGGTGATCGCCGCGACGGGGATGTCCGTCACGTCGACCTCGTTCTTGCGGATGAGATACAAAAGAAGGTCGAGCGGACCCTCGAAGGCTTCGAGTTGGACGCGATAGTCGTCGGTCAGCACGCGGGGGACTCCTCGGTCTTGGTCGTCCTCAAAGAAGATTCACCACGGGGGGACACGGAGCGGCACAGAGAAGGGCGAGGTCGTGGGCGGGAGGGTGCCCGCGTCTGTTTCATCTTCGCCCCGGAGTCTACGCTTGTCTCATGGCCGATCAGAAGCCGGGCTTTTCCCATCCTCACGCTCCGCCGACGCCGTCTCAGCTCGGCGAAGAACGGGATTTCGTGCGGGCGGTCCTCAAAGAAGAGGCCGAGTCCGTGCTGGGGCTGGTGGAACGGGTGGGCCCGGAGTTCCACGACGCGGTCGGGCTGCTGGTGCGATGCGCGGAATCGGGCGGGACCGTGCTTATTTCAGGCATGGGCAAGTCGGGGCTGATCGGGGCCAAGATCGCGGCAACGCTCGCCTCGCTGGGCATCCCCTCGCACGCCGTTCACCCCGCCGAGGCCGCGCACGGGGACCTGGGACGGTTCCGAGCGAACGACGTGGTCGTGTGCATCTCGGCCTCGGGCGAGACCGACGAGGTGGTGAACCTGGCGGCGATCCTGAACCAGGACAAGCTGCCGATCATCGCGATCACGTGCGGGCCGCGGGTCACGTCCGAGAGCGAGAGCGCGAGCGGCGGGCTCTCGACGATCGAGCGTCTGGCCACGGTGAGGCTGCGGCTGGGCGTGACGCGCGAGGCGGGCGGGCCAATGTTTGTCGCGCCGACTTCTTCGACGACCGCCACGGCGGCGCTGGGCGATGCCCTCGCGCTCGCGGCTGCGCGCCGGCGGAACTTCACAAGCGAGGATTTCGCGCGCCGGCACCCGGGCGGGACGCTGGGCGGGCTGCTCAGGCCCATCACCGACGTTCTTCGTTTTACGTTCGGAAAGGGAGTGCCGCTGATCCCCCACAGCGTGACCGTTGCTCAGGCGTTGGAGAGTGCGGCCGAGGTTGGGCGTCGGCCCGGCGCGATCGTGCTCGTTGATCCCACGACCAGCAAGCTCTCGGGGATCTTTACCGACGGCGATCTGCGGCGCCTGATCTTGCGGAACCCCGCGGAACTCAACCAGCCCGTCGAGCGTGTGATGACGCGCTCGCCCAGGACGCTCCCGTCGTCATCGATCGTCCGCGACGCCGTGCGGATGGTCAGGGAGTTCAGGCAGGACGAGATTCCCGTTGTTGATGCGGCGACAGGCGCACCTGTGGGGATTCTCGATGTCCAGGATCTGATCGCGATGCGGCTGGTCGAGGACTAGCTCGGGGGCACCCCCGCGACGCGCTTACTATTCTGTCATGCCGACCCGGTCTCATGCCGCCTTTCGCGCTCTTCCGCATTCGCGCCGGGGATCAACCCGCACGGCGGGGCTCGTTGTCGCGGCCGTACTCGCCGCAGCTTCGATCGGCACGGTCTCGTTCTTTCTGCTCACTCGCTCGGAGCGAACCGGACAGAATGCCCCGGCGTTGCTCCCGAACGACGGGGCGGTGCCCCCTCCCGAGTTGATCCAGGCCGGGAAGATCTCAACGAGAGCGGGCACACCGACCTCGACCGGCGGCAAGGGGATCAAGGTTGACATGGCCTCCCGCAACGATCCGACCCGGCTCGCAGGCCGCATCCTGTCCGCGTCGCTCGATCCGCTCGAAGGCAACCGCTACCGCGCGGACCTCCCGCAGTCGTACCTCTACCTCAAAGACGGCCGCACCATCTACATCCGCTCGGACACCGCCAAGTTCCTCCTCCCCCAGGGGCCCAGCGGGCAGCCGGATTCGGGCGTTCTGGACGGGAATGTGATCATCAACGTCTTTGATCGTCGCGCCGATGGCGCTGAGATTGATATCGCCAAAGACTCGCCGTCGTTGAAGCTGTCAACCAGCACCCTCACGTTCGACATGACGACCGGCCAATTCACCGGCCCGGACCGATTCGTGGTGACGGGACCGACGGTGGACTTCGCCGGCACCGGCCTGAATATCCTCTACAACCAAAGGAACGAGCGGCTCGAACTGCTGACCATCGCCAAGTCCGAGACGCTCACGCTCCGGCCCAAGAACCGAGACCAGGCCGGGAGCGAGCGTGAGTCGCGTCCGGCTGACGGTGCTGCGCCCGCGCCGAACGCACCGGCGCAGCCCGCGCCCGCCGCACAGGCCTCGCCAGCGTCACCCGCCGCGCCGCCCCGGATCCAGCCTGAGACTTTCTACCACGCGGTCTTCCACGATACCGTAAAGCTCCGCCAAGGCGACCGCACGATCGACGGCGATCTCATGGAGCTCTGGCTCCACCTTGTAGACAACCAGCTCTCGCCCAACGCGATCGCGCAGGCAAAGCCCTCCAAGGCGGCCGCGCCCGACACCAAGGCCGTCGCCCCGGCCGCCGGCAGCGCCGAAGCACAGCCGGCCGCAAGGGTGGCCCGCTCGGATGCCGAGAAGACCGGCCCGCGGACCGCGGCGCCCCCGCTGGCTTCGGGCCGCGATGAAGTGCTGTTGGACTGGTCCGGCCCGCTCGAGATCAGGCCGTTGGGCGAGCGCCCGCCCGCGCTCAAGGGCAACGAGGTCGCCGCGCGCTTTTCCTCAATGCCCGGCGCATTCGTGGCGTTCAAGGACGGCGACAGCAAGGGCGAAGGCACCTCGTCCACGCTCGACTACGGCGCAACAACCCGCGACATCGCCATGGGCGCGCCCCAACCGCGCGGCGTCCACCTGACCCTGCCCAGCGCCGGAGAGATTTTCGCGCAACGCCTCTCGATCAACCTCAACACCGGCGTCGCGTCGGTCCCCAGCGCCGGCGAACTGCGGAGCCTCGGCAAGGGCACGGGACTGATGCTGACCGGCGACAACGACACGACCAGCCCGCTCTTCCAAGACGACCCATCGCCGACGAACCCAACAGAACTTGCAGACTCCCAAGGAGTCTTTGCTTCAACTCCGTCCGCGGGCCCGAGAGTCCTTCGTGTGAACGCGCCCCTCAACCGGATTGTGACGTGGAACGAACAGGCCGACTTCCTCTTCGCAACCTCCAACGGCACCATGACCGGATCTTTGCTCTCGGCCACCCTCGCCGGGGAAGTGCGCGGCACGGACCGCTACTCCGGGCTCAACGCGGGGTGGCTCCAGGTTGAGTTCCTCCCGGCGGCAGCACGGGCCGAGGGCAAGACCGGCGCGACCGTGCTCAAGCGTTTGCAGGCGCGGGACAACACGAACGCCTGGGACGGCCGCGGCGGGAATGTCTCCGCGCAACGTCTCGACGTTTTGTTCGACCCGCGTCCCGACGCTCCGACCGCCTCGGACCCCGTGCTCGTGACCCTCGCGGGATCGGCAACCGCGATGAGAGAAGACACCAACCTCTTCGCGGACCTCATCGAGGCAAGGCTCGTGCGAGGCACGCCCGCGCGTGGAACCAGGCAGGGAGCGCACGATCCGAACGACGGCCGGACCGAAGTGAGCGACGTCCTCGCGCGAGGAAACATCCTTTTCGCCCGCAACGACGGAACCTGGGCCCAAGGCGACGAGATCCGTGCCAACACCGCCACCCAGATCGCCGACCTGCTGGGCGAGCACGCCGCGATCGGAAAGGACAACACACGCATCGAGGGCACCCAGATGCGCCTCGACGGCTCCGCACGATCGCTCGAAGTCTTCGGCCCGGGAACGTTCAGGTTCGGCGGACCGCGGAACCTCTACGCGGACATCACCGCGTTCGGAGTCAACGCCCCCGAGTTTGGTGCAGACGGAAAAGCCCGCCCCGACGCGCCGTTGCCCGCCGAAAACGGCACGGCCTCCTGGACCCTCGGCATGACGTTCGACGATAAGTCCGGCTTCGTCGATTGCCGCGGCGGCGTCAACGCCGAGATGAACCACGACCCCACCAGCCAGCGCACGCTCTCCGGCGAGAAACTGCACGTCGAGCTGACGCCCGGGACGATGGCTCAGGGCTCGCCGACTTCGGACACTTCCACGAAAGAACGGAGAACCCTCCTCCGCGCGGCGATCTCCGGCTCTCTCGATGACACCGCCGACGGCGCTCGCGCGTCGGTGCAATCCACGACGTTCGAGCTTCCCGAAGACCCCGCGCAACCACGTCGCATGATCGGGCTGCAGTACCTCGAAGGCTCGACGATCCGCGCCGACGACGTGCTGGGCACGCTGACCGTGCCCGGCGCGGGAAGGCTGCTGGTCGCCGATCGAAAGCCCGGCGAATCGCCCGCACACCCAGCGACAACGCTCGCGAACGGGGCCACTCGCCCGCCCGGATCCTCCGAGCTCTCGCCCTCAACACGCGGCGACTCGCTCTTCACCTGGCAGGGCAGCTTCGTCGCAGACCGCAACGCCAACACCGCCATCATCCGCGGCGGGGCCCGCATCACCCACCAACTCCCCGGTTCGCCCGACGCCACGGAACTCGAAAGCGAGGAAGTCGTGGCCTACGTCTCGGACTCCAAACCCGCGCAGACACCACCCAACTCAAACACCGACCAGCTCCGCGTGCGCCTCACCCGCGCCACCGCCGCCGGCGCCGTCTGGGCTCGATCGGCCGGGAAAGAGCTCACAGCCGATCGGCTGGACTACGACGCTGCGGGCCGGATGATGACGGCCTCGGGATCGGAAAACAACGACGTGATCCTCTTCGACCCCGCCAAGCCCTCTCCGATCACCGCCAAACTCTTGGAATGGGACCTCGCCCGCGATCGCGTCAGCGTGAAAAAACCCGGCACGGTCGTTGTTCCAGCAGACATCGTAAAGAGGCGATGACGCGGTGTCAGGCCTTAGGCGTCGACCTTCTCAAAGCACACGCGCCCCTCGACGAGCCTCGCAAAGAACGCGTCGATCGCGTCGAGCCCGGTGACCCGGTGTACGAACGCGGCCGCACGCACGAGGTCCGCACGCTGCACCAGCTCAAGTCGCGGCTCCTTCAACCCCAGCCGGGTCGCGTAGAACGCGCAGCCCTGGTGAGCGATGAGCACCACACGCCGCAAGCCGTGGACCTCGACGAGAAAGTGCAGCTCGTCCACCACACCCTGCTCCTCCAGGTGTGCCTGCGGATGCCCCGCCACGCAGGCGGGTCCCCCGGGGAGCGTGACCCGGTCGTAACGCGGGAGCGACAGCCCGTTCTGGAGAAAGTCGTCGAAGTGTTCACCCAGACGCCCGTCGGAGCAGTAGATCGCCGCCGCGTGGATGCGGGCCGACTCGTAACGCAAGCGACTCTCATAGTGCAACTGGATTCTCCCACGCAGGGGCCGGGCCCGCCGCCACATCTCGACCTACCGCGCCACGCACGCCATCCCCATGAGCCCGCGAACATCTGGCAACGCTTCCATGGCGAGGATCGCCTTCGCGAGCGTCTCGCAGCGCGATTTCCCAAGAACGCCACCGCCCAGCGCGTGAAACTTCACGCCGATTTCCTCGGCGCTCATAGGGTCCCGCGGGTCACCCTTGGGAACGTCCACCCGAACCGTAAAACTCTTGCCCCCCGTCGTCGTAATCGTCACGCGCGACGGCTGAAACTTCGGGAACAGCGCTTCAAACTCGTCGTTCGCCACAACCTTGACCTTGTCCATGATCGGGATCAGAGATTTGTCCATCACCCGCGATTCTTTGAACTGCAGCGGCGTGACCATGCCGTCGACCAGTCCGACGGCCATGCAGTACGGCAGCGAGTGGTCCGCCGTCTCCTTGCTGTCCGGGCGGTACTTGTGCGGATCGCCGAGAATATCCGCCGCCCGCGCGATCACCTCCACCTTGATCTCGGCAACCTCCGCGGGCGTGATCCCGTTCTCTTTCACGCACTTCATCATGGCAGTCAACGGCGCGTGCGACAGCGCCTCGATGGGAAAACTCTTCATCCCGCAATCAAGAATGCGGTAGTGATCCCCCGTGGCCTTCGGCAGCTTGTCGAGCAGCATCGCCGTATCGAACTTCGCCGGGGCACCCTTGTACTGCACGTGCCCAAACACGGCGTAGAGCCCTTCCTTGCCGTCGAAAATGTGCTCGGGCCCCGAGTACCCGCGCTTGGCGAGCAAGGCCGACTCCACGCCCATCCGCGTCGCCCACGGATCGACGGTGTTCTTCATGTTCGTGAGCTTGCCCGCCGTCACCGCGCCCGGCGTAAACGTGCGGCTCGCGGAGATCCCGATCGCCTGAACCATCTGGTCAACGGTGAGATTCAGCACACGCCCCGCCGCGATCGGAGCCGCGAACGCGGTCAGCGTGGCGTGGTGCCAGCCATATTCACGCACGCCCGGCTGACCAAACTCGCACAGACGCTGCTCAACCTCATACGCGATCACCGTCGCCAGGATCAGGTCACGCCCGGAGAGCCCGAGCATCTCGCACAGCGCCAGCGGCCCGCCGAGAATGTCCGACGGGTGGCACGGGTCGGCTTTCCAGTAGATGTCGTTGTAGTCCATCGCGCGAATCATGTGGCAGTTCACGAACGCGGCATCAACGGGGTTGGTCTTGAAGCCCGACACGAAGCAGGTGCAGGGTCCAGCGCTCGCTGAACCCTGCGAGCCTGGGCGTCCCGCCCCGTCCCCCGCCATCTCTTGATGGTGCGCCAGCAAAATCTTCGCGTCGTCCTGCTGTGACCCGCCGAGCGCGCACCCGATCGAATCGAACCAGAAAAGCTTCGCCTTCTCGATCGAAGCGGGCGAAAGATGCTCGTACTTCAACGCCGTCGCCCACTCGGCCAGGGCGTGCGAGACGTACTTCTTGTTCGGATCCGCGTGAGACTTGGCCATGGAGGTGCCTTTTCAGGTGAAGAGGAGAGACCGGTACTCTGTCATCACATGGATTGTACGAAGCAACGGCATCCCTTCCGGTACGACGCTGTTCATGATTGAACGATTGACGAGTTCGTCGGTGATTCGCTTCAACAATTCACTGAGAAGGATAACCGGCGATCCTCCAAGTGTCGAAATGCCTCTCGAACCTTGAACTTGGAAAGCGACTTGATCGAGGATGTCTGGAAGTGGCAGGCCATCAAAGACAGCGCGTGCATACTGACGACCGGCCTCGAACTTGGTGGTGTACCGCCTGTCGCGGTCCGCGTACGAATCGAAATCCCAACCGACTTCGGCATGGATGAGATGCTTGTGTTTCGGGTGGAACGCGACGCAATCGAGTTCTCGCCCCGACCCACCCCCCATCGGTATTCCAACACGAACATTTCTTCGCACGAGATATCCTTGATACTCGTACCACTCACATACCAACTGCTCAAAATGATTGAAGGGCATCAAGGACTTCTTTCTGTTGGCGGATCACATCGGCACCCGCGCCATCCCCATCGCCCGCCGCCACGCCGAGAGTTGCCCGAGGTGCCCCGATTCGTGCTTGACCATCAGCGTCACGAGCATGTCGCCGACAGTCGGGTGAACGCCTCGCCAGCGTTCGAGCGGGTTCACGGCCGCGAACATCGATGGTGCCGCCTCGTTCAACGCTCGTTCCGCCTCGGCGTGCAACGATTCGTACTCGCCCCAAATCGCCGAGCCCGCCGGGTACTCGCTCCGATCAGCGCTGACTTCCGACGTCTGCCCGAAGCGATGTTCAATCGGATCGGTGAACGCCTGTCCGCGCAGCATGGCCGTGCAGATCGGGGCGTACACGTTGAGATGGCACAGAACCCACGCCGGGTGGTTCAGCGTGACACCCGCAATCGGCTGCGCGCTCCACTGCGCTGGCGTCAGGCCGCCGACCAGGCGACCGGCATACTGCCCATTGCGTCGCCAGGTGATGAGGATGGATGCGGCCGTGGGGTGCATGGGTTGATGGACTCGACGAACGACGCCATTCTCGTCGTTCGCCTTCGATCCGTCAACCACCCGCACGCGCTCGAAGCGCCCGCCCGCTTAGCGTGCCGAGATCACCGCTTCCATCGCCGGATCGCGCCCCGCGAAGAACTCGACCGAAGTCATCGGCGCAGCAATATCGGGCAGGATCGGCACCGGGTTTTTCGGGTCGTCACGGATCGTCGATCCATAGCTGACCTCCAGCCCTGATTTGGGAAGCGTGAACCGCCGCACTTCCCCGAACGAACCGATCGCCTGCCCGGGCTCCTCGCCCACGAGCACCGCGCCCGCGAACTCCTTCAGGTTCAGCGCGTTGGTCACGCCCGATGAGAACGTCGCCGGGCCGATGAGGGCGTACACGCCACGCGCCGGCGTCGTGTTCCCCTTCTCTTCCCCAGCCTCGTTCTTCCATTCGCGCAGTTTCGCGACCAGCGACAACAGCAGCCCCGAGTTCCCGCCCGGGTTGTGGCGCAGGTCGATGACTACCGCTCGCGGAGACGTGGCGACAACCTCGGCCATCACCTCACGCGTCCACGCCGAAACGCTCTTCTCCGGCGCGTCGGCGCAGTGGTCGTACCGGCAGTACAGCACGCGCGGCTCGCCCAGGAACTGATGCCAGTACGGCTCCTTCCGGGTCACCCGCCCCACCGGCAGCTTCACTTTGCTCGGGTTCGGTGCCACTTCCCCGCCCCACGGACTCTGATCCACGATCGCGTTGAGCGTATCGTCGCGCGTGGCGTCACCCTGGCCTCCGGCACCGCCGACAACGGTGTACGTCACACGCCCCGGCGTGTGAATCACGCCCAGCGCGTGCAGCACACGGTCATACTTGAGATACACCGCTGCCACCTCGCGTGCCGCAGTGTCGGTCTCCGACGGCATGAACCCGTGCATGCGCCGCGCAATGTCTTCAACGGGCACGCCCTCAACCGCCACCAACCGCGCGCCCAGCAGCCCCAAGTGCCCCGTCGGCGCGGCCTCAACGAAGAATCCATCGGCCAGCCCCACGAAACGGATCGGGATGCTGGTTTGGCACGGTGGCTTGCCCGCCACGATCGCCAACCGAGTGTGCGCATCGCCGATCGTCGCCACCAGCTTGTGCAGTTCGACGAGCCAGGCGCTCTCGTCAAGCTCGCCCGCCCGGGCCTTGAGGGCCTCCACAGACGCGAAAAACTCACCTCTGCTTACGCGGAAGAACGGATCGGCATGCCGCGACGCAAGCCCATCCCGCAACGCCTCCAGGTCCGTCACACGGTCCGCCGTTTGTGAATCGACCGCTCGCCGAGAAACCTCCGCACTCGTGCTCGCCCTGCCCGCACTCCCCTGCGGCAGCGCCTCGCAACACGCAACGAACGCCCCAACCAGAACAACAACCAGCGCCCTCGCCGTTCCTCGCATCACCGCTCGCCGCCCCCTTCTTCGCTCTGCACCCGCCGACAGACGCGTCTACCGCGTGAGCGCTCCAAGGTTGCACTTTCTTCCGTCCAGCGACGCCCCGACCTCCGAGCATGCGTGCCCACGTCACGGAACCTCCGCCTCCACCAGCATCGCCAGCAGCGACAGCGACTCCTGCCAGCCGAGATAGCAAGCCTCAACCGGGATCTGATCCGGCACGTTCTCCTGAACGATCGTCAGCTCCGTGCCGCAGACCACCGTGCGGAGCGTGATCGTCACCCGCATCTCGCCCGCCATGCTCGGATCGTCGAACTTGTCCGTATACCGCAGCACGCCCTGCCCGCCCGCCGACGCTGGCGGCGTCAGTTCGACGTAGCTGCCGCCGAAGGAATGCGATTGCCCCGTGCGGAAATTCGTGAACGACATCCTGTACCCGCCGCCGACCCGCGCATCGGAGTGATGCACCTCCGCAACGTACCCGTGCGGCGGCATCCACTTGCACAACGCCTTGGGCTCCAGCAACGCACGGTACAGCCGATCCGCAGGGCATCGGAGCACTCGGTGCAGGCGGACGGTGTTGGGCGTGGACATGCGCAGACTCCGTGAAAACCCCTCCCGGCTCACGCCCCCATCATACCTCCGCCTCATCGCCCCAGACCTTTGACACCGCCGCGTCGTTCCACTACAAGTTCGTCATGCTCTCCCTCCTCGCCGTCGTCCCCTTGTCGCTCGCGCAGCTTGACCCTTCTTCCTACGACTGCCTTTCCTGGCGCTGCATCGGACCGCACCGCGGCGGACGCACCGTCGGCGCGGCCGGAATCCCCGAGCAACCCAACACCTTCTACATCGGCGTCAGCAACGGCGGCGTCTGGAAGACCACCGACGCCGGCCGCGTCTGGACTCCCATCTTCGATACCCAACCAACCGGATCGATCGGGGCTATCGCCGTCGCGCCCTCCAACCCTCAGACGCTCTACGTCGGCTCCGGCGAAGGCCTGCAACGCCCCGACCTCTCCACCGGCGACGGGATGTACCGCTCCAGCGACGGCGGCACAACCTGGAAGCACCTGGGGCTCCGAGACGGACAGCAGATCGCCTCCATCATCGTCGATCCACGCAACGAAAAACGGATCTTCGTCGCGGTCCTCGGGCACCCCTACGGACCCAACCAGGAACGCGGCGTCTTCCGCTCCCTCGACGCCGGCGAGACCTTCGAGAAGGTTCTCTACAAAGACCCCGACACCGGCGCGGTCGCGCTCGCCTTCGATCCCACCAATCCCAACACCATCTTCGCCGATCTCTTCGAGTCGCGCCACGCCCCGTGGGAGAACGGATCGTGGCAAGGCCCCGGCAGCGGGCTCTACAAGTCCACCGACGGCGGGGACACTTGGCGCCGCCTGACCCGCGGGCTCCCCACGCCCGAACAAGGGCTGGGACGCATCGGCTTTGACATCGCCCCCAGCAACCCACAACGGATGTACGCGACCGTCGACGCGCCCGAATCCGGCGGCATCTACCGCTCCGACGACGCCGGAGAATCCTGGGCCCAAGTCAGCACCGAGCCACGCCTCTGGGGACGCGGCTTTGACTTCGCCGAAGTCCGCGTCGATCCCAAAGACCCCGACACCCTCTACGTCGCAAACACCAGCACCTACCGCTCCACCGACGCCGGAAAGTCCTACGTCTGCATCAAAGGCGCACCCGGCGGAGACGATTACCACACCGTCTGGATCAACCCTCTCCGCCCCGAGATCATCCTCCTCGCCAGTGACCAGGGCGCCACAATCTCCGTCAACGCCGGCGCCACCTGGAGCAGTTGGTACAACCAACCGACCGCGCAGTTCTACCACGTCATCACCGACAACCAGTTCCCCTACTGGGTCTACGGCGGGCAGCAGGAGAGCGGCTCCGTCGGGATCTGCAGCCGCGGCAGCGACGGGCAGATCACCTTCCGCGACTGGAGCCCCGTCGGCGCCGACGAGTACGCCTACATCGCCCCCGACCCGCTCAATCCCAACCTGATCTACGGCGGCAAAATGACCCGCTACCACCGCGACACACGCGAGGTCGAGCACGTCGGCCCCGACCGCCAAGGTCTCGGCCTGCGATTCCTGCGAACCTCTCCCCTCATCTTTTCCACCGTCGATCCCACGACGCTCTACCTCGGCGCTCAGATGTTGCTCAGAACAAGGGACGGCGGAGAACACTGGAGCGTCCTCAGCCCCGACCTCACCCGCCCTCGCCCCGATCTCCCTCCCAGCATCGGCAAGTACCGCTCGTCCGAGATCGAATCCATGAAGCAGCGCGGCGTGATCTACACCATCGCCCCGTCCTACGTCGACGCCAACGTCATCTGGTGCGGCACCGACGACGGGCTCATCCACCTCACGACCGACCAAGGAACCAGTTGGAACGACATCACGCCAAAGCTCCCCACCATGTCGCCCTGGAGCAAGGTCTCGCTCATCGACGCCGGACGCTTCGACGCCAAGACCGCCTACGCCGCCATCAACCGACTCCGCCTCGACGATCAGAAGCCCCACATCCTCCGCACCCACGACGCCGGTTCAACCTGGCAGGAGATCGTCACCGGTCTGCCCGACGGCCCGGTCAACACCGTCCGCGAAGACCCGAAGCGCCCGGGCTTGCTCTTCTGCGGGACCGAGCTGGGCGTCTTCTTCTCACCCGACGACGGCGACCACTGGCACCCGCTCCGCCTCAACATGCCCGCCACCAGCATCCGCGACCTCGTCATCCACGACGACGACCTCGCTATCGGCACCCACGGGCGATCCTTCTGGATACTCGACAATTTCAGCCTTCTCCGCCAACTCGCCGCCGGCACCGCCGCGGCCGGGAAACCGATCCTCTTCGCTCCACCTCCGGCGTACCAACTCGCCCGCAACCTCAACACCGATACCCCGCTCCCCGTCGAAGAGCCCGCCGGTCGCAACCCGCCCGACGGAGCGATGCTCGACTACCTCCTGCCCGCCGACGCCAAGGCCGTCGTCCTCGAGATCATCGACGTCGCCGGGAGCGTTGCGCGACGTTACTCCAGCGACGATCCAGCGCCCGCGGTGAACCCCGATTCACTCACGGTGATGCCCGGCTGGGCCCGTCCGCACCAAGCACTGCCAGTCACGAAAGGCTCGCACCGGTTTGTCTGGGACCTGCGCCGCCCGCCGCCCGCCCAAGCCAAGAACCAACCCGTCAACCCACCTGGCACTCTTCCACCAACCACCCCCGAGCGCCGATCGCTCCCAATCTCCGCCATCTGGAACGACACCCCGTTCGACCCGCTCGGCGACTGGGTGCCCCCCGGGACATACACGGTGCGCCTGACCGTGGACGGGACACTCTTTCAACAGCGGATCGAGGTGCGCCCAGACCCACGGAAGAAATAGACCAACCCACGCGTATCCCAGTACCGACCCAAGCACACGGCCCGCACGCCCCGAGTCACGCACCCGTCCCGCGATCAAGACGCGAACCGAAACAACCCGCTCGCGCACCCCCGTTCAACAAGTGCGGCCTCCCGCCCGCCCTCTGCAACCACGCCTCCTCGGGGCTGGTACGAAGATCTCATCCACCCCGTGTTCAACATTGGTTCAGGAGACCATCATGCCCGCAAACGTGCCCGCCAACCAAGCCGAGTTCAACGCTGGAAGCAAACCCGTGTGGGCCCGATCGGTGCTCGCCGCCGCCGGCCTCGCCATCGCCCTCGCCGTGCCTTCCGTCGCCCAACCCGCGGGCGGACCCGGATCGCCCGAGGGGGGCGCGGCCAAGGCACCCGAGTTCCCGCCGTTTGAAAAGGTAATCGAGGGAATGACCAAGGTCGTTTCGATCGCCGACGGCACGCCCCCGCTCTACGACCTCTACAAGGATGAGAAAACCGGCAGACTCCTGGCCGTCCTGCCCGACGGGTACGCCCAGCAGTTGCTCATGATCGCCTGCACCGTCACCGCCGGCGACCCCGAAGCGGGCGTCATGGGTCCGACCCACTACGTCAAGTGGGAGCGCTACGACAAGCAACTCGCGCTCGTCGCCCCCGATTTCAGCGTCGCAACCAGCGGCGATACCGAGGCCAAGGACTCCGTCAAGCAGTTGTTCACGGGCCGCGTCCTCACAACCACCCCCATCATCGCGATGTCCGGCGGCCGCCCCGTCATCGACCTCGCCACCATGGCGACCAGGGACGTTCCGAAGTTCTTCGGTAGCTCCGTCTACGGCGGGTACGGCCCGGATCTCCCCGCAGTGAACCCGAGCCTCACACGCCTCACCAAAACCAAGGCGTTCCCCAAGAACGTCGTGGTTGAGTTCCAGGCCCCGCGCCCCGACGGACAGCTCGTGCGCTTCGCCTATTCCATCGGCGAACTCAGCGGCACGCCCGGATTCAAGCCGCGCAAGGCCGACCCGAAGTTCGGGTACTTCTACAACTACCACGAGGACTTCGCCAAGACCGCCTCCAAGGAAGTCACCGACCGGTACATCAACCGCTGGAGCGTGGAGAAGGCCTCGCCCAACCTGAAAATGAGCCCGCCCAAGCAACCAATCGTCTGGTATATCGAGAGCACAACGCCAGTCCGCTTCCGCCGCTACGTCCGCGAGGGCATCCTGCTCTGGAACCAGGCCTTCGCCGAAATCGGCGTTGATAGCGCGGTGGTGGTGTACCAGCAGGACGCCCAGACCGGCGCGCACATGGACAAGGACCCCGAGGACTCGCGCTACAACTTCTTCCGCTGGAACGTCAGCGACCTCGGATACGCCATCGGACCCAGCCGCACCAACCCCCAGACCGGCGAAATCCTCAACGCCGGCGTGGTCTGGCACCAAGGCCTGACGCGCGCCGTCCGCGGAATGCTCGACAATTTCTCCATCGCCCTCACCGAGCACGCGTTCGGACCCGAAGCCCTGGCGTGGTTGGACTCCCACCCCACCTGGGACCCCCGCCTGCGCCTGGCTTCCCCCGCCCAGCGCGAAGCAAACTCCAAACTCCACGCCGAACACGGCACCCCCAGCGACGCCGCATCCGCGCACGCCGCATGGTCCTCGGCCGCGATGGGGGGGGGCGGCTGCAAGATCGGCGAACTGCTCGCCCTCGACATGTCCCTCGCCGACGCCGCCTTCGCCGCCGGAGTCATCACGCCCTCCTCGCCCGACCAACTCGACGACCTCCCCGAGGAGTTCGTCGGACAGATGATCCGCTACATCTCCGCCCACGAGGTCGGCCACTGCATGGGCCTCCAGCACAACATGATCGCCAGCAACATCCACACCCTCAAGGAAATCAACACGCCCGGATTCTCCGGCCCAACCATCGGCTCGGTCATGGACTACGCCGCCGCCAACATCAACTACAAGCTCGGCGACGTCCAAGGCCCCTACGCCACCCCGACCGTCGGCCCATACGACCGCTGGGTCATCGCCTACGGCTACGGCCCGGAAGAGCAACTCGACGAGCTCCGCAAGAAGGCCGGAGAACCTCAGCTCATCTACCAATCGCAGGCCGCCATCTCGATCGACTCCGACCCGCGCAACAACACCTGGGATCTGGGCGCCGACAACCTCCAATTCGCCGAGAGCCGCCTCGGGCTCATCCAGGACGTCCGCGGCAAACTGCTCGACAAGGTCGTGAAGGACGGCGAGTCGTGGTCGGTCGCGCGCAAACGCTGGCAGTCCCTCATGGGCGGGCAACTCCAGATGCTCTCCATCGCCTCCCGCTGGGTCGGCGGGTCGTTCCTCAACAACGACGCCAAGGGCGATCCGGGAAACCGCACGCCCGTCCAGGACATCCCCGCCGAATCCCAACGCCGTGCCCTCAAACTCATCATGGACAACGCGTTCGAGGACAACGCCTACGGGCTCACCCCTGACATCATCCGCCACCTCGGAAAGCAGCACTTCTACGACCCGCAGGCCATCGGCGAAATCATCCAGGACGCCAGCTACACCGTCCACGACAGCGTCGGCGGCGCGCAGGGCTTCGCGCTCTCCATGCTCATGAACAGCACCACCCTGCGCCGTCTCTACGACAACGAGTTCCGCACCGCCGACGCCGACAACCCCATCACCATGGCCGAAGTCGTTCGCGCAATCACCGACAACGCCTGGCGCGAGTACAAGTCCCCCGCTGGCTCCTACTCGCCGGCCAAACCCATGACCTCCTCGCTCCGCCGAAACCTCCAGCGCGAGCACCTCGAACGGCTCATCACACTCTCCCTGCTCACAGACGTGAACAGCGCCTCGCTCCGCGCCATCTCCACCATCGCCCGCGCCGAGCTCAAACGCGTCGACGAACTCGCCGCCAAGGGCGTGGGTGCAACCCCCGACCCGTACACCAAGGCACACCTCGACGACGCACGCGTCCGCATCGCCAAGGCCATCGACGCGGCCTACGTCATCACTCGCTAGCTTCCCCCTACCGGGGTCCGCGCTGATACAGGGCTCGCACACCTCGGCGTGTGCGAGCCCTCGTTCTTTCGTTACATCGCCTCATGCAGGGCGCAAGGTCTTACGAACGGCGCAAGACGCGCCAACCCCAAGATCGCCCCGAGCCTACGGCCTCGATCCACCCAAGCCGACCGGCGCGACCCATCGTCCGCGCCGCACATTCACCCCGCACGGACCGGCTCAAACCCCTTGCGGTACTCGCGCCGAACGATCGTCTTCGTCGCCCCCGGGTGATTCGTGAAGGCGAGCTTCTTCCGATCCCAGTCCAGCACCTGCCCGGGGTACTTGGCCGCCTTCACCGCGAGCAAACCCGGCTCCGTACACCGCAGCCCCACCGCGAACGGGCACCACAGGTGCGGCGTGCTCTTGCCCACCGCCTTGTCCACCCACGCGTGCCAGTGGTTGAACGCCTCATACGCAGGAAGCCCGGGCCACTGCAACCCGTCGGTCATCTTCCCCTCACGCCAGATCTCCAGCGGCCCCTCGGGCGCAAGCACCAGCGTCCCACCCTCGCACACCACGATTGTCAGCACGCCGCTCGGCCACTTGCCCTCGCCAATCCCCAGCTGCGCTCGATCAGGCTTCAACTCGCTGTCGTAGAAATAGAAATTGCAGGTCGAGTTGGCGAACTTCTCCCCGCTCACCGGGTACGTCAGCGTGGACAGCACTCGGTCGGCGTGAAAGTTCGACAAGTCCCGCGACGGCGTCCGCGTGCAGACCTGCGTCGGACTCTGCAGCTCCGGGAACGCGTAAAACACCACGTCCGTCGTATGCACCACCCAGTCCGCGATCTGCCCCCCGCCGTACTTCCACCAACTCCGCCACTGCCGCTGCACCATGTTCGGGCGGCACGGCTCCTCCTGCGCCCCGTTCAGCCACAGGTTGTAGTCAAACCCCTTGGGCGGTTCGATCGGATCGCCGAGCTTCCCATCCGCGAAATAAAACCCACCGGCCAGCGCACCCCCGCCAAACGCGATATGCACCTCGACCACTCGCCCCAAGCCCCCGCCCTTGAGGATGTCCACCGCCGCCCGCCGGGCCGCGTGCTGGATGCGCTGCGCCCCCGTCTGCGTGACCAGGTTCGGGCGGGCCCGGCTCGCCTCACCCAGGATCTGAAGCTCCTCCAACTCATGCACCAAAGGCTTCTGCCCGTACACGTGCTTCCCGCGCGACAGCGCCAGCGTCATGATCGCGCAGTGCGAGTGGTCCGGCGTGGACACAATCACCGCGTCAAACTTGTCCCCGTGCTTGTCAAAGACCTCGCGGTAGTCTGCCGCCGTGAACGCCTTGGGGTGGTCCTTCGCCGCTTGGGCCAGGGCGTTGGAGTCAATGTCACACAACCCAACCATGTCCACCAGCGGGTGAGACGCGATCGTCTTACGGTCCGCCTCCCCGATCGTCCCCACCACCCCGATCGAGAGCACCCGTAACCGAGTATCAGACAACGCCCACCCAAACCTCGGCGCGGCCAACGCCGCCGCCCCCCCAACCGTCATCTGACTCAGAAACTCGCGGCGCGAACGCGTGATGTGCTTCATACAACTCCCATGGTGGTGTCACCCGAAAAGCGACCAGCATACCGCAATCCACCAACGCCCGCTACGCCGATCCAAAGGGTTCAAACGACCCAATGGCCCCGGTGGGAGTCGAACCCACACTCCGCTCTCGCGAATGCGGATTTTAAGTCCGCTGCGTCTGCCGTTCCGCCACGGGGCCAAAGGCTTGATTCTACGGCAATTACGGCACTTCTGCAGGCTCTGAATGCCGGTGATTGGGGGCGTCTAGGCGTTCTGCTTGGCGCTCAGGATGAGCTACTGGGAGGCATAGTGGGCGCGTGGTCGGGACTGTCGCAGGAACAGAAGCGTGCACTCTGCGTGCTCCTTGGTGTGTGACCGTTTTTCCGGGCGAACCGGCCGAGTCCTTCAAGAGTTTGAGGATGGCCTTCAGCGCTCGGAGAGGGAGTTGGCCCCTTGCTCCAAGTCTGACGGTTTGACGGCTAGCGCAGAACAGGGCGCCTCTCGAACGACACGCTCCGCCGTCGAGCCCCAGAAGAAGTCCCGGGCGTTCCACTTGGACCGCGTTCCCAGTACGACCAAGTCGCACCGTTCACGTGCCACAAACTCCACAATGCCCTTGCCGTGCCCTCCTTCGCCGAACTGCTCGACATGGAAAGCCGCCTTGAGAGCACGCATCTCGTGCGACAGCGGTTCGCAGAACGAACGAAGATGCTGTTCGACGGACTGCTTGTAGCGTGCATTGATGTCTGGCAGGTTGGCCTTGATGTCGGCTGGCGGGCCAAGCCCGTGCCACGGGTCGGCGTACACATGAAGGATGTGCAGGACGGCGCCATCCTGGGCGGCGATGCGGACCGCCTGCTCCAAAGCGAGCTTCGACGTGCCCGAGAAATCGACGCACGCCACCACAGACTTGAACGGTCCGGTCTGACCCTCGCGTACCACCAGCACTTTCGTCCCGGCCCGCTGGACGCACGCGCCCGCGATCGAGCCTACCCCGCGCTTGGCATCAAAGTCTCCATGCGCACCAACGACGAGCAGGTCGACCGCTCCTTGCCGGGTTCGCTCAAGGAGCTCCATCCTCGGGAGTCCCAGCACACACTCAAAGGCCACCGTCCCCCCGAGTTCCCGGGCTGGAGGCCATTGTGTCCAACGCTCCCGGGATTCGGACAGTAGAAGATCGACCGGGGGCAGCAGGTCGATGGGTAGGAATGATCCCTCGGGGAGCGCGTACGCGGGGATTTCGACAACATGGAGAGCTGAGACCCGGGCCCGATTCAATGTGGCGATGCGGGCCGCTTGTTTCAGGGCCGCGGCCGAGCAGGACGAGAAGTCCACGGCGACGAGGATGTTCTTGAGGTGGTCCATCGGATATTCCTTGATCACGTCGGGGTTGGCGAGCGACGAGTAGCTGCTAGTCGGCAGTTGCTTTGTCTTCCTCACCCGGAGTCGTCTGGGTGCGTCTTGACCGGCACCCAATGAGTTGTTGGATCAGCAACGGCGCCACCGTCATGCCAACTCGAAGGACAAGATCACGAAGAGGGATGCTAATGGGGTCTTTGCGGCGCGCGGCGAGCATGCGTCCCAGTAGCCCTCCGACGGCTAGCAGGGTGCCGGCTTGCGCGAGCGAAACTCCGAAGACGCTGGCCGAGTCCTTTCGCCCCAGCTCACGCAGATGCTCCTTCGCATCGGCGATATCGGTCATGTTCCTGTTCGGCGGCCTAGCCATGCCATTAGCCCTCCTATGCCGAGCGCCAGCCCACCGGCCGTTGCAGCTCCGGCGGCTGCCCCGGCCCATCCCGCGGTCACCAGGTAGACGGCCCCGAGTAGGAGTCCGATCCCTGCGACAGCCGCGCCTGCCGCGACGATGATCATGGCGATCCCGAGGGCCAGACGGACCGTCATGGCCCGAAGGGTCCGGCCTTCCGCTTCGGCGAGGTCGGCAACGCGCACGATGAGTTCGGTAAGGGTCTTCACCGGTCAGTCCTTACGCGAGATCGCCACCCCGACGACTAGCCCGACCGCCAGAGCGGCCGCGAGAGCCATGAATGGGTGGGCCGCAACCTGGTCCTCGATGGCCTCCGCGGACTCTCGACCCCTGGCTGCGGCGGCCCGTGCCCCCTGAGCGAGCTGTTCCTTGGCCTCAGCAGTTCCGACTCGTGCCGTGCTGGCGGCATCCTCCGTCAGTCCGGAGAGGTCCGAGCGCAAACGCTCGAAATCCGTCTTGAGGCGTTCGATCTCGCGACGCATGACGCTGGTGTTCTCGGATGATGCTGTTGTCGCGCTTTCCATGTCGACTTGCTCCTCATTGGGCTACAGGGGCCCTGCCTTGGTCTAGACCATCACCTCTGCGGCCGATGCAGACGCCGCACCGACTAACCGCCGCGCCACGCTGGGCAGCGAATCCGGATTCAATGACATTGAGTCGATCCCGACGCCGGCGAGCCATTCGGCAAACTCGGGGTAGTTGCTGGGCGCTTCGCCGCAGATGCCGACCTTGCGGCCCTTGGCGTGGGCCTTGATAATGACGGTCTCCATGAGCTTCTTAACGCCAGGGTCTCGCTCGTCAAACAGGTGCGTCAAGAGATCGGAGTCGCGATCGACACCGAGGGTGAGCTGGGTCAGGTCGTTGGAGCCGATCGAGAACCCGTCGAACAGGTCGCTGAACTCGTCGGCAAGGATGACGTTGTTGGGGATCTCGCACATCACGTAGACCTGCATCCCATTCTCGCCGCGGCGGAGGCCGTGCTTCTCCATCTCCGCCAGGACCGCGCGAGCCTCGCCAAGCGTGCGGCAAAATGGGATCATGACGATCACGTTCTTGAGACCCATGTCCTCCCGCACGCGGCGGATGGCGGCGCATTCGAGGGCGAAGCCTTCTCGGTAGCGGTCGTCGTAGTAGCGGGATGCTCCGCGGAATCCGATCATCGGGTTCTCCTCCTTGGGCTCGAACGCCGCACCGCCGAGAAGACCCGCGTACTCGTTGGTCTTGAAGTCGCTGAATCGGACAATGACAGGCCGGGGATGGAACGCGGCGCCGATCTGAGCCACGCCGGAAGCGAGTCGATCGATGAAGAACTCAGGAAGAGAGGGATGTGCCGCGGCACGGCGTCGGATCTCGGCCCGCACAGCGGGGTCCGAGACGCGCTCGGGATGCACCAGCGCCATCGGGTGAACCCCGATCCAGTTGGACACCAGAAACTCGATCCGCATCAATCCCACGCCCGCCGAGGGCAACTGGCACAGGCTGAACGCTCGCCCTGGGTCGGCGAGGTTGAGCATGAGGGGCACGCGCGGCGTAGGCAGCGTGCCCGGGTCGATCTCCTCGCGCTCGAACGGCATCGCGCCGTCGTAGACTCTGCCGATATCCCCGTCGGCGCATGAGACCGTCACCACCTGTCCGTCCTTCAGTGTCTCTGTTGCGGTCGCCGTTCCGACCACGCATGGCAGGCCCATTTCGCGCGAAACGATTGCGGCGTGGCACGTGCGCCCGCCGCGGTCGGTGACTACAGCCGCGGCCTTCCGCAGCACCGGTTCCCAATCCGGATCGGTCATCGCTGCCACGAGCACCTCGCCATCGCGAAACCGGGGCAGGTCAGCCGTGGACCGCACGATGCGCGCGGGACCGCTTCCGACACGGCTGCCCACGCTCTTGCCGGTGAGCACAGCGATGCGCTTCGCCGACGTGCGCTTCAGGCGGAAGACTTCCAGCTTGGCGCCCGTGTTGCGACGCGAATGAACGGTTTCTGGACGGGCTTGCAGGATGAATAGCTCGCCCGTTCTCCCGTCCTTGGCCCACTCCAGGTCCATTGGGACGTCGTGGCCGGCCCGCTTGGAGTAGTGCTCCTCCACGAGCATCGCCCAGCGGGTCAGCTCGAGCGCCTCGTCGTCGGTCAGCACGAAGCGGCTGCGGTCCGCCGGCGAGACAGGCATCTCCTTGACGCTGCGGACGGCCGCTAACCCCTCGCCCGCGGACACCAGTTTGACCGCCTTGTCCCCGAGTTCCCTGCGGATCACGGAGCGGAATCCCGCTTTCGCGGTCGCCTTGTGCACCCAGAACTCGTCGGGGCCGACGCGCCCCTGGACCACGGTCTCGCCCAACCCCCACGAGCCCTCGATCATCACGACGCTGCGGGAACCTGTCTCGGTATCGAGCGTGAACATCGTCCCCGCGCAGCCTCCGGGGGCCACATCGCTGCGAACCATCCGCTGCACGCCGACCGAGAGCGCCACGGCCCTGTGCTCGAACTTGTTTCGGGCACGGTAGACGATGGCCCGGTCAGTAAAGAGCGATGCCATGCACGCGCGGATCGCGGTCTCGAGGGCGGCTACGCCGCGAACGTTGAGGAACGTCTCGTGCTGGCCCGCGAACGACGCGGTCGGAAGGTCTTCGGCGGTGGCACTCGACCGCACGGCGACATCAACGCCGCCCCGCCCGTCCTTGTCGAGAGGCAGGCCCGCGGATTCGGAAAGCCGTGCATATGCCGCTCGCACCTGGTTTCGGGTTGACGTAGACAGGGGCTCGCTTGAGATCCGATCCCGGATCTCGCTTGCCGCAGTGGAGAGTGCCGCGGTGTCCGTGATATCCACGTCGTCGAGCCGCGCGTACGCCCAGTCTTCAAGCCCCGCCTGCCGCAGGTGCGCTCGGAACACCTCAGCGGTGAGGGCAAACCCGTCGGGCACGCGGATTCCCAGAGGCAACAACTCGCGGATCATCTCGCCGAGCGAGGCGTTCTTCCCGCCAACCGTCGCCACATCCCCCATGCCGACCTCGCGCAGATCCACGACACACCCGGCGGCCAGAGATGAGGTTGATTGCCTCGGCTGCGTGCTCATGGGCAAAGCATGTCCTTTCATCCGGGTGCTCTCGACAGGGAAACTTCCCGGTTCGGATTAGGCGCCCTTGGCGGCAGGGAAACACTCGCACTCCGTCGCGGGCTGCTTGCGAATCCAGGCGTAGTACACCAGCGCCGCCAGAATGATCGGCCAGGCCGCCATCAGGACCATGTTGTACTGCTCCGTGAACGTGATCCCGGCGAACTTGATCGGCATCAGGTCTCTTCCCCAGACCCCCAGCCACCAGTGACCCACGGTCTCATGGGCTGCGATCCCTGCGAAGAACTTGGCGAACTCCTTGGCGCGGCACTTCATATCCAGGCTCCTTATTGAGCAAACCGGGCACTCGCCGGTGCTGTCACGGAACCTTGCGCCGCGATTACCTCCTGATCGACGGGGAAACTTCCCGGATCGGTGAGAGCTCGTCCCTTGGTGAGGGATGCACAATCTCATTCCGCCGCGCGAACCACTTGTACACCTCATCCGCTACCAGAACTGTCGTCGCGAGAGCGATGAGCACGCCCCAAGTAGACACCGCCACCGGGCCAATGTGCAGTACGCCCGATAGACCGGGGGTATGCATCGCCGCGACGTGAACCAGGAAGGCGCCGATGGTGCCCAAGAGCAACACGGGCGTCTTCAGCGGGTTCAGGCTCAAGATGGACCGGGTCTCGGAACGGCAGTTGCCGACGTGGAAGTTCTCGAAGAGCACCATAAGGAGGAGCAGGGCGTTCCTGGCCTGTGCTTCCTCCCAGCCGTGCTCGAGCATCCACGAGAACGCGGCGAACCCGACACCGCTCATTACCGAGGCGGTGACGACGGTGCGGAGGATCATGGAGCGATCGAGGAGCCGCTCGCGGACAGGCCGCGGCGGGTGGTTCAGCTCCGAGCCTTCGCCCGGCTCGAAGGCGAGGGCCACATCCTGGATGCCGTTGGTGACGAGGTTGAGCCAGAGCAGCTGCGCCGGAAGCAGCGGCAAGGGAAGGCCGAAGGCGACCGCCAGCGCGGCCAGCAGCACCTCGGTCGCTCCGGTGGACACGAGCAGGTACACAACCTTGCGGATGTTGCCGTAGGCAATGCGGCCTTCCTCGACGCCCGCGACGATGGTGGCGAAGTTGTCGTCGCTGATGACCAGATCCGCAGCATCGCGGGCCACATCGGTTCCGCCGTGGCCCATCGCGACACCGATGTTCGCGGCACGGAGGGCGGGCGCGTCGTTGACACCATCGCCTGTCACCGCGACGAAGTGGCCGGCGGCGGCAGCGGCCCGGACGATGGCGAGTTTCTGCTCCGGGGCGACGCGGGCAAAGACCCGCACGCGATCCACACTGTTGCCCAGTTTCACCGGATCGAGTGGCAGGTCGGCTCCGGTCGTTACCTGATCGGGATGGTCCGCCATCCCCAACTCACGAGCGATCGCGAGTGCCGTAACCGGATGGTCCCCCGTCACCATGCTCACTGCAATGCCCGCCTCGCGACAGCGCCGCACGGCCTCGCGGGCACTGGGCCGCAGAGGATCGATCATGCCGACAAAGCCGCGCAGAGTCAGGCCGTGTGGTTTGTTGATGATTCCCGTGCTGTCGGCATTTCCATCCGCGAGCGCCAGGACGCGCAGCCCGCGCGCGGCCATTTCCGACGCCGCGGCGTGAGCGCCTTCGGCTGCCCGGGCGCCGAGGTCGCACATCGGCACGACCCGCTCGGGAGCGCCTTTGACGTAGACGCGGAGCGCAGCGGCCTGACTCCTGTGGAAGCTCGCGGCGTATCGCAGCTCCGGCTCAAAGGGAATGCGGTGGGTCTCCGGTGCACGCTCAAGTGCATCCTCGCGGTGGACGCCGAGTTTGTGAGCCATCGACAGGAGGGCGATATCTGTCGGGTCGCCCCGCCACACCCAACCGCCGTTCCGCTCATGAAGGTCACCCTCATTGCACAGGACGGCCGCTGTGGCCAACGTCTCGAGATCATCCTGTCGTGGAGATTCTCCGACGTGCGCACCGATCGACAGCACCTCGCCGACCGGCGTGAATCCCTCGCCGGTGACGCGAAACGCGGCACCATCGGCGAGCCGGATCTCGCAGACTGTGAGCTCATTACACGTCAGTGTGCCCGTCTTATCCGTAGCGATCAGCGTGCAACTTCCAAGGCCCTCCACCGCGCCGAGGCGGCGCACGATCACCCCGCGCCTCGCCATGCGGCGGCTCGCGACGGCGAGGGCCACGGTGATAGCGACTGGGAGTCCTTCAGGGATAGCGGACACAACGAGCGCTACGCCGAAAAGCGCCATCTCGCCCCAGGCCCGCCCGTGTGCAACTGCGCCTAGGACTGCGACCACAGCCGCCGCGGCTACGACCCACACGCCGATCGCACGGCTGAAGCGCTCCAACCGGACTATGAGGGGGGGACGCCCCGCAGAGCCGGAGAGAACATCTTTGGCGAGCCGACCCACACTGGAGAACGCTCCGGTCGCGACCACAACGGCCTTGGCCCGCCCCTGCTGGATGGTTGAGCCTGCGAAGAGCATGTTGTGCTGGTCGGCCAGCGGAGTGCTCGTGTCGCCAAGCCAACCTGGGTCTTTCTCTACGGGCAGCGACTCTCCCGTCAGGAGCGATTCATCGATCCGAAGACCCATGGCGCCCAGCAGCCGGGCATCGGCGGGCACTCTTGCCCCCGACTCCAGCCAGAGCACATCACCCGGCACCACGCGCTCGGCGTCAATCTCCATCGCCTCACCGTCGCGGAGGACGACTGTCGTGAATCGAAGCAGCTTCTGAAGACTCTGCGCGCTCCGCTCCGCCCTCAGCTCTTGGGTGCCGCCGATGAGCGTGTTCAACACCAGAACCAGCCCGATGAAGCCGGCGTCCGTGACGTGGCCGATGGCCAGCGAAAGGGCCGCCGCGAGCATGAGGATGAAGATCACCGGGCTGGCCAGTTGACGGAGGAGTACCCGCCACCAGGCCGTCGGCGGACGCCGCGGGAGCACGTTGGGCCCATCCACCCTGAGTCGGGCCGCGGCCTCCGAGGATGTCAGTCCGCGGTGCTCGTCGGTACGGCACGCTCGGGCGACAGTATCCGCAGACATCGCGTGCCAATCGCTGCTTGAGAGGACATGCCTGTTCAACGCGCGATCGCTCCGATTTGCGAGTGTCCCCGTGTTTGCTGCGCCTTGTGAGCGCGGGCAGGATGCGCTGGCCCCGCCGTACCCGCGAGGGGCCCACAGTCCGAGAGCCGTTTGGGCCGCACGGCCGTCCGCAGAGCGTTGAGAACCGCGAGCACGTCGATAGCCTCCTGGGTGATCGCGCCGGCGACGGGTGCCAACAAGCCGCTGCTGGCCAGGACCATGCCGATCACGCTCAGAGCCATGCCGCCCACGGCGCTCTGCAACGCGATACGGCGCATGCGCCGGCTGATGTGCATGAACTCGTCGACCGTTTCGAGCGAACTATCCATGATCACGACCCCGGCGGCTTCGGTCGTGACGTCGCTGTTCTGGCCGATGGCCACTCCGACTGTCGCCGCCGTGAGCGCCGGCGCATCGTTGATGCCGTCGCCGACATACAGGGTCCGTGCCCTGCTTGCCTCGCCCCGAACAATCGCGACTTTCTCTTCGGGTGTCTTCTGGGCGTGCACTTCCGTAATTCCGACTTGTGCCGCCAAGTACCGCACCTCCGCCTCGCGGTCGCCCGAGACGATCATGAGGCGGTCGAACCCGTGTCGCGGCCCGAGGTGCCGAATGAATGAGATTCCCTCGGTGCGCGGCTCATCACGGAACCGGAATAACGCGGCGTAGCGCTGGTCGATGACGACTACACACTCCAGACCACTGGTGTGTGGCGGGATTTCCTCGGCCCCCTGAACGGATGACCCGGACAGAGCACCGCGTCTGGTGATCATTAGCTCGTGTGCGCCGACTCTGCCCCGTAGCCCTTGGCCGGGAGGTTCGCTGATTTCGCTTGTCTGCTGCAGGGGAACTCCCCGTTCCGCCGCAGCGATCAGCACCGCGCGGGCCAAGGGGTGTTTGGAGTACTGCTCAACGCTCGCCACCAATCCCAGCACCTCGGTGGCGTCTCGCCCTGAGGTCACCAGCTGCTCCGTGAGGCGCGGGCGGCCGTAGGTAAGCGTTCCCGTTTTGTCGAAGATCGCGGTCCGGCAGGTCGTCACCTGCTCCAGCACAGCGGGGTTCCGGACGATAATGCCGCGGCGGGCGCACAGTGAGATCGCGCCGATAATGGCCACCGGGATCGCGATGAGTAGGGGGCACGGCGTCGCGACTACAAGTACCGCCAGGAACCGGGTCGGCTGGCCGCTGATTGCCCAGGCCGCGAGCGCGATGGCGACCGCTACCGGGGTGTAGAGGGCTCCAAGCCGGTCGCCGAGGCGGCGCAGCCTTGGGCGGTTCTGCTCCGCGGCACGCATGACTTCAACGATCTTGGCGTACCGCGAGTCTTGGGCCCGGCGAGTCGCACGAATGGTCAGAGCCGATTCGCCGTTGATCGCGCCGGAAATGACCTCCGATCCGGCGACTTTCGACATTTGGAACGGCTCTCCGGTGAGGAACGACTCGTCCATTGCCCCGTGCCCCTCGACCACAACACCGTCCACCGGACAGATGTCGTGGGGAAACACGGCCAGCGTGTCACCGACAGCCACTTCGTTGAGGGGCACATCCGCTATGGTCGCTCCGTGGCGGCGGTGCGCGACCGAGGGCATTCTCTGTGCGAGCGCCCGGAGTGCCGACGAGGCGCTGCGGACCGCGTATCCCTCGAGTGCTTCGCCGCCCGAGAGCATCAGCACGACGATGGTGCCGGCCAGGTACTCACCAAGCACCACGGCAGTTACTATCGAGATTCCCGCGAGAAGGTCCGAGCCGAACTGCAGTCTGATCGCTTTGGACGCCAGCTCGTACAGAAGCGGCACTCCGCCGAGTGTCAGCGCGACCCACAGCGGAGCATCGAACACTCGTGCATCCGTTCGAAGCCCCAAGCGAAGGACGAGATGTACCGCGATCGCCACCAGGGCCAAGGCCGCGATAACGAGCATCATCCGCGTTCGGAAACCCTGCGTCGGTTCGATCCCGCTCACGATGTTGCACTCACTTCGTTGGAACTGCGGAGCACGACCCGGGCATCGAGCGCGGTTGCTCCATGAGGAGTGACGAGGACCGGGTTGGCTTCCGCATCCTGGACAGCCGAGACCTCGGCGATCAGGCGGGACATACGAACGACGGCATCGGCCGCCGCGTCGATAGCGAGCGCCGGCCTCCCACGGAACTCGCCCATAATCGAGCGGATGCGTAGCGAATCGATTAGATGAAGTGCCGCGTTCGCGTCGAGCGGCGCCAAGCCGACCGCACGATCGGCCAACACCTCCGCCAAAGTGCCACCCGCGCCAACCAGGACGATGGGTCCGAATGTCGGGTCGCGCCGTGCACCGACAATCAACTCAACGCCGCGCGAGCGATCAACCATGGGCTGGACCGTCACGCCTTCGAATAACGCTTCGGGCCGGGCTTGTCGGAGAGACTCGCGAATCTGATCAAATGCGTCGCCGACCGCATTGTCCGAGCGCAGATTGAGGATCACCCCGCCCACATCGGTCTTGTGGGACACTTGGGGCGAGATCACTTTGAGGACGGCCGGGTAACCGCATTCCCTGGCTGCGTTGATCGCTTCCTTGCGCGATCTTGCGGCGACGGTGCGTGTGACAGGAAGTCCAAACGTCGAGAGCAATGCCTTGGAATCCTCTTCGCCCAGGGTGCCGCGACGGCCACCAACCAGCCTACTGGCCGCGGCCGCGCTCTCTTCGTTGCCTACCCACGGTTCGGCCGCCGGGGCCTGATTGTCTACTTGGACGCGTGCGCGGCGGGTCAAGTATCGCTGCTTCGCCGAGAGCCCATGCCGCGGCCGCGGTGTCAATGGTCGCTTGGGGTGTGACGATCACAAGCGCCGCATCAACGCCGTCATCCCGCAGGACTTCGGTCAACGCACCTGCGAGCCTGTCCGGCCCCGCATCGCCGATCACATCCACGGGATTCGCGTGGGACCAGTGCGCTGGGAGCAGCGCATTCAGGGCTGACCGCGTCTTCTCTGACAGTTGCGCCAGGCGCCCTCCCCTGTCGAGAAGTGCATCGGTCGCGATGACGCCCGGCCCACCGGCATTGGTGACAATCGCCAAGCGGGAGCCGCGTGTCTGGCGCCCTCGTCCCAGCAGCTCGGCGGTACCGAGCAAGTCATCAAGCCGTTCGACCCGAATGATCCCGGCCTCCTCGAAGGCGGCTTGGTACACCGCATCCTCTCCCGCCATCGCCCCGGTGTGGGATGCGGCGGCTTTAGCCGCTGCTGGATGGCGCCCGGCCTTGAAGACCACCACGGGCTTGCGGGCTGCGCAGCGCTTGGCGGCAGCCAGAAACCGCCGTCCGTCGGTGATGGCCTCGATGTAGAGCACCACTGCGGTGGTCCGCTGTTGATCCGCGAGGTATTCGAGCAGGTCGGCAAAATCCACGTCGGCCATGTTGCCGACGGAGACGAAGTGCGAGAAGCCGATGTTGCCGTCCCGGGCCCATTCGAGCATCGCCGTGCAGAGAGCACCTGACTGGGAAACGAACGCCAGCCCACCCGGCGGACAGCCGCCGTTCGCGAAGCTCGCATTCAGGCTCAGCGATGGCACAAGGATGCCCAGGCAGTTGGGGCCGACGGCCCGCATGTTCGGGTACCGGGCCAGCTCGGCGCGAACCGTTCGTTCAAGCTCGACCCCTGATTTGCCGGTCTCGCGGAAGCCAGCCGACAGAATCAGGAGTCCTCCAACGCCGGCTTCTCCGCACTCGCGCACAAGACCCGGCACAGTGGGTGCAGGAGTGCAGATGACCGCCAAGTCCGGGGTCGTGGGCATGAGGCCGACTTGGGCGTAGGCCTTGACCCCCAACACCTCTGAGCGCCTGAGATTGACGGGGGTGACCTCGCCCGGGAACCCTCCTTCCTTCAGGCAGTGCATCACAGCCGCGCCGACGGAGCCCGCCCGCTCCGTTGCCCCGATGAGCGCGATGGACCGCGGCTCGAGAATGGCTCTCAGCCCGGCCATTCTCTCCCGCGGGTCGCTGGTGCGCGGTGCGATCTGAATCGTGTCCATGACAAGACAAGAATCGCCCCACCATGCGGAGTGGCCTACAGGGAAGCTTCCCTGATGGGCGAAGCGAGAGGGGCCATCGGATCAAGCAAGTTTCCTCGTTGGGTGGTCCCGATCGGTCAGTCATGATCTCCGCTGATAGCCCAAGCCGCGGGGGTACGCCGCGGTGCAGCAAACCAGCAAGGAGACAGTCATGACAATCGCCACCACCAAGTCCGACGCCCAGATCAAGACCGATGTCCTCAATGAACTCAAGTGGGATTCGACGGTCGATGAGACGGAAGTCGGCGTGCAGGTCCACAACGGCATCGTGACCCTGACCGGGAACATCAGCGCCTACCCCAAGAAGCTCGCGGCCCGCGACGCGGCGCACCGGGTCTGGGGCGTCCTGGATGTCGTTGACGACATGAAGATCCGCATCCCCACGATCTGGGAGCGGACCGACGAGGATGTCGCCAAGGCCGTGCGCAACGCGCTCAAGTGGGATGTGCTCGTCCCCGACGACAAGATCACAACCACCGTCTCCAACGGGACCGTGACGCTGCAAGGCAGCGTCAACACTTGGATGCAGCGGTACGACACCGAGCGGTGCGTGCAGCGCCTCACGGGCGTCAAGGGGGTCATCAACCAGATCACGGTCGCGGGGCCGCAGGTTGACCCCACGAAGATCAAGCGCGAGATCGAGGATGCGCTCGAGCGGCAGACCGAGCGCGAGGCCAAGCGAATCGGCGTCGCCGTTCGCGATGGCGTCGTCACGTTGACCGGAACGCTCCGCTCGTGGGGGGAAAAGAACGCCATCGAGCGGGCCGCGTACTACGCCCCCGGCGTTCGCCGCGTGGACGACCGCACCACCGTCGATCCGTACCAGTAAGTCCCGCCCGCGTCCCTACCGGCACTCGCCGGCGAGCTGTCCGCGTCACGCAAACGTCTGACAACCAAGAAGAAAGGAAACACCATGAATCTGAGCCTTTGGAAGAAGCGTCCCTCGGCCCTTTCCGCCTCCCCCTTCAACGGCGACCTCGCTCGCTTCCGCGACGAGATGGACCGCACGTTCGAGCGTTTCTTCGCCGATCCTTTCGGCGCTATCGAACCCAAGATGTTGCGATCCGAGGGCTGGGCCCCGGCCATCGACGTGAGCGAGACGGACGCCGAGGTCACGGTCCGCGCGGAGGTCCCCGGCGTCGCCGGGAAGGACTTGGACATCTCCGTCGCCAGCGGTGTTCTCACGATCGCCGGCCAGAAGGAGGAGAAGAGCGAGACCAAGGACGAGGGCTACTGCTGCTGCGAGCGGCGTTTCGGCTCGTTCCGGCGGTCCCTCGAACTTCCTGACACCGTGGATGCGGACAAGATCAACGCCGAGTCCGACAACGGCGTCGTCACGATCCACATCCCCAAAAAGCCGGGCGTCAAGCCCAAGCAGATCGAGGTCAAACCTGCCGCCGGAGCCAAGAAGGTCCCGGTCAGTGGCTGATATCGAACTCGATCGATGGTTTCCGTGGTCCAGTCCGTAGAGAGCACGGCCGAGTCGAAGGGCTTGGCCGCGCATTCGGAAGAAGCGAGGTCAACATGCAACCACTCCATCTTGACGAGTCCCTCGTGAAGCACCAGCGCCGCCTGATGCATTGGGCCGCGGATGCGACCGTCCTTGTCGTCCTCTTCGGCGCCATGTTCAGCGCGTGGGCGCTCGTTGTGGTTGCCGCGTTGATGCTGCTGGGGTTGCTCGCGTATGCCCTATTGACCAGCGACCCGGCGCGCTGGTGGCTCGCGAAGCGGGGCTTGATTGCCGTACTTGTGGGCGGGGCGGTGGGCGGTGGAATATCGCTGATGCGATGAGAAACGCGTTCATTCAGGAGACCTGCATCATGCTGCACGAAGTGTCCGGCGACATCCTCAAGTCCAAGGCCGCCGTCATCGGCCACGGCGTCGCCCCCAATGACCCGTTCCATTCCGGCCTGGCGCTCCAGTTGCGCGAGCAATACCCGGGCATGTATCGCGACTTCCGGCATTACTGCCAGACTTCGCGCCCCAAGCCGGGCGACCTCTGGGCCTGGGCCGGCGCGGGCCCGCACGGTCCGACGCAAATTCTCGCGCTCATGACGCAGGAGGGCGGCTACGACCACGGCGCCAAGCCTGGCCCGGCGACGCTCGCGAACGTCAACCACGCGCTCCGCGGCCTCCAGAAGTGGATCGAGGCGGAGCGCCCGAGCAGCATGGCCCTCCCCAGGCTCGCGACCGGCGTGGGCGGGCTGGACTGGAAGGATGTCTCGCCGCTGATCACGCAGCACCTCGCGCACGCGGGCATCCCCGTGTACGTCTATTCGACCTACCACAAGGGCGTTGAGGCGAACGAGCGCCAGCCAGCCACCGCTTCGCGTGCTCATTGAGTCAGCGCGTCCTGGTGTCGGCTTTTACTGGCGTCGCGGCTTTCCTTTGGCGGTGTCGGCGACCTTGATCGAAAGCAGAACCAACGCGTGCTCCAGCGACTTCGCGGAATCGACACGCACGCGCGCCGGCGTTCCCTCGGGGTACTTGGGCGAGACCTTGATCTCGGCGATCAACGCCTTTGGCAGCTCCGACGCTTCCAGGCCCGCGATCGAGGCGTCCGACAATGCCACGCTGACAAGGAACGAGCCCTCCGCAGGCTTGAGGTACGCCAGATTGCGGTCTTTGGTTCGGAAGACGCATTGCGTGCCCGTCTTCCCCGCGTACGTCTTCCACACGACCTCGGCCTCGGGCGCCACGACACGAGCGTGCTCAAGAAAAGTCTCCCAATGCTGCGGCGCAGCGCCAACCCTCCGCCCAGGGCCTTTGCCCGCCGAGGATGCGCTGCGTCCCTTTTTCGGTTGGGGTACCACTGTCCATTTGTCCCACGTGTTCACACTGCCTCATTGGCAAAGTCACCGTCGTTTATCGAGATGTGTGCGACAACAGTATGGATGAAATCCCTTCGAGCATCGCGGAGAATCATGCAGCCACAGCGCCCGGTGGAGATGATGGTGACTTGACACGCTTGGCCGCGATGCGTTCCGGCGATGGTACCTTGATGTCCCACGCCAAGCCGAGGAGCGACAGCGTCCGGATCACCAGGTAACCCACGTCGAGTTGCCACCACTCCAGGCCGTGCCGGGCCGAGGTGGGGAAGGCATGGTGGGTATTGTGCCAACCCTCGCCCAGCGCGAGGATGCCGAAGATCGCGTTATTGCGGCTGTAGTCGTGCGTGTTGAACGGCTGCTTGCCCCACAGGTGGCAGACCGAGTTAACGCTCCAAGTGACGTGGTGCACGAAGAAGATGCGGAGCAGCCCGCCCCAGATGAAGCCCATGAGCGCGCCCATCCAGCTCGAGGTCACCGCGAAGCCGATGGCCGCCGGGATCAGGATGCCCAGGATCGCCCAGAGGCCGAAGAGGCGGCTGACGGTGCGGACCACCGGGTCAGCCTGGAGGTCCGGCACGTAGCGGTCCATCACCTCCTGGCTCGGCGCCCTGGAGAAGAACCAGCCGAAATGCGCGTGGTAAAGCCCCTTGAGCCACGCGCCCAGGCCGCTGCCGTGCAGGTGCGGCGAGTGCGGGTCGTCGGGGCGGTCGGTGTGCTGGTGGTGACGGCGGTGAGTGGCGACCCACTGCAGGATCGGTCCCTCGACCGCCATTGAGCCCAGGACGCCGAAGATCGCCGCGACAACGGCGTTGGTCTTGAAGGACTTGTGCGTGAAGAGGCGGTGGTACCCGACGGTGATGCCCAGCGCGGTCAGGAAGTACCCGCCCAGGAACATGCCCAGGTTGAGCCAACTGAACCGCGTGTCCCAGAACAGGATGCATGCCGCGAGCAACCCGAGGAATGGGAGGATGATCGCGACGAAGCTACCGATGAGGGCGGGGACCGTGGGGCGTTCCAGGGGATCACCGGCGAGTTCCGGGGCGCCGTCGGTTGGGTCGATCGTGATGACTGGGTTCATCGTGACCATCTCCAAGGTTGCCATGGCATGTGGACACCAACATGAAAATGATCGCGGAGTCGCGCAGGGCCGCAACGGGGAAACTTCCTTGATCGCATTGAACCAAGGCCGGGGATAATCCACACTGCTTCACTTCCCGATTCGTACGACCCCGGCACCTTTGATCGCATCGTGCTTGAGCGCCCGAAGTGCATCGTTCACCCGTTCCAGCCCGTCGAAGACCTCAACGCGCGTGCGCACCGGGATCTTCGCCGCCTCGGCGAGGAACTCGCGGCCATCCTCCCGCGCGTTGTTCGTCACGCTGCGTACCACGCGCTCGCCGTAGATCGCCGAGTACGGCAGTTGTGGCAGGTCGCTCATATGGATCCCACCCAGCACCAGCACGCTGCCCTTGTCCAGGGCCGCCAGCGCCGGTGGGACCAACTCGCCCGCCGGCGCGAAGATGATCGAGGCATCGAGCTTCACGGGCGGAGCCGCAGCGGCGTCACCCACCCACACCGCGCCAAGTTCCGACGCCAAGGCCTGGTGCCGCTCGCGGTCGCGCGTGCAGACGTAGACCTGAGCGCCGCGAGCGCGGGCGAGCTGGATGACGACGTGCCCCGCGGCCCCGAAGCCGTAGAGCCCCAGCCGCGCTCCCTTCCAGCCGCCGGAATGCTCGCCGAGGCCGGTCAGCCGGAGCGAGCGATACCCGATGATCCCCGCGCACAGGAGCGGCGCGGCTTGGATGTCGTCGAAGCCCGCGGGGATTGAGTACACGAAGTCCACGGGCGCGGCGATGTACTCCGCGAACCCGCCATCGGCGGTGTAGCCGTTGAACTCGGCGCGGTCGCAGAGATTCTCTCGCCCGCCGGCACAGAAAGAGCACGACCCGCAGGTGTGCCGCAGCCACGCGACGCCGACGCGGTCGCCGATGTTGACGGAGCGAACCTCCGACCCCATTCGCTCCACGACGCCCACCACCTGGTGCCCCGGAATCAAAGGTATTCGCCGCACCGGCAGATCGCCCTCGACCACGTGAAGGTCCGTGCGGCATATACCGCAGGCACTGACACGGATGAGCACCTCGTTCGAACCGGGCTCAGGGACAGGCACGCTTTTGACGACGAGTGGCGCGGAGTCGATCGGGGCGCATCGGTCGAGTAAGGCCGCTTGCATCATCATGGTCTTGGGATTCGACGCCATGATTGACGAATCATAGAAAACATCGGGGGACACCACGCCGCGGGAGATGTCCAGCAATCGTGCGCGAGTCTTCAACCAGCCGCATCCATCTTCATTGAGCCGAGCTTGGCTGTGGCGGTGTGCACGACTCTCCGGACCCTACTTGGTTCCACGGCATCCGGGCCAGAATCAGACCCATCCCGCACGTGTCCGTCAGTCCGGAGACGACCAGTCCTGCGCCGACGAATGCCGACAGGAGCAGGAACCACGGCGTCACCGTCATGGCCAGCACGGACCCGATCAGCACCAGTGTTCCGGCCGCGATCCGGACCTGGCGTTCGAGCGACATGACGCTCCTGCCACGGACCACCGGACCGCCCGTCCTTTCCCACGCAACCGTACCACCCTCGATGACGACAACGTTGCGGAGGCCAGACGCCGCAAGCCGTTCGCAAGCCTTCCTTGCCCTGGTACCAGTGTGGCAGATGACATAGAGCGGATCTCTGTGCGTGGACCGTTCCGTTGCGAGCGCCGCCGCATCGAGCGTCGTCAGCGGAAGGGAGCGGGCGCCCCGCACATGCAGGGCTGCATACTCCGCCGGGGTGCGCACGTCGATGATGTCCGGCGTGATGCCGCGTGCCTGCGCGTCGATGAGCTCACTCGCGACGATGCTCTTCAATTCCATGACGACTCCTCTCCGACAAGGAGGTCGACGCCGGCCCGGTTCACGATCCCCCGGCCGTTCCCCGGTCCATCCGATCTAGCGCCGCGGCAACCACGGCCGAGTACATGTACGCCGGGCCACCGCCCATGAGGACGCCCACACTCGCGGCCTCCATGATCTCCGGGCTCGTTGCCCCGGCCTTGAGGCACTTCTCGACATGTGCGTCGATGCACGGAGCGCAGTGCGTGGCGACGGCGATGCCCAAGGCAATCAGCTCCTTCTGCTTAACAGACAGGGAGCCGTCCTTCATCAACCCCTGGAAGAACGATGCAAATGTGCGACCGATCTCCGGCGCACGGGCCTTGAGCCGGTCCATGGGCCATGAGTGCATGTTGGTTCGACCGTCGACGCTTGATTGCACGATCGTTCTCCTTCAATCGCTGTGCAAAGCCGGGTGGGGGCGTTCGGTGGCAAACGAGGTGGGAGGCTGTCTAGTGATTTAGTTCTTCGCTCTGTGAAACACCATCGGTTCCGCGAACGCCTTCGGGTCGTCGCCATGCTGGGCCAACAACTCGCGGATACGGTCCGTCGGCGCGGTTACGAGCGGGAGATCGCCACCGCCAATCGTGACTCGTTCGTGCGAAAACACGCTGCTGGTCGTGTGAGTCTCGAGCCAGTCCCCGCGGAACGACCACACCTTCAGCGTGTCTCCATTCCGGACAACCTTCATCACCTGGTGCACCGGCACGACCAGGAACCCATAGGTCCCCACGAGCTTGTCGCGCTCCGGCCGCGACAAGAACACGTCCACATACCGGTCCCCGTTGATGTCGGTGAGCATGAGGTCCAGGTTCAAGGCCGTCTTGAAGTCGCCATGATCGTGCACGGTGAGCGCCACGGTATACGCGGTACCCGCTGATCCGGACTGCGGGAGTGCGATCGATGCGCGGATCTCCATCGGTTCGGCTGTCGCCCACTCCCCGATGAGCCCGGGGTCGGAAGTGCTGGTAGAAGCGGCGGGATGGAGGAACGGTGAGCCACACCCGGTACCTCCGAGAGCGACCAACGCCGCCATCGTGATGCCCAAGAGTCGTTGAATCATGACGCATTCTCCTTCCAGCGCCTATGACCCGGAGATCGCGCTGAGGATCGCCGGATGGACCGCAAGTTCATTTGGCCGCAGGTGAGTCAGTTCCGCCTCCTGGAGTACCGTCACGTCGTCCTTGGCGAACTCGGCGCGGAGCAGGCCGAGGAATCGCGCCGGTGCGAACAGGGTGACGCGATGGGCGCCGGGGTTCCGGCGGGCATCCGCCAGCCAGGACCTGACCTCGCGCGCGAAGCGCCGCTGCCCCTCTTCATGCTCGTGGCCGACCGCCACGGCGTGAGGCGCCGCCCGAGCCCCGGACCGCGCCATGGAACCTCGCCTCTCGGCCCCGCCCGCCAGAGTGGGGCGACCGCGCTCGTGCTCGGCCTCGTGCGCATTCTCGATCGACTTGCGGCGCTCGAGATATAGCTCACCGGCCGGCGTTCGCTGGCACTCGAAGAGTGCAGCGCTGCGGCCATCGGCGGTGACGATCCATTGCTGATGATGCTCCACGATTTGTTCCTTTCATGCGGGCGAGTCGATCGGATTTGTCACTCCTCGATCCCCGCCCTTTCCTTCTTTAGCTCCGGCGCCTCGGTCAGGGTCGCTTCCGCCAGGAGAAGCACTCCGGCCACAGACACGGCGTTTTCCAGCGCGACTCTCACGACCTTTGTTGGATCGATGATTCCAGACTTGACGAGGTCTACGAACTCGCCCGTCGCAGCGTCGAATCCAGTGGCGCCCGACCCCTCGCGCATCCGTGCAACGACGACGCCAGCATCGGCGCCCGAGTTCTCTGCGATTTGGCGCGCGGGGGCCTCAAGCGATTTGCCGAGGATGATCATGCCTGTCCGTTGGTCTCCGGTTTGACGCTGAGCCTCGCTGGCGACGGCGCCTGCCGCTCGGAGCAACGCGAGCCCGCCGCCGGGAACGATTCCCTCGTCCATCGCAGCTCGCGTCGCGCTGATCGCGTCGTCGAATGCCTCCTTGAGACTCTTCAGCTCGACCTCGCTGGGTGCTCCCACTCGGATCACCGCGACACCGCCGGTCAGCCTGGACAGCCTTTCTTCGAGCTTCTCGCGGTCGTACTGCGACTTGGTCTCGCCGATCTGGTGGCGCAGGTCCGCGCAGCGGCCCTCGATCGCCTTCCGGTCCCCGCCCCCGCCAACGATCGTGGTCTTCTCTCGGTCCATCACGACGCGGCGGGCCTTTCCCAGGTCCTCGACTGATACGTTCTCAAGCTTGCTGCCCAACTCCTCCGCAAAGAACTTCGCACCCGTGAGAATGGCGATGTCCTCAAGCATTGCCTTGCGCCGGTCTCCGTATCCCGGCGCCTTGGCCGCCGCGCACGGGAGCACTTTCCTGACGCTGTTCACGACCAGCGTTGCCAGGGCCTCCCCTTCGACCTCCTCGGCGATGACCAGGAGGGGCGCCCGAGACTTCGCAACCTGTTCGAGGACCGGCAGCAAGTCGGTGAGGCTCCCGATGCGCCGCTCGTGAACGAGTACACGCACATCTTCGAGCACCGCCTGCATGCGCTCCGGGTCCGTGACAAAGTATGGCGACAAGTACCCACGGTCGAACTGCATGCCCTCGACCACTTCGAGCGTGGTCTCCATCCCTTGGGCTTCCTCGACGGTGATGGCACCCTCCCGGCCCACCTTCTCGAACGCATCGGCTACGAGACCGCCGACGTTCTCGTCGTTGTGCGCCGAGATTGTTGCGACCTGGATGCGCTCGCGTCTGCTCTCGACCGGCCGCGACAGCGACCGCAAAGCCTCGACGGCAACCTTCACACCCGCATCAAGCCCACGCTTGATGTCGATCGCGCTGGCGCCGGCGGTCACATTACGGAGCCCCTCCGCAAACATGGCATGGGCGAGCACCGTTGATGTGCTCGTCCCGTCGCCCACGGCGTCGCCAGTGCGCTCCGCCGCGTCGCGGATCATCTGGGCGCCGAGGTTCTCCTCCGGGTCTCTGAGGGTGGTTTCCTTCGCGATGGTCACGCCATCGTTGCACACCGCGGGCTTTCCCCACTTCTTCTCGATGAGAACACACTTGGATTTGGGTCCGAGCGTGATGCGCACGGCGTCCGCTAGGGCCGTCGCGCCGCGCAACAGCTTCTCTCTGGCCTCGGACCGGAATCGAAGTTGCTTGTGTGGCATCGACTGTGGTCCCTCAGAATGTGATCAGCGGCTTGATCATGCCGTCTTCCTTCGTCTGCATCATCGTGAACGCCCGCTTGATGTCCGCGAACTTGAACCGGTGCGTGGTCATGGGCAGCGGGTCCACGCGCTTCGTCTGGATCAATCGCATGAGCCGGCCCATACGCTCTGAGCCGCCGGGGCACAGGGCCGTGCGGATCGTTTTGTCGCTCATGCCCACGCCCCAATCGAGCCGCGGGATAGGCACGGTGTCTCCATCGCCGTGGTAGCCGACGTTCGAGATCGTACCGCCCGGCCGCGTGGCGCTGATGCAGGCTGCGAACGTCTTGGGAGAGCCCAAGGCTTCGATTGCGGTGTCCACTCCCTTACCGCCTGTGGCCTTCTTGATCGCCTCGACCGGGTCCTCCCTTGTGAAGTCCACGATCAAGTCCGCACCGAATTTCCGAGCGAGCGACGCCCGGTTCGGCTTGGTCTCTACGCCGATGACAAACGCAGCTCCTAGGAGTCGCGCCCCGACGGTCGCCATCATTCCGATCGGCCCTTCCCCGAACACCGCCACGCTCCCGCCGATCGGGATGTTCCCGAACTCCGCCGCCACGAACCCCGTCGAGAGCATGTCACAGCAGTACGCCGCCTGCTCGTCCGTGAGATCGTCCGGGATCGGTGCTAGATTGGCGATGGCATTGTTGACGTGGAAGTACTCCGCCATGCTCCCGTCTTTGACGTTGGCGAACTTCCAGCCGCCGAGCATGCCGCCGCACTGGCTCGCATACCCGCGCTGGCAGTTATCGCATGCGTAGCAAGGGGTAATGGCGTTGACCGCCACGCGCTGACCGATCTTGAAAAGGCCGGTGGCGGCCACGGCCTCGCCTAACTCGTGAATGACACCTACGGCCTCGTGACCGAGGGTTAGGTCCTTGCGCTGGCCGATGGCACCCGCGACGGTGTGCGTGTCCGAGGTGCAGATCAGGGCCGCGGTCGTGCGGAGAATTGCGTCGTTTGGCCCGGCACGCGGGACCGGCTTGTCGATGATCCCGACCTCACCGATCCCATGCATGACGAAGGCTCTCATTGTCGCGGCCATGTCGATGCTCCTCAGTCAAGCTGCGATCCGCTTGCGCCCGTAGCTGCGCATATCTCGTCAAACCCGCGCGCTGCCCTGCCGGGCGGCCGCGGATATCCCTCTGCTACTACTTGCCGCTTGCCAGCAGCCGCTCACCGCGGGCTTGGGCCTTGATCTCGATATCGCGTGCGACCGATGGCTCGGGCGCGGAGCCATTGAGCTCCCTCTCGGCCTGCGCCCAGTCGGAAACCGCATCCCCCGGCCCGCCGTTGCCGTTGCGAGCCTGGTAGATCTCGTAGGCGCGGGCACGGATGCGGTCGGCGGTGACCTCGCCTCTGATCCCCGCTGACGGCGTGGTTGGCGGACGGTCCTTCGGCGCGGCCGTGGATGGGTTCTTCCTCGCGGTTGGGGACACTGGTGCGGTCACGGTGCTCATGCGATGCTCCTTTCGAGTTCAGGATCACGGGAGGTTCGCGGTGCCGCCGCGGTTACTGTGCTTGTGGGAAGGCTCCCAGCAGGTCCATGCTTGTGATGATGCCAACCGGGAACTTCTCGTCGTCGGCAACGATGACGCGATGGACGCGCTTCTCGAACATCATCCGGGCCACGGCCGCGGCCGACAGGTCCGGTCCGACCATCAGCGGGTCCTCGGTCATGAAGTCCTCGACGCACACCAGCGGCTCGGGGATGACCTCGCTGGTTTCATCCTCGCCGCCCTGCTCCGACAGGACCTCGAACAGGTACGCGGGCGGGATGTCGTCGGTCCCTTCCGTGCAGCGCCGGATCAGGTCGGTCTTCGACACGATGCCGACAACCTTGCCCGTCTGATCCACCACGGGAGCGCCGGAGATCTCGTGTTTCTCGAACAGGTGCGCCAGTTCCCGGATCGTCCCTGACGGCCCAATGCACACGGGGTCCACGGTCATCACATCCCTTGCTTTCAGTTCTGTCTTCACCAGTGACATGCTCATGCTCCTTTGGTTCGTGTTCAAGCAACTAATCGCGGCGGCCAGGGCCGTCCAGCGCGGCGCCGTACCCCGCGTTGACGACCGCCGAGACCAAATCCGCCGGCTCGCACGACGCTTCGTGCTCGATCACGGCCCGGGCTCGTATCAGACTCACGTTCACGCTCCTGACTCCCTTAACACTCCCGAGCACTTCCGAGATACGTTCCCGGCACGAGTTGTCCCGCATGCCCATGATTACCAGAACAGTCCTTGTCACTTCCGAACTCCACGAATGGCTCCATGCCGCGAGTCCTTCGCGGCCAAATCAGCAACCTGCGGTGGCCAACGGATGCCCCGCGTTCACGCCTGCCTCAGTGGAGCGCCGCCGCGACCCCTGGCCAGCGCGGCGACGCGAGCGAGCGGTCGTGCTTTGCTGACGAGGCCGCTCCTCGACGCCGACCGCTTCGTCTCCGAGCTGTCTAAGACCACCGGCCCAGACGGACTCAGACATGTTCACGAACATCGTCTCGTCTGCCTCGGCCCGCGCCTTCCCGACAATCTGCTGAAGGTGGCGCTCGGCCTCCAGCCAGTTGAGCTGCTCGTTCCCGCCGTACAGCTTCCACAACTCCTCGGCAATGGCCGAGACCAGCCGGTGGGTCAGGTCGATCTCTGCCTGCGGGTCAACGACGGGGCGAACGAGGACCTTCATGGCAAGTCTCCGAGACAGGCATCACCACGATGCCAACGCGTAGATCATGCCATCCTGGAAAGAAGGCTCACCACGGAAACTTCCCTGTTCGGGGACGCGGTGATGAGGCCTGACCGTCTGGGATAGACCTCGTCTTTTGGAGTCGAAAGCGCTTATGGACCATCCGACAGCCGCCGCGACCGTCACATATGATGATGTCCTCATGCCCGCCCGCCGGCCCACATCCCCCGTCCGCCGGGCGTCCCGCCCACCCCCGGGCCCACCTCCCACGCCGCCGAGTGAGAGGTCGGGCGGCTGCCCCTTCGCCGCGGGAACCTCTCCCAAGAATCCAGAGGCGCGACGGACGCCCGAGGACCTCGCGCAGTTAGCGGCGATCATCGAGTCCTCGGACGATGCGATCTATTCCAGGGACTTGGACGGCGTCATCACGACGTGGAACAACGGCGCCGAGCGACTCTTCGGATATGCGCCCGCGGAGATCATCGGAGAGCCGCTGACACTCTTGATCCCGCCAGAGCACCTCGCCGAGGAAGCGGAGATCGTCGCGCAGGTCCAGCGCGGCCAGCGGGTCGAACACTACGAGACCACCCGTATCGCCAAAGATGGGCGGCTGTTGCACGTCTCTCTGACGGTCTCGCCGATCAGGGATGGGACGGGCCGCATCGTGGGAGCCTCCAAGATCGTGCGCGACCTCAGCGAGCACAGGCGGATCCAAGGCGAGGTCTCGCAGGGTCGCATGAGGCTGCAAGCCATCCTCGATACCGCGATCGATGCCATCATCTCCATTGACGGACGCGGCCTCATTCAGTCCATCAATCGCGCCACGGAGCGGATGTTCGGCTACATCGCGGATGAGTTGATCGGGCAGAACGTGAAGATGCTCATGCCCCCGCCGTACCGCGAGGAGCACGATGGGTACTTGGCCCGGTACAAGCAGACCGGGGAGAAGCGCATCATCGGCATCGGCCGCGAGGTCATGGCCCGCCGCAAGGATGGAACCGTCTTCGCCATCGACCTGGCGGTGAGCGAGGTCGAACCCGGGACACTCTTCACCGGCATCATCCGCGATATCTCCGACCGCAAGGCCGCGGAAGCGAAGCTGCGAGAAGCGGACCGGATGGCCTCGATCGGCACGCTGGCCGCGGGGCTGGGGCACGATATGAACAATGTCCTGCTCCCGGTGCGGGCCCGGCTCAACGCCCTGAGTGACGAGGGACGGAAGGGCAAACTCACGGCGACGGCAGTCTCGGATGTAGCGGAGATCATCAAGAGCGTGACCTACCTCCAGCAGCTCGCCGATGGGCTGCACTTCTTGGCGATGGACCCGGAACAGGAAGACGGAACCGACAGCGCCACCAACCTCGCCGTGTGGTGGGCCCAGGCCGGAGTGCTGATCTCCAAGGCCGTTCCCAAGCACGTGAAGGTAACCGCCTCGATCCCGGGGAATCTGCCGCAGGTCGCCGCACCCACGTCCGGATTGACGCAGGCGGTGCTCAACCTCGTCGTGAACGCGGGCGCCGCGATACCTGCCGATCGCAAACGACGTCAGGGACACGTGCGGATACGGGCCGAATCCACCAAGGATGCCATGCACGTCACGCTTCGCGTTACCGACAATGGCCGCGGCATGTCGGAGGAGGTCAAACGACGCGCGTTCGACATGTTCTTCACGACCAAGCCTCGCGGTTTGGGGACCGGGCTCGGCTTGACGCTGGTCCGCAAAGTCGCCGACCAGGCGGGCGGCTCCGTAGAGATTGAGTCGGCGCTCGGCCAGGGCACCACCGTGTCCATCATTCTTCCGGTTATCCCAGCCGACCAGCCGGGGGTCGCGGCGCTGCTCGCTGTAGTTTCACTCGCCGACGGTCGCGCAGCAGCGATGGTGCAGCACGTGCTCGAAACCAACGGGTTCCGGACCGAACTGGCCGACAACCCCGCTCAAGCCGACATCTGGGTCACGGAGCCGGCGACATCCGCTCTAACAAAGGTCCGCGCATGGCGGAAGCGGCATCCTCATGGACAGTTGGTGCTTTTCGGCGGGCCAGCGAGGGATTCACTCAGGGAATGGACGCTCTTTCGGCCGGTTACAATCGACGACCGGAACGACCTGGCCGCCATCCGAACCGGACTCTTCCGTGCGGTTGACGGTCTGTCAAAGGGAGCCCATTGACAGTGTCCAAGCCCTCCGCTCGCGCCAAGACCCCTTCCCCAAAGCCCGCCCGTCGCGTGACCGAGGCGGTTGCGCCCCAGACACAGCAGACACAGACCTGGGATAGCTCCGATGACGCGGGCATCCGCGTCCTGTGTGTTGACGACCACGCGGTGCTCGTGGAAGGGCTAGTGCGGCAGTTCGCAATCGAGGACCGGATCCGCGTGGTCGGCCGATTGGCGTCCGCGGAGAAACTACTCGATGAAGCGACCCGGCTGAATCCAGACGTCGTGATGCTCGACATTGAGATGCCCGGACCTGACATCTTCGAGATGGCCGACCGCCTGCGCCACATGCACCCGAAGATGCGCTTTGTGTTCCTCAGCGCCCACATCCGAGACGGATACCTCGCGGCGGCGTACAAGTGCGGGGCCTGGGGCTACTTTGCCAAGGGCGACGAACTGACGGATATCGTCGCCGGCATTATGGAGGTCGCCCGGAACACGGCCGGGACGTTCGTCATGGGACCCAAGGTGAGCCAGCACTGCCGTCCGGCAAAGGCGGCCCCTTCCAGTGATCCGAAGCGTTTGCTCAAGAGCACGGAGACCGCCCCGGCAACGCCGCTGAGCTCGCTTTCAGAGCGTGAAATCGAGGTTCTTCGGCTCAACGGCAAAGGGCTCTCGCGCGTGGAGATCGGCAAGGAACTCTCGCGCAGCGCGAAGACCATCGACGGGCACCAAGAGCACATCATGAAGAAGCTCGGCATCGAGTCACGGGCCGAGCTGATGCGGTTCGCTATCCGCGAAGGGTTCGCGGAAGCATGATCACTCTCTCTCGATACCGCGGGGCTCATTTCCCGAGTGATTAACTGACCTGTCCGATCTGGCGGCGTTCGTCACGTACCGCGGATTCCTGGTCCGCTGAAAACAGCGCCGTAAACATCTTCCTAGCAAGTACTTGATGATGAGCAGCGGAATCTGGCCAATACGGATCGTTTTAAGTCCGCTGCGTCTGCCGTTCCGCCACGGGGCCCTTCCCCCAGATTCTACGGCCTCCGCACGCAAACCACCGATCTCCTCCTGCCCGCCCTCAGCACCGCCGCTCCCACAACCGGTGCACCACGCACCACCTCGGACTTACCCGACGCGCCCACCCATGCAAACTGTCACCACACGTGCGCCGACGATCACACAAACGAGCGTTACACGCATCGTGAATGGATCTCATGCGCTCGCGTACCCCCACGTTCCGCGTGGGCTACTCCTACGACCGCTTCTACTTCATACGCCGCACAAGTTCGTTCCATGATACGTTTCACTCCGCTCCAATTCGCGAAGCGCTACCCGAATCGCGAGCACGACTCGTTCGCGCCCTCATCCACGCATTCCGCCTCGCTCTCATCCTCATCGTCACCCGCCCAAGCCACGCTTCACTCGTCCATCGGCGCTCGCTCACGCCCTCGGAGAATCGGCGGTGCTGCCGATTCTCCCCCATTCCATTCCAGATCAAACCCCTCGTCCAGCCACCCCATCACGCCGCCGATCATCTTCTTCACCGGCCGTCCCAACTGCGCAAGACGCAACGCCGCCCGGTCAGCCCCATTGCAATGCGGCCCGTTGCAGTACACCACGAACAGCGTGT
>JBGAOD010000151.1:0-8099 GCA_044221955.1 Phycisphaerales bacterium | reverse complement strand
AGTTTCAATCCCCTGAAAGGTTCGGCCTTTAGGGTAGGAGCGTAGGGGAGGGGGTCGGCGGCGGGACACGCTGATCGGCGCAGGTCAGGGCGAACCAAAGTCCCTTTGGAAACCTCCTATGCAATCCGAGATTTCGACGCAAGAACACCGACCACGGACTCTCGGCCGCCGCGTGACCTCACGCCGTCTCGTCGCGCGAACTCTCAAGAACGCCCCCTCCCCCGTTCAATACCACGAACCCAGGCAAGCACGAAAGTCCTTGCACTACCTCTGGCTAGAGCCCTTCCGGTCCGGACCAGAAATCATCGTGAGCACCAACGAGGGACGGCAGCGGTTCTCTATTCTTCGGCGGGATCGAACACCCGGACTGACCCTCGGCGAAGGTGCGGATGCCTTGTCAAAGGACAGAAGCAAACCGCAGCCCGCATGAAGTGTTCGAGTGTCTGCCTGCTCAGACCGGAGTTCACCCGGCGGTGGGCTTCTTGCTCTTGAGCCTCAGGAACGGCTTCTCGACGAAGTGCCAGCTCAAGACCGCCGCCGCGAGCGTCAGGCCGAAGGAATAGACAAACAGCCGCACGGTGGAAACCTCCGTGCCGAGCCGGGCCACGAGCGCTTGTTGGATCGGGAACGCGAAGACGTAGAGCCCGTACGAAAAATCACCAAACCGGCCGAAGTTCTTGAGCCCGAGTCGATCATGAAACGCCAGCGAGAAGAGGACGTACGCGCCCGCGATCGGCGACGCAATGGTCATGCCGTGCGTGACTCGGCAACCGATCACCAGCCCCGTGAGAGCCAGCGCGAACAACGCCGGGTGCCAGGGGATCCGCTCTCGAAAGAGGCACAAGACCATCCCCGAGAGATAGCACGGGAGGAGCCTGGTCCACTCGGTGGGAGAGCCGAAAACGACGCCCAGGATCCCGCCGCCCAGTCGCAGGTGCAACACCGCGTAGACCACCGAGACCACGACAGAAACCGCGAACAACGCCGCGACAAGAATCGGCCGACGCGCCAGCACCGCCGAGACGCCCAGGGCCGCGACGCCGATGTAGCACCAGAACTCGTACTGGATGGACCACAGGGAGCCGTTGACCACGTGGATGGGGTTGTTGGGGAAGGCACCCTGAAGCCCGGCGTCGCGCAGGGTGATCATCGACCAAAGGAGTTGTCCGATCGGCACCGATCGCAACCAGCCCTTGGCGTCGAGCGAGACGAGCGGGACGATCACGAACACGCCCACGATCGTGGCGACTATGAACGCCGGGTAAACCCGGAGAACACGCTTCCACAGAAACGAGAGCAAGCCCGACGATCGCAGCCAACTCTGCGTGATCAGAAAACCGCTGAGGACGAAGAAAAAATCCACCGCGATCCACCCGAAGGTCCGTTGCCCGCCGGAGAAGCGGAACAAGGGTTCGGTGGCATCGTTCCCGGTCGGAAGCGCGAACGAGTGAGAGAAGATCACGAGCGTTGCGAGCGCAAATCGCAGGAAGTCGATGTTGTTGCTCCGCATCGCTCCGGGGTTCGTCCAGGGAGCCGCCGGAGGCGTCGATGTAGTCGATGGCGAGATACCTTCGTTCATGGCACGGTGAACCTTTCATCACGCTACGGGAAGCGAATCGAGCACACAGAGTAGACTTCACAGGGTTGTCCGCCCGCCGTCGGAGCAGGTCCCGGAGCGCCGGGGCGCCACGAACCGACGACGAGGGCGAGTACGTAAGCAAGCGCCAGGTGACTTCAGTGGCACGAGGGTGCAACCCTGCCTTGGGCATATTATCCACGCAGCAAGGAGACTCGCATGCCATACGGGTTCGTCGTACCGGTACTCGCGACCAGCCTCTCCGTTTGGGCACCCGGACCCAACGGGTCAGTGGTGCCTCCGGGCGAAAGTGTCCCTGCACGGGTGTTGCTGAAGGTCGGCGATCCGGCACCGCCGCTGCGGGTCGAGCGGTTCCTCAAGGGCGAGCCGATCCCGGCGTTTGAAAAGGGCCGGGTCTACGTCGTGGAGTTCTGGGCTACATGGTGTGGGCCCTGCATCCAAGCCATGCCGCACCTTTCCGCGCTACAGGCGGAGTACAGAGACCGCGGTGTGACGATCATCGGCACCAACATCCAGGAGTTGCGCCGCACGCCGGAAGGAGGCTACGAGGACTGGTTCGGCGACGAGTCCCGCGCCCATGTCGAAAAGTTTGTATCCGCGCAAGGCGATCGCATGGCGTACACCGTCGCCTTGGACGGGGAAGCACGCGCGATGGACCGCGGGTGGATGAAAGCCTCGGGCACGGAGGGCATTCCCGCATCGTTTATTGTGGATCGCGAAGGAACGATCGCGTGGATCGGCCACCCCACCGTGCTGCGAATGCCGCTGCACGAGATTGCCGAGGGAACCTGGGACCTCGCAAACGGGCCCGGGCGCGTGAAACAAGCGGAGCAGTCGTACATCGGAGCGATGCAGCTCTTTGCCACCGATGCCAAGAAAGGTCTGGAGCAATGGGAACGTGCGGAGAAGGACTACCCGGTGCTGTCCCGTGACTTGATCGGCCCAAAGTTCAAGGCTCTGATGGCGGCGAACCAGTGCGACGCCGCGTACGCGGTCGCGGCAGTAATCGTCGAGGACGCGGTCAAACGCCACGACGCGAGCGAGCTCAACGGGATCGCGTGGTCGATCGTGGACCCCCGGGCAACCCTGTCGACAAGGGATCTCGATCTGGCGCTCCGGGCCGCGACACACGCCAATCGACTGACCGGAGATAAGGATCCGTCGATGCTCGACACGCTGGCACGCACTCATTTTGCGCGGGGAGAGATCGACCGCGCGATCGAAATCCAGACTCAGGCAGTCGAACTGGCCTCGGAGCCGCTCAAGTCGAGTCTGACGCCCTCGCTCGATGAGTACAAGAAAGCCAAGCCGCGATGAAGGAAGTAGATCGTGACCCCGCCCAAACCATTCGGCGGGGCGCCACGAAGTTCGTGGCTCCGGGATCAGATCCGCCTCATCTCAGTGTCATCCTCCAAACTACTCCTGCCTTCAAGTCAAGAGACTGACATCCGCAACGCGGGATCTCAATCCCACGAACTTCCTGCCCTCCCGCCCCCTACCCTCCCCTCACATGTTCGTCGATCAAGCCATCATCACCGTCCGCGCCGGCCACGGCGGGCCCGGTTGCGTCGCCTTCCGCCGTGAAAAAGCAGCCCCCAAGGGCGGCCCCAACGGCGGCGACGGCGGCAACGGCGGCTCCGTCATCTTCGCCGCCGACGACGGCCTGCACACCCTCTACGACTTCCGCGGCATCCCCCTCTGGGCCGCCAAAGACGGCGAACCCGGCTACGGCAAGCAGTGCCACGGCGCCAACGCCCCCGACCTCATCATCCGCCTCCCGGCCGGGACACTCATCTACAACCACAAGACCGGCGACCTCCTCCACGACCTCGCCCCAGGCGAAACGTTTATCGTCGCCAAAGGCGGCCGCGGCGGCTGGGGAAACGAGCACTTCAAATCGTCCACCAACCAGGTGCCGCGGAAATCCACGCCCGGCGGCGCGGGCGAAGAGTTCGAGATCCGCTTCGAGCTCAAACTGATCGCCGACGTCGGCTTCGTGGGAATGCCCAACGCTGGAAAATCCACGCTGCTCAAAGCCCTGACGCGCGCCAACCCCAAGATCGGGAACTACCCGTTCACAACCCTGAGCCCGCAGCTCGGCATCACCGAGATCGACCCGGCCAGAAAACTGGTGCTCGCCGATATTCCGGGTCTAATCGAAGGCGCGGCCCAGGGCGCCGGGCTCGGCCACGACTTCCTTCGTCACATCGAACGCACCCGCGTCATCGTCCACATGCTCGACGTTGCTCCCGCCGACGACTCCGACCCCGCCGCGAACTACAAAACCATCCGCAAAGAACTCAGCGATTACTCCAAGGAACTCGCCGGCAAGCCCGAACTGATCGCGCTCAACAAAATGGACCTCCTCCCCGACGCCGCCGCCCGCACCAAGGCCGTCAAAAAGCTCTGCAAAACGCTCAAGCTCAAACCCGAGAACGTGGTCGAGCTGAGCGGCGCAACCGGCCAAGGCACGAAAACGCTCCTCGAACGCCTCTGGGTCATGCTGCACCCCGGCGTGAAGGGGATCGAAGGCTGGAAGGTCGCAGAAGGCGCGGTCGAGCCGGCGGCCAAAGCATAAAGAAGATCCTCTGCCCCGGGTACCCCCACGCTCCGCGTGGGTCTTCCGGTTTTCTCAAAGTTCTACGGACTTTCTGCCAAGTTCTCATGGCGATTGGCATCAAGCGCACCACGCCGCGTAGCGGCCAAGATGAATAGCCGTGGGTCGCCGCGAACGCGGCACCCACGGAACAAAGCCCCGGGCAGAACTCACCACGAAGTGGTGAAGGTAAGATCTCACACTGCCCCCACGCTCCGCGTGGGCTACACCGTCTCGTTTTTTCCGCTATTGCTCCTACTCCGCCGCACGAGCTTCACCGGCTATCCGTATGAGCTTTTCTTACGGAACTGCCCCGTGATCGGCGGGCGCAAAAGGGAATAAGACCAACCAACGGCAAGCCCGACGCGGGCCCCGGCACGGGAACGATCTGCATCCCGTTGATGACGTTGAACTCCCCGACGGTGCCCGCGAAGACCATGCTGAAGCCGGGGAAATCGGGGAGGATGTCGGCGTGGATGAGGGCGTAGGTCTGGCCCTCGATCTGGTGCCCGGGCCACACGGAGCCGAAGAAGACCGACCCCGACGAGTGGGTGTGCCCGTTCCAGACGTCGAAGTTAACGGTCTGGGGGCTGAGGATGCTTCCGCCCCAGCAGTAGATGTAAAGGTCGTACTTGCCTGGAGTCAGGAAGGAGATGGAGAGGGAGTTGTTGCCGTTGAACCCGTTGAAGACAGTCTCCATCAATTTCTTGTCGTCGCCAGCCGCACCGGGGACCGTGATCGTCGTTGCTCCACCGCCTCCCCCGAAATAACCAAGTTTCACAGGCGTCGGGTTTCCGGTTAGACTGAACAGGCTTGCAGAAGTACTGGCTGCATTCCAGAACCCAGGCTGTCCAGCCCCCGCGCCGTAACTGGTGTCGGGCGGGGTTGAAAGGTTCCCGGCAAGATCGATGTTAAACGCTTGACCGAACGACGTTATCGAAGTCACGACCGAGGTAAGAACGGCAGGAAGAAGAGAGAGTTTCATCCCAAAATTCTACCAAAGCTGACGCTTGGAGAGGACTTTCTGATCGGCTTTGATCTCTTTCTCTGCGTCTCTGTCTCTCCGTGTCCCGCCGTGGTCAATGGTTTTCAGACGTCTTCCGCTGACGCGCCCTCAAGCAGCACCAACCATTCCGCGTTGCCCTTGCCCGTCTTCGGGTTGAGGTTCTTCCCAGCCCCGCCCAGGATCGGCGATTTCGTGGTGTTGAGCACCCGAACGCCCAGCGCGGGCAGCCGATCAATCACGAGCCGCGTAATCTCCTCGGCACGCCCTTCATCGAGCACGCCGCCCGGCGGCAGCGGCTCTTGCCCGAGTGATTTCAACTCATAGTGCGGCTTGACCAGCGAAATAATCCGACCCCTCGGCCGCAGCCACTTCAACGCGGCCGGCACCAGCAGGTGCTGCGGTGTCCACCCGAGATCCACCACCACAAGATCAACACCATCAACAGGCGGCTGCGCGTGCAGCGCATTCTGACGCTCCATGACGCGCACGCGCGGATCCTGCCGCAGCTTCCACGCCAGCTCGCCGTACGCCGTGTCCACCGCGTAGACCGTCGCGGCCCCGCCCTGCAAGAGGCAATCCGTGAACCCACCCGTGCTGCACCCCAGATCGGCGCAAGTCAAGCCCGCGACCCCGATCTGGAAAGCATCCAGCGCGTGCCGAAGTTTCAGCCCGCCCCTTGACACAAATGGAAGCGCCGGCCCCGTGCGCACAAACCCCTCCGTGTTCCACGTGGAACACCCCCCACCCCGAAACTACGCCTGCGCGTGCGGCACACCGACAATCGAAATCCCCAACTTGTCGGCCCGCTCAAGCATCTCCTGCTTGTCCAGCATGATGACATCCCCCGCCGCCAGCGCGATGCAACCGCCGCCATTTTTCGCCAGGTTCTCGATGGTCGTCATGCCGACCGTCGGCACGTCCGAGCGCCGGTCGTGACCGGCCCGCGCGCCCTTGCACATCGTCCACCCCTTGGCCCGGCACAACTGCCCGACACGCTCGATCATCCGGTCGGTCCCCTCGACCGCCTCGACCGCGATGATGTCGCGCTCGCGCACGGCCACGGCCTGGCCGATGTCGAGGCGGAGTGTTTGGGTGAGCAGCGGCCAGGCGAACTCGATGTCGGCGCGCTGCCCGGGGGTGGGTTGCTTCTTGGTCATCACGCCGGCGGTGGCGAGTTCGTCGGGGATCGGCGCGGTGGAGTCCAGGAGCGACACCCCGCAGCGATCGAGTTCTTCGGCGATGGCGTTCAACACCGCGTGCGAGCGCCGGTCAAAGCGCAGGTGGCGGTACCACGTCACGACCGTGCGCCAGTCCGGGATGTTGCGGACCATCTTGAACGGGTCGTGCATGATCTTGGCTTTGTCCACCTTGCCGACCATGATGGCGTGGCGGACGCCCATGCCCGAAAGGATGCGGCCCCAGGTGCCGACCCGGAGCACGCCGACGTCGCGGAACGACGAGCAGATCGGCGGGAGTTCGGCGTCGTACTGGCTGGAGAGCCCGAGCCCGTGGACCGGGTGACCGGCGTAGCGCAGCTGGCGCGCGATGACGAGGGGGAGGAGCCCGCCGCCCGCGATGAGCCCGACGGGTGTCGGCGGGGGCGGGGGGTCGGGAAGGATGGTGAGCGTTCCGGTCATTGCGGGTCAAGACGGAAGCGGCCGAGATGATGAGGCCGCGATCGCGTGGAGGTCGGGAGTATATCGGCTTGGGCCGCGTGGGACGATTGAAAGTAGGGCTTTGTCAGGAAAGGTATTTCCCGGGAATGCCGGGACTTTTCGGTGGCACACGCGATCCGGGGCGATTCTGGGGAGATGCGCGACGGTCGGAGGACGATGTATCCACCGACGATGGGCTCGATTCCTCCTTCAAACCGATCGGATTCCGTAGAGATTTCGGGGCTCCGCGCCGGGGCGATCGACGTCGAACAGGGCGGCGTGCGAGAGCCGGGCGGCGCGGCGGGGCGGCCTTGGTTGCAGGTCTGGTTCCGGTGCTCGGGGCATTATCAGCGTGTGTATCGGAACGCCGACGGCACTTCGTACCACGCGCGGTGCCCGAAGTGCGGGAAACAGGTTCGCTTCCGGGTTGGTCCGGGCGGAACGGGCGAGCGTTTCTTTGAGGTTCGGTGCGGGCGGTAGGTCGGCGCTCCGAGCCGACTGTTCTGTTCAGGTGGCTTCCGGCGAGCGCTCGACATCGGGCGGCGTTGAGAATCCGCGACGCGCGAGGGGTGCCGGGGGGTATCGCGTCGGCGGCTACACTGCTCGCATGAGCGTGCTGTCCGGGTTGACCTATTCCATTTCACGCGGGACGGGGCGGTGCGCGGCGAGCGATCGCGAACTGCGGGTGGGCGAGCACCATGTGGCCGTGCTGGTCGAGCGCGACGGGCAGGAAGGGTTGGAGCGACTCGATTTTTCGCAGGAGGCGTGGGATTCCGGGGCGCGGCCGCGGCCGCCGCTGACGCTGTTCGCGTCGTGGCGGACGGTGGTTGGGGAGCCGAACGCGCGGCGATCCGCGCTGCTGGGGGACGATGAGCTTCTGGAGCTGTTCGAGCGGCTGGGCGAAGCGACGGAGCCGCGTCGGTTGGCGTTCCGGTATTTGCTGGCGTTGATGCTGGTGCGTCGGCGTGTGCTGGTGTACGAGGGGAGTCGTGCGGGCGTGCTGCGTGTGAAGGCCAAGCGGCCGGCGGGCGAGCTGCCCGAGGCGGCGGTTGTTGAAGTCGCCGATCCCAAGCTGGACCCGGAGACGGTGGAGTCGGTGATGCAGCAGCTCGGCGAGATCATGGCGCTGGACGACGGTTCGGCGAGCGGTTCGGTGCCCGGCGTGAAGGGTTCGGCATGAGCGGGCGCGGGATCGCTTTCGAGCGCCGGCGTCTTTTGCGGGTATTTCTCGGGTTTTCCCGTTTT
>JBGAOD010000150.1:0-8135 GCA_044221955.1 Phycisphaerales bacterium | reverse complement strand
GGGACCGATGGAGGTTCCTGCCAGTGTTCTGTACGGTGCGTCGACGCAGCGGGCGGTTTTGAACTTTCCGGTTTCAGGGAGGCCGGTGCCGTTTGGGATTATCTCGGCGTACGCGGCGATCAAGTCGGCGTGCGCGACGGTGAACCTGGGGCTGGGGCGGCTGGACTCGAAGCGGACGCGGGCGATTCTGTCGGCGTGCCAGCAGATCGCGGACGGGCTGCCCGAGCACGGCGGGTGGGCGTTGCACTTCCCGATTGATATCTACCAGACGGGGAGCGGGACCTCGACGAACATGAACGCGAACGAGGTGATCGCGAACCTGGTTTGCCTGGCAAACGGCAAGGCGATCGGTTCGGCCAAGGACACGGAGTATCTCAAGGCGGGCGGGGTTCACCCGAACGACCATGTGAACATGGGGCAGTCGAGCAACGACACGTTCCCGACGGCGATGCATGTGGCGGCGGCGGTCGCGATTTCTCGCGAGTTGCTGCCCGCGGTGCAGCGGATCGCGTCGGAGCTTGAGCAGAAGGCGAAGGCTTGGGACAAGATTGTGAAGATCGGCCGCACGCACTTACAGGATGCGACGCCGATCCGGTTGGGGCAGGAGTTCGGCGGGTACGCGAGCCAGATGCGGCACGCGGAGGAGAGGTTGCGGCGGGCGCTGGAGACGCTGAGTGAACTGCCGATCGGCGGGACGGCGGTGGGGACGGGGATCAATGCGCACGAGGAGTTTGGGAAGCTGGTGGCGGCGGAGTTGACGGCGTTTTTCTCGCCGGGTCGCGGGAAGAAAAGTTCAGCTGCGGGTTCAGCTTCCGCGTCAAACTCGCTCGTGTTCCGCGAGGCGAGCAACCACTTTGAAGCCCAGCACGCCAAAGACGCGATCGTTGAGGTGAGCGGTCACTTGAAGACGATCGCGGTGAGCATCAGCAAGATCGCGAATGACATTCGGTGGCTGGGGTCGGGGCCTCGCTGCGGGTTGGGGGAGTTGGTTCTGCCCGCGGTGCAGCCGGGGTCTTCGATCATGCCGGGGAAGGTGAACCCGGTGATCTGCGAGTCGGCGATCATGGTGTGCTGCCAGGTGATCGGGAATGATGCGGCGATCACGCTGGGAGGGATGGGTGGGATCGGGTCGATGCTGGATTTGAACGTGGCGATGCCGATGATGGCGGCGAATCTTCTGGACTCGATCCATCTGCTGGCGCGGACGTGCCATGTGTTCACGGATAACTTGTTGGTGGCGCTGAAACCGGATGAGAAGCGGTGCGCGGAATTGATCGAGGGGTCGCTGGCGATGTGTACGAGCCTGGTGCCGGTGATCGGCTACGACAAATCGGCGGCGCTGGCGAAGGAAGCGTTCAAGCAGGGGAAGACGGTGCGGCAGCTCGCGCATGAGACGGTGGCGTGGCAGAAGGATGTCTCGGGCAAGGAGATCACCAAGGCGCAGATTGATAAGTACCTGGACCCCTGGTCGATGACGCTGCCGGGTGGGGAGGGGAGCGCGGGAGGGTGAGAGGCTCTGATGACAAGAAGGAAGAAGTAGGGGGAGTAGGAGCAGGTTGAAAACCTGCTCCACTAGAGGGTGAAGAGAAGAGAGTCCGGTTGGAGCTTGCTTGGAGAGGAGGCTCGGCTCGGAGAGCCGACCTACCTCGGAGCGGATCTAGGAGCCTTGGCCGTTGGCTTTGGTTTCGGCGATCTTGGCGTCTTCCATGATGTAGAGCCCTACGAGCCAGTCGCCGGCGAGGTAGGGCTTGACGGCGAACTTGCCCTCGATGGAGCCGTAGGTGGCGAGGCGTTGGTCTTTGGTGACGGTTTCCTTGAGGTGGACCTCGATGGCGTCGTAGGGCGTGGGGGGGACGCCGATGCAGCAGCCGTCCCACTGGTTGAGCATCGAGAGAAGCTCGCGGGGTTGCTCGACGAACATGGGGTAGGCGACGTAGCCGGTGATGCGGATGAACTTGCCGTCGAACATGGTCAGGCGGTCGGGGAGTTTTTTCTTGCCGACGCGTGGGTCGTAGGACTCGCTGATGGAGGTGAGGAGTTCCCAGGAGAGTTGGTAGGGGTCGTCTGCGGTGCCGGAACCTTTGACGGCGAAGCGGTCGTCGATGAGGAGTGAGCCGTCGGGTTTCTTGGTGAGTTTGGCGGTGGGGGCGGGGGTATCTGTGGCGGGCACGGCGGGCTTTGAGGCCGCGGGCTCGGGCGTTGCATCAGTCTTTGGTTCGGGCTTGGGCTCGGGCTTGACCTCGGGTGCATTGGAGGCGGGCGAAGCGGCGTGCTTGAGTTCGGCCTTAGGTTCGGCCTTGGGTTCGGGCGCGGGGCTGGGAGTCGGGAGCGAGACGGCGAGTTGTTCGGGGGCGGGAGTCGCGGACTTGAAGAGCAAGGGGCGGCCCCAGACCACGGCCGCGGTGAGGATCAGCACGCCGACGAGAGCCCAGAAGACACGCATGAGAACCTCCGAGTAGCGACTGGCGATTGGAGACTTGAGAATGGTACGCGGATGACGCCGTGGCGGTTTTTTCGGTTGAGACCGGTTTATCCGATGGGTTTGAGGTTTTTGGCGACGGGGGTTCGGTAGGCCATGAGGGCGGGGATGAGGCCGGCGAGGACTCCGAGGGCCACGGTGGCGGCGATGACGAGCGTGGCGGCCTCGGGTGTGAGGAGTGGTTCGATGACGAGGCCGAGGCGGTCGCGCATGATGGCGGTGACGACGCGGACTCCGAGGAGGCTGGTGACGAGGCCGAGGATCGCGCCGAGGAGGCCGACGAGGGCGGATTCTGTGAGGACGAGGCCGAAGATGCGGGATTGGCTTGCGCCGAGGACGCGGAGGACGGCGATCTGTCTGCGGCGTTGGTCCATGGAGTTGTAGAGTGCGAGCATGATGGCGATTCCGCTGGAGGCCATGACGACTCCGGCCATGCCGACGAGGATCTGGTCGATGTTGCCGACGATGGTGAGCAGGCGCGAAATTTCTTCGCTCGGTTGCGCGACGGTGATGGTGGGGTCGCGGCGGAGCATGTCGAAGATCTGGGGGAGGTTGGCGGGGGTATCGGAGCCGTCGCGGGAGATGAGCTTGAGATAGATGCCGGTGATGTCGCGGTCTTTGTCGGTGAGATCGGCTACGGATATCGGTGGCTCGTCGTGATCTTCGTGCGCGGCGTGCGCTTGGCCGCTCGGAGGTTCTTGTGCGTGTTCTGCTCGCTCTCGGCGGTCGAAGGCGTGGATGATCCACATGCTGTTGAGATTGGTGAAGAGGGCTCGATCGTGAGCGCTGCCGGTTGTTTCGAGGATGCCGACGACGGTGTACTTGAACTCGCTGTGGACGTGGCCGGCGTGCTCGGTGCCGGCCTCGCGCGAGCCGCCGGAGCCGTGGGTGAGTGCGATCTGGTCGCCGAGTTTGAGGCCGGTCTTGGCGGCGGCGCGGGCACCTAAGACAACCTGCCATTCGGTGTCGAAGAACTTCCCTTGCGCGAGTTTCCAGGGGGCTTTGGGAACAGGCTGGAACTTGGTGAAGAACTCGGGGGTTGTGGCCAAGACCGGGTTGCCTTGGTAGGAGTCGCCGATCTGCGTCGGGATGGCGAACTCGATGGGGAACTTTGTCGCGATGTCCTGATATTGGTTCCAGAGCACGGGGCGTCGCGGGGGATTGGCGTAGAAGACTCCGTTGAGGATCGAGACCAGGGGGCTCGCATCGCCGCTGACGAGCAGGTGCATGTTGCCGGTGCCACGGATGAATGCTCGGCGGCCGGAGTCGCGCATCATGAGGAGGACGAGCATGAGGGCGACGGCGACGGCGACGGTGATGATGGTGGTGATGGTGGAGAAGAGTCGGGCGCGGAGGCTGCGGAGGATGATGGTCCAGTCGGTCATGGAGTTGCTCATCGGGCGGCTCCTTGTCCGATTGCGGGCGATTCGTTTGCGTTGGTGTGAGCGGAGGAGAGTTCGTGCAACGCGACGCGGCGATCGAAGCGTGAGGCCATGGCTGGGTCGTGGCTGACGCAGAGGAGGGCGGCGCCGATCTCGCGGCAGGTTTGCTGGATGAGGTCCATCGCGCCGCCGGCGTTCTCGGGGTCGAGGCTGGCGGTGGGCTCGTCGGCGAGGATGAGGGCGGGTTTGCAGGCGATGGCGCGAGCGACGGCGACGCGCTGCTGTTGGCCGACGCTGAGTTGGTCGGGCTTGGCGTTGGGATTGTCGATGCCGAGGTGGGAGAGGAGTTGGAGTGCGGTGGCGCGGTGTTGAGCGGGGGGAAGCGTTGAGAACATGAGGGCGGCCATGACGTTCTCGCAGGCGGAAAAGCCGTGGAGGAGGTTGAAGGTCTGGAAGATCATGCCGGTGGTTTGGCCGCGGTGGAGGTCGCGTTTGGCGCGGGAGAGAGAGGCGAGGCTGACGCCGGCGACTTCGATTGAGCCGAGCTGGATGTCGAGGAGGCCGGCGATGAGTTGGAGGAGTGTGCTTTTGCCGGAGCCTGAGCCGCCGGTGAGGAGGGCTTGTTCGGCGGGGGCGAGTTGGAAGTCGGGGATGTTGACGACCCAGTTGCTCGGCGTAGGGGCGTGGGGCGAGTTGGGGTACTGGAACTTGAGGTTTCGGATGTGGAGAGCGGGGGTGTTGAGCATCGGGATGAAGGGTAGGGGAGGCGATGAGTTGAGAGTGTGTTCGCAATAGGGACTGGCGGTATCGGGCGGGTGGTAAGGGGGGGCGGTTCGGTGAGATGATCTGCCCACGTAAGAGGCTTGAACGTCCCGTGGATCGTTCAAGGCCTGAGGAGAGTGAGTCCGCGAAGTTTCGGCGGGTTGACTTTGAGGAGAGTGGCTAGGCGACGGTGGCGACGAGGGGGCGGGTTTCGATGCGGCCGATGGTGGCGTTGGGGAGTTTGGAGAGGCCGGCCTGGATGGCGATGCGGGCGAGTTCGACGCGGTTGGTTGCCTTGAGCTTGGTGCCAAGGGAGACGCGGTGCCATTCGATGGTTTTCACCGAGCGGTGGAGTTCGCGGGCGATGTCGGCGGTGGAGAGCCCGTCGCCGATGAGCTTGAGGATTTCGGTTTCGCGGTGGGTGAGGGTTGAGAGCGAGCCCTGATCGTCGACGGCACCGCGGATGACTTCGGTTGAGTCGCTGGGGGTGCGGAGGGAGCGTGAGCCGGCGGTGAAGACCATGAGGACGAGTGGGGAGCCGTTGGCGGCCATGACGCGGCGCATGACGGTGCGGTTCCAGGAGCCGTTGACCATTCCGTCGAGCGCGACGGCCTTGCCGGTGGTGGCGACGTTGCGGACGAAGGTGAGTCGTTCGTTGGCGAAGTCGATGGGGTAGAACTCCTGGTAGTTTCGACCGACGATCGAGCCTCCGGTGCTGTTGATGAGCGTGAGTGCGAGGTCGTTGGCGAAGGCGATTTTTCCGGAGGGTTCGAGGACGAGGACTGGGCTGTCGGTGTCGGCGATGAGCGCGGTCAGGATGACGGCGTTTTCGGTGCCGAGCAGCGAGGCGAGGAGGCGAGCGTCGTTGGGCTCGGCCAACGTCGAGCCCAGAATTCCACCGATCTGCATGTTGGTCATGGTGCCCTCAGACTTGGCCGCGCGAGAGGTCGCGCGGACGTGTTCAGCGGCGGGGTTGGCGTCGTGCCTGGTGTTCGGTTGGAAGAACACGTTCGGACGCCCCACGCGAAAAAACCCCGCAACTCTGCGGGTGACATCGGTTGCAAACGCCCCATATCCACAGCCCGCGCGTACATCGGGGTATTTCCCCCACACCAATACCGGGTGCCTTTGGATGGTGTGGTTTCTGGGAAAAACGATGGAAGGTGAAGTGGTGTAATGACTTGTGTTCTTTGTATGCTGGGGTGCCGAATTGGTTATCGGAGCGATACTTGCATCGGCGTCGGTCCATTTTGGCTTGACTTGGGAAAAGCACGGGGCTATGGGGGCCGGGGCTTGGCTCGGGCTGTGTTGAGGGGGAGCGGCCACTATGGTTACCGCTCAGCGGGTGCTGGCGAGCGCCGCGTGCGCAGCGCCGCCGGGGCCACGTTCATTGCGAGACACCATGATCGAACCAGTGCGCGCTTCTCGTGGGGTGGGGATGGGGTCGGAGTCTTCGACGGCTTGGGTCAAGCCGACCCATGCTGAGGAGCAGAAGCTGCTGGTCGGGCCGCGTTGGCGGCGGTCGGAGTTGCTGCGGGCGACGCGGATTTTCATTGAGTTCATCCGGGGGTTCCGGGCGTTGCACTTTGTGGGGCCTTGCGTGACGGTGTTCGGGTCGGCGCGGTTTGCTGAGGACCACCGGTACTACAAGCTTGCGCGGGAGATGGGCAAGAGGATCGCGGGGCTGGAGCTGACGACGATGACTGGGGGCGGGCCGGGGATCATGGAGGCGGCGAATCGCGGGGCGCACGAGGCGGGGGGGAAGTCGATCGGTTGCAACATCAAGCTGCCGATGGAGCAGAAGCCGAACCCGTATGTGGATCGGTGGGTGGAGTTCAAGTATTTCTTTGTTCGCAAGGTGATGCTGGTGAAGTACTCGTACGCGTTCGTGGTGCTGCCGGGGGGGTTTGGGACGCTGGACGAAGTGTTCGAGACGGCGACCCTGGTGCAGACTCGGAAGATCAAGCACTTCCCGATTGTGTTGATGGGGGTGGAGTTTTGGACGCCGATGATGGGGTTTCTGCGCGAGACGTTCCTGAAGGAAGGAACGATCGGGGCGGAGGATCTGGAGTTGCTGACGCTGACGGATTCGCCCGACGAGGCGGTGGCGGCGATCGTCGCGGGGCTGGCGCGGCATGTGGCGGATTTGAAGCGTGACAAGCCGAAACGGAAATGGTGGTTGGGGGAGAGGTAGATCGTGGGCGAGGGCCGCAGTAGAAGGGCGGCAGATAGTGATCCTGCGTGGTCGCGCACGATCCGACAATTCCTCCGCCCCGCCGGGGCGGTGTGTCACTTTGTTGTGTTCCACGGGTTGCGCGACGCTCCGAGCCGCGTCGCTCCATCCGTGGCTACAGCCCTGTGCCCCGTTGGGGCATCAGATGGTTGGGGTTATGAGCTGGGCTTCGCGTTCGTTGGGATCTCGACCCACTCGGCGTCGGTGTGGCGCACGATCGAGCCTGTGGTTGCGTAGATGACCTGCTCGGCGACGTTGGTGCAGTGGTCGGCGATGAGCTCGCACTGGCTGGCGATCTCGTGCAGGCGGAAGGCGACATCGACGTTGAGGCTGCCCTTGGCGATGCGTTCCTCGGCGTCGCGAAGGATGGCGGCCTTGAAAGCCCAGACGCAGTGCTGGCTTTGCAGGACGACCTTGGCGAGTGCGGGGTCGTTGCGGGCGAAGGAGGCGGTGGTGTCGCGGAGGATTCCGACGACGCTGTTGGCCATGACGCGGAAGGTATCGGGGAAGGGTGGCGTGTTGATGAGGGCGGGGTCGACGAGTTCGGCGATGTCGACACCGGCGTCGGCGATGCGTTCGAGCTCGTTGTTGATCTTGACGATGGTGAGCACGCCGCGGAGCTGCTGCGGGGGCATATGGGCGGATTCGCGCGTCGCGGCGGTGAGGAGTTCGACGGCGTCCTGCTCGATCTTGACGTCGGCCTGATCGACGGCGGTGTCGAGAGCTTCGACGGACTTGGCGAGGGTCATGTCGCGGTTGAAGAGCGCGGTGAACGCGGTCTCGAGGAGCGCCTGGACGCGGCGGCCTTGCTCGACCAGGGCGGCCTTGAGCTGCTCGACTTGTCCGGAGATGGCTTCTGGTGAGATTGGCATGGGTTCCGTCTCCCAACGATACCACGTTCGGCGTTCGCGGGCACCATTCATTTTGGGAACCAGCCCGCGTGCGATTGGTCGAGCGTCCGCGATTTCGGCGCTGCGTGTATCGACCTCTTTGATGCGTGAGCGCGATTGATCGGTTCCGGGAGCCAAGGTTGGGGTGCGTACCTACGCTGTGAGCCCGTTGGATTCCCCGATTTTTTCACACGATTTAGGAGCCACGCCATGGCCTTTGAGATTGAGATGATCCGTTCGCGTCAGATCCTTGATTCCCGCGGGAACCCGACGTTGGAGGTCGAGGTGGGGCTGGATTCGGGCGTGGTGGGGCGGGCGGCCGTGCCTTCGGGGGCGTCCACGGGCGAGAACGAGGCGGTTGAGCTTCGGGACGGGGATAAGAAGGTTTA
>JBGAOD010000149.1:0-8144 GCA_044221955.1 Phycisphaerales bacterium | reverse complement strand
CCCCGCGCCGATCGCGTCCAGCAATCCCACCACGCACAGCCGAGCCTCGATTTCCTCGTTGGTGAGGACGGCCTCCATCGACCTTCGGATCGGTTCGGCGGTGTGCTTTGAGAGCGGACCAACAAGCACGACCAGATCGAACACCCCGTGCTCGACAACAGCCTCGCCGATCTCGCGGTGCGCTTCGGGGCCCGCATCGCCCAGCTCCAGCATGTCGCCCAGCACGACGACGCGCCGCGCGCCGTCGCTCGGAGCGGGAAGCGAGGCGAAAGTCTCAAGAGCGGCGAGCATCGATTCAGGGTTGGCGTTGTACGCGTCGTTGAGAATGTGGGTGCCGCGGACGCTCAGGCGCTCCAGCCGCATCTCCGCGCCCTTGGCCCCCGCCAACCCCGCGTCCGCCTCAGCCGAATCAACCCCCAGCCGACGCGCCACCGCCAGGGCCGCGGCCGCATTGAGCGCGTTGTGCCGACCGATCAGCGGAACCGTGTGCCGCGAGCGATCGTTCACGCAAAAGCTCGTGCGATCCAGCTCGGTCTCCACGTCCGTCACCCGAAGATCCGCGTGCGGCGAAAACCCGAACCGAACCACCTGGAACCGCGCACCCTTCCCCGCCAGCGGCGCAACCGCCTCTTCCAGCAGCGGAACGTCCGCGTTCATCACCACCAACCCGCCCGGCCTGACCGCGTTGACCAAGGCCACGGCCTCGGACACCGCGCCGCGGATCGAGCCGAGCCCTTCAAGATGCTCGCGCCCAATACTGGTAACGACCGCAACGTCGGGCTGGACCACCGCGGCCAATTCCGCGACCTCGCCCAGCGCGTTGGTGCCGACCTCGCAGATGAGGAACTGGTCGCCGCGCTTGGCCCCCAGGATCGTGATGGGCACGCCAACGCGGTTGTTGTACGACTTGATGGAGGCCGTCCCTCGAAGCGTGCGCGAGAGCACGCCCTGGATCAGCCTCGTCGTGGTCGTCTTCCCGTTGGAACCCGTGACACCGATGACACGCGTGCCCTCGAGCGTCTTGCGGTACGCGCCCGCCAGCCGCAGCAACGCCAGCCCCGCGTCGGGAACCTGCAACACCGCGATCCCGGCCGGCAGGGGCGACGGGAGCGCCCCGGGGTTGTCGATGATCGCCAGCGGTGATCCCCCCGCCGCGGCCTGCGCAACAAAGGTGTTGCCGTCGAACCGCTCGCCCCGGATCGCCACGAACACCTGCCCGGGCTTGAGCGAGCGTGTATCGGTGGCGCACCCTTCGAGGCGCGCCGAAGATACGGTGTCGGGGCGCGCCAGCCAGGTCCCGCCGACCGCCGCTTTGATCGAATCCAATTCCCAGAACGCCATTCGTGCTTCCGTGCGGTTGAACTTGAACACCCAGAGTCGGCCGCGTGCGTTGCTCGAAGGCACCGGGCGGTACGCGAACCCGTCAGCAAACCCGTCAACAAGACCCATGAACCAAACAAATGCTAAGTCGTCGAGCGGGCACGCGACGCCGGCCGGGCCGCACCGGGCGAGGGTGTCACTTCGGGCCCAGACTCCGCGCCGCCCCCCCGGCCGCCCCTGTGCTTCCGGTCCGCGAGAGCCTTGCCCGCGACCAATCGGTCGTCAAACTCAATCGTCACCACCCGCCCGCGCTCGTCCAGCAGAGTCTGCTCCGTCTCGTGCCCCTTCCCCGCGATCACAACAACGTCGTGACCACCCGCCGCCTGAACAGCGTGCCTGATCGCCGGGCCACGCTCCACCTGCACCTCAACCTTGGCGCGATCCCTCTCTGGAACGCCAGCCAGGATGTCCGCCACGATCGCCGACGGCTTTTCACTACGCGGGTTGTCGCTCGTAATGACGATGCGATCCGCAAGCTCCGCCGCCGCCGCCCCCATGCGCGGACGCTTGGTCTTGTCCTTGTCCCCGCCCGCGCCGAACACAACCCACAGCTTGGCCGGCGGGTCAATCACTCCACGCACCGCCGACAAAACATTCCGCAGCGCATCGTCAGTATGAGCGTAATCCACGAACACCCTCGGCAACCCCGCAACCACGCTCGTGCCTCGGGAACGCGAAGCACCAACCCGCGCGGGTTCCAGACGGCCCGGGGGCGCGGAGACCCTCTTCATCGCCAGCGCAAGATCCTCCGTGCTCAGCCGCCGCCCCAGCAGCTCCTCACTCACCGCGTCACAACACTCCACGGCCTGCAGCACGTTCATCGCGTTGTACCGCCCGATCAGCGGCACGCTGGCCTCCAGAACCCCCCATCCGCCGCCGAGCCGGAGAGACATCCCGTCGATCGTGGACGACAGGATTTCGACCCACCCACGGCATTCGCGACCGGGGACGCTTGGCTCAGGTACCGACGGAGAACCCACACGCAAACAGTCCCGGCGCACCCCGGCCCGGCACCCCTTGACCATCGACTCCGCGCCCGGGTCGTCGGTGTTGATGATCGCGGTCCCCCCCGCCGGCAACATCTCAAACAGCCTCCCCTTCGCCGCGGCGTAGCCCTCCATCGTCTTGTGATAATCCAGGTGGTCCCCCGTCAGGTTCGTGAACACACCGACCTTCAGCGCCAGCCCGTCGATCCGCCGCTGGTCCAGCGCATGGCTCGACGCTTCCAGCGCAACCGCTCGACACCCGGCCTCAACCATCGTCGCCATCGAGCGGCTCAGCTCGATCGCGGGCGGCGTCGTCATGTTCGCCGGTCCGACCGAGCGACCATCATCAATAACCACCGTGCCGATCAGCCCGCAACGGACGCCAAGCGCGTTCAGGATCTGCCAGACGAGCCACGTCGTTGTCGTCTTCCCGTTCGTACCCGTCACGGCGATGGCCGCAAGCCGGGCGGACGGGTTGCCGTAGAAACGCTCCGCCAGCAACGCCGAAACCAACGCCACACTGTCAGCCAACACTACCGGAACACCGTCATGCCCCGTCTCCAGCCCACGAAGCGACGCGTCGTCCGTCAGAATCGCGACCGCCCCGGCCCGGACGGCGTCCCGCGCAAACACGCCACCGTCAGACTTGAGCCCCCGACGAGCCACAAACAGAGAACCCGGAACAACCGTCCGGCTGTCCTCCGTCAGATCGCAGATACGCACGGACTGCCACCCCGCCCGCGCGGGCGGGTGAACCTTGAGATCGGCGATGAGAGCTTGCAGGTTCATGGGCGGCGTGTCAGATCCCCTACTGATATCGACGGGACCAGATGGTGCGCCGCAACTTTACGACGCCGACGTGCCGGGTGTCGGACGACCGCACTCGGGGCACGGGCCCGACGGAAGACCCGCGGCGGGATAGCCGCACCAGAGGCAACCGACCCGAGGCACCGGAACCAGAAACGCAACAATCCGCCGCGAGATCGACATCAGGATCGCGCCGAAACCCATCGTCAGGCACCCGGGCAGGAAGTACCAGACCAGGTAATAGGGCGCGAACCACTGCTGGCGGTCCTGCTTGGCCGCGCAAAAGTACCCCGGAGCCTTGTCGGCCAGCAGCACCAGCCCTACGGCGATCAGCGGCAGCCCGATCGTCCGAGACACCAGCAACGCCAACATCCGCCTACGAACGATGCCAGTCCAAAGCGGTTCTTGATTCACGACGCACGCCCTTTCAACGGGTTCTCCCTGGGCCTCAAGTCTCCCCTCGCTGCAATGTGACGCGCAACCCGCTCCCACCAATACCCCCCCCCCGCATTCCGCGACCCCACCCCCACACACGCCCGCAGCGCCCGCATCATCAGCCCCCGCCGCGGCCTCACCCCGCACCCCATCGGCTCGATGATGAGCGACGACAGCATCCGCAGCGCCCCCAGCCCGTTCCCGCGTGCGCACCTGTTGATGGCCACGCAGTCGATGATGGCGACCCGGGCCGACGACTCGTCCAGGTGCTCAACAATCAGGTTCGAGGGCTTGTGGTCCCGGTTGTACCGCCCTTGCTGGACGATTCGATCCACCTGCTGCCCCAGTTCCGCGGCCAGCGAGTGCTGCTCGGCAACCGGCAGGTCGGAATCGGCCATCAGTTCCAGCACCGTCGGCCCGTCGAGCGCCCGCATGACCAGCCACTGCATCGGCCAGCGCCGACCCCCGCTGCTCCCCGGTTCATGGTGCCGGGCTCCGCCGTATTCGATGCCCAGCGCCAAAGGTTCCGCAGTGCGAAACCCCTGAGCGAGCAGCCACTCGGCACCGCGCCAATGCCGATCGCCACGCCCACCCCCGAACATGGCTTTGACGCGCCCCAGGAACGAACTCAGCTCCCAGCACTTGATAACGACATCCTGCCCGTGCATCCACGCCCGCCACACCCGCGTCGGCCCGTCAGCCTTGAGCAGCACGGCCTTGGTCGGGTCGAATCCTTTGATTGCGTCGGACCATTGGTTGGTCGAGAATCTCGGGCCGCCGGGCCTGTTAGCGTGCCGAGTGACCCGCACGCCGGGGATGATGTGCATCGGAACAAAGCCCACAGCCAGAGCGTACCCCGAGCCCGAGTTTGACACCGGGCGGGCGACGCCCCACCATCCCCCGATGCCCCTCCCGCTCTCCGTCTCCATCGTCTGTAAGAACAACGAGCCCACGATCGCCCGGACGCTCGACAGCGTGGCAGGTCTCGCATCGGAAATCGTCGCCGTGGATTCGGGCTCAACCGACGGCACAATCTCCCTTCTCGAAAAACACGGGGCCCGCGTCATCCGCTCGCCCTGGCTCGGTTTCGTCAAAACCAAGCAACTCGCGCTGGATTCGTGTACGCAGGAGTGGGTGCTGTGCCTGGATAGCGACGAATCGATCAGCGATGACCTCCGGGCTCAGATCCAACACGCTGAAACGCTGGCGGGCTTGTCCCACGACGGGTTTTCGCTCCGACGCAAGGTCTTCTATCGCGATCGGCCCTTGAACTTCGCCTGGCAACCCGAGTGGCGACTCCGGCTCGTACGGCGCGGCCGCGCGCACTGGAAAGGGCTCGACCCGCACGACCAACTCGCCCTGCTGGACACCCAAGCCGTCGAGCGGCGACTCGATTCCGGATTCATCCGCCACGACTCCATCTCCACCTGGGCCGAGTTCTTCGCCAAACAGGCCCAGCACGCCCGGACCATGGCCCAGAGCATGCACCGCGAGGGGGCCACGCCCAGCTACTTCCGACTGACAACCTCCCCCATCGGCGCGTTCCTCAAGCAAATCCTCCTGAAACAAGCCTGGCGCGACGGCTGGCCCGGGTGGCTGGCGGCGGCGTCCACCGCCTCGGGGTCACTGATGAAGCACGCGATCCTCTTTGAACTGGCCAACACCGACAACCCGGACCCTGGCGCGGGCTCGGGCCCGACGCCCCCAACGGAGTGAACGACACTCGCCTATTATTTGTCGTCCACCCTGCGGATTTTCCGCCTTTCCAGCCCCTCCAAAGGGCGCTCTCTGAAACTCATATGCCCCACGCCTCACCCGTAGCGCCGCACCGCGGCGAAACCGATATGCCCACGCGAAGCTCACACCATCCCAAGCACCCCGACGACCACAACAAAGAACACCCCAGCGCCGCGCCCCACACGCCGCAGCCCGGGCTCGAGCGTCCCCACAACGCCGACATCTTCGACAACACCGTCACGTTCTCTGACCTCGGCCTGCGCCCCGACGTGCTCAAGGGCGTGACCGAGGCCGGGTTCAAGCATCCGACCACCATCCAGTCCAAACTGCTCCCGCCGATGCTCGCGGGGAAGGACGTTCTGGGCCAGGCCAAGACCGGGACGGGCAAGACGGCCGCGTTCGGGCTGCCGCTGCTGCACATGTGCGACGACAAGACGCCGTTCCAGGCGTTAGTCCTCGCGCCGACGCGCGAGCTGGCGATCCAGATCACCGAAGAGATCAACGAACTGGGCCGATTCACGCAGGTCCGCGCCACCACGATCTACGGCGGCCAAGCGATCCACAGCCAGGCCGAGAAGCTCAAGAAGGGCCCGCCGATCATCGTCGGCACGCCGGGCCGGATCATGGACATGGTCGAGCGTGGGCTGCTGCACTTCCACAACATCCGCATCGCGGTGCTCGACGAGGTGGACCGGATGCTCGACATCGGGTTCCGCGAGGACATCCGCCGAATCCTCGACATGTGCCCGCCCAGCGACAAGCGCCAGACCGTCATGGTCTCGGCCACGCTCTCGGCGGACATTGAGAAGCTCGCGCGGCGCTACATGCGTGACGCCGAGAAGATCGTCACCAGCGCCGGCTCGCTCACCGTCAGCCTCGTGCAGCAGCACCATCTGACGGTGCAGCCCTGGGACAAGAAGCGGCTGCTCTTGCACCTGCTCCAGCACGAGGAGCCCGCGCTCACGATCGTCTTCTGCCGGCTCAAGCGCACGGTAGATAACCTGGCCAAGTACCTCGCGTCCAAGGGCATCGAGGCCCACGCGATGCACGGCGACATGAGCCAGGGCCGCCGCAACACGGTGATGAAGGCCCTCAAGGGCGGGCAGCTCTCGGTGCTCATCGCCAGCGACCTCGCCAGCCGCGGCATCGACGCCGACGGCATCAGCCACGTCATCAACTACGACCTGCCCGACGACCCAGACCTTTACATCCACCGCATCGGACGCACCGCCCGGGCCGGCCGGGGCGGTGTCGCGTGGGCGTTGGTCACACCCTCGCAGGGCGAGCTGCTGACCGAGATCGAGAACCTCATCAACGCCGAGATCCCCAAGCTGGACTACCCAGATTTCGTCGCCAGCCCTCGGCCGGAAGGGTTCCGCGACGAAGGCCCGGGCGGAAGACCGATGATCGAGATTCCCAAGTCCGATGTCCCCAAGTTCAACCGAATGGACGCGGCCGTCAACAAAGAGCTTCCGGTGACGGGCGCGGCAGGGACGGCCGACGCCAGCAAGTTCCCGGGTGGGATTGTGCCGACCAAGTTGCCTCCCAAACGCATGTTCGGAAAGATCCCGACCGGGCGTCGATAAACCCTTGCGGCGCGTTACGTTGAAGCGGTCTACTCCAAATCTCGATACTCTGTCTCGGTGTCTTCTCTTGGACACAACGAGTCCGACCAATAATCCCGCCAGCGATTCTCGGCAATGACCTTCCACGAGCTGCTCCTGACGGCCGCCCACCACCTCCACCCGCTCGACGGGCCGCAGGGGCTCTGGCGTCGGGCCCGGTTTGTCGCCTTGGCGATTCGGTACTACCCGCTCATCGTGACCCTGCTCGAGAGCGGCGCGATCGCGGCAGCCCTCGCCGAGCGTCCCCAACTCCTCGGGGCCGTCGAATGGCCCTTCCTGCACAAGGACTGGAGCGTGCGCCGCCGGTTCGAGGCGATGCGGTCCCACCACTCGGAAATTGAGAACCTGCCCTGGCTCCGGGTTCACATGAACGAGTCCAGGGTCGTGACCGACCTGCACGACGTCGTTCCGGGGCTGCGGGTGCTCATCGACCGACCGGACTGGTTCCTCCGGGAAGGGAAGCTGGCGATCAACCTGTTCCTTGAGAACGAACGAATCTACACGCTCGCGTTCGCGCTCGACCGCTCGGGGAGCCAACGCATCGTGCGCATCGGTGCCGTCCAGGGGCGCGACATCGAGAACATCGAGGCCATCTACCGAGACCTGACCAAAAAACTCCACGGAGCACGCCCCCGCGATTTCCTCTTCACCGTCTTCCAGATGATCTGTGGCGCCGCCGGCGTCGATCGCATCCTCGGCGTCAGCGAGGCCTGCCGACACCACCTTCACCCGTACTTCGGCAGGAAGCTGCGCACCACGCCCAGCGCCAACTACGACGAGATCTGGAAAGACCGCGGCGGGGTACCGGCCCAGGAAGGCTTCTTCGAGCTGCCCCTCCGCCCTCCGGTGCGATCCGAGAGCGACATACCCGCACGAAAACGCGCGATGTACCGGCGACGCTACGAGCTCTACGACCGCATCGCCGCCGACGTGCGCCGACTCGCCGCAGCCCCCAACCCGGAGCTCGCGGGATCGCTCTGCGAATACTCGGCCAAGGCCGCAGGGTAGCTGACGCCCCGCCGGGCTCGCAACGCCGCAGCAGGCCTTCTCCGCCTTTGTCGCGCTCCGAACCTCTCAGCACCCCGCAAAGAACGCGTCAACATAAGCGTCGTAGTCGTCGGCGGTGACAAACCCGTCGTCGTTGAAATCAGCCGCGGAATCTCCCCCAACGAAC
>JBGAOD010000148.1:0-8259 GCA_044221955.1 Phycisphaerales bacterium | reverse complement strand
ACGGAAGGTGAAGCACGTGCGGCCGGCGTCTGGCACGAGACCGCCCCCTGTTCGAAGAGCGCAGGTGGGCCGACGCGAGCCTCACGAATTGGGAATGTATTTTCAGAGGGAGGTGGAAGGGCGGGCGGCGTGCGGTCCTGGTCGTCGGCAATCGGATCGCGCGGAGCGGTTTGCACGCCGTTTCCCGACCGTACCATGCGGTGTGAATCGTGGGCTGGGGCGGGGCACGTCGATCCGTTGTTCGCGGATTTCTCATGTGGCCGCAGCGAAGGAGCTGCTCGGGTGGTCAGGGGCGCGTTGATTTTTTTGGGTGCCGGGACGGGGGGGCTGCTCCGGTTTTGGCTGGGCGGGCTCGTGCAGGGGTGGCTCGGGCCGCAGTTCCCGTTTGGGACGCTGGTGGTCAATGTTACCGGATGCCTGGTGATGGGCTTTCTGGCCACGATGTGGGGAGGGGGCGTGCCGGGGACCGTCCCGGTGCGCGACGAAATTAAGGCGGCGATTCTCGTGGGGGCGCTCGGTGGTTACACCACGTTTTCGTCGTTCAGTCTGGAGAGTCTGTCGCTCGCCCAGCACGGAGAATGGGGCCGCGCAGGGTTGTACGTAGTCGCGAGCGTGGTACTGAGTCTTGCGGCGGTGTGGGTCGGGGCGATGCTGGCCGAGAGGGTTCTCGGGGCGAGCACTCCGTAAGGTTGACGGCAGAGCGGTGTTGGTTGGGATTCGGTCGGCATCGGCCGAGCCTCGCTCCGAGTAGGCAACCTGCGGCATCGGAGTTGGTACAGACTCGTGACAATCTCGGCGATGAGTTCCGGCGTATACCAAGCTAGGAGTTGGGTTGGTTGGCCCGCGTGTACGATCTGGCCGAAGAGGAAGAAGAAGAAGAAGAAGAAGAAGTTGCGGACTTCGATATCTGCGAGTATCTCACCCATGAACGAAATCAATCGCGTGATCCGGTCGGCCTCGTGGCGGTTATGGGTGATTGACCTGTTCCGCACGTTGGCGGTGTCGCTGACGGTTGGTCTGGCGGGGGTGCTGATCGCGCGGGTTGTGGAGCGGACGTTCGGGCTGAGCTTCCCGTGGATGAGGCCCTACGGCGGGATTTTCGCGGCGGTGGGCGCGGCGGTGGGGATCGCGGCGGTGGTGTGGTCGGTGGTGCTGCGGAAGAAGTCGGCCGCGGTGGCGTTGGAACTGGATGAGCGGGCTGGGCTGCGCGAGGCGTTGAGCACGGCGCTGTGCGTGGCCAAGAGCACCGACCCGTGGAGTCAGGCGGTGGTGGAGACAGCCCGGACGAGCGCGGCGGGGGTAAAGGTGCGGGAGGCGATCCCGATACAAGCGCCGCGGTTCTGGCCCGCGCCGCTGGGGACGGCGGGGGTGCTGGCGATTTTGTGGTTCACGCTGCCGTCGTTTGATGTGCTGGGGATTCTGAAGAAGAAGACCGAGGTCCAGCAGCAGCAGCAGAAGCTGGTCGAGGTGAAGGCGGACATCAAGGCCAAGGACGAGAAGCTGGCGGAGATGCTGGCCAAGGCCAAGGTCGAGATGAAGCCCGACGACTCGGCGAGCAAGGCCGCGGACAAGGGGATGGAACCTCAGAAGCCCGAGGATATCCAGCGTGCCGCGGTGAAGAAGCTGACGGACCTTGCGGACCGGCTCAACGCAATGAAGACGGGTGAGAAGGCCGAGCAGGCCCAGGCGCTCAAGGACGCGATGCGTCAGTTGAAGCAGCCGGGGGACGGGCCGTTGAACGATTTTTCGCGGAACCTGGCGGCGGGGAAGTTTGATAAGGCGGACGCGGCGTTGCAGGATCTGGCGCAGAAACTCAACGACGGGGCGATGAGCGAGGCGCAGAAGCAGCAGTTGAAGGAGCAGATGAAGAACCTGAGCGATCAGCTCAAGAAGGTTTCGGAGAGCAACAAGGATCTGGAGAAAAAGCTGGCGGCGGCGGGGATGGACCCGAAGAAGGCGGCCGAGCTTGCCAAGGAGCTGGCGAAGAATCCTGATGCGCTCAAGAAGGCCATCGAGCAAATGAAGAACCTGACCCCTGAGCAGAAGGAGAAGCTCAAGCAGATGGCGGAGGCGGCGTCGAAGTCTTCGCAGCAATCGCAGAGCATGAGCGAGTCGATGTCGAAGATGTCCGAAGGGATGGACAAGTCGGGGATGAGCCAGGAGGGTCAGGAGGGGATGCAGCAGATGGGGGCCGAGCTTGGGCAGGCGGAGATGATCGCGCAGGAGATGGACTCGTTGAACGCGGCGTTGAGCGAGACGCAGGCACAGCTTTCGGAGTTGGGTGAGGGCATGGGTGGCGAACCGGGCAACATGGAAGGCGACCCGCACCTGGGCGATTGGCAGGAGGGGGATTCGCAGTTGTCGCGCGGCAACGGCTCGGGCGGTCCTGGACGCGGGAACTACGGCGGTGCGCGGCCCGAGAACGCGGCGGATTTCTCGATCAACAAAGAGAAGGCCAAGGTCGCCACGGGCAAGGGGCCGATCATCGGCACGCGGCTGGTGCAGGGCGATCAGGTGAAGGGTGATTCGCTGGCGGAGTTCGGGGCCGCGGCGGACGCCGCCGAGAGGGCAGCGGCCGAAGCGATTGACAATCAGTTGGTGCCGCGCGAGTTGCAAGGCTCGGTGAAGAGCTACTTCGGTCGCCTGACCGACAAAGGCAAGGGGCCGGCTTTGGTTCCGGGATCGAAGACCACCACCCCCCCACCACCGCCAGCGACCGACGCGAAAGATGCACCCAAGAAATGAGCGAACCGCGTTCATACAGAACACGTCGCCAGATCTTACAAACGCTGGTCGGAACTCCGGCTGCGCTCGCGGCGTTCGGATCCGCAGGGGCAGCGGCATCGCTCGGGCTCAGCTCGTGCGGTCGGTCCTCGACCGAGCCCGCGAGCAAACGCATTGTTCTCTACAGCAGCGCCGACGATGAAATCCTGCGGGCCGTCGTGGATCAATTCGAGAAGTCCGAGGGCCTCACGGTCTCGCTCGTCACGGACACCGAAGCGACCAAGACCACGGGGCTGGTGCAACGCCTGCTCGACGAACGCGCCGCGCCGCGCGCGGACGTCTGGTGGTCGAGCGAGCCGCTGGGCACGGTGAAGCTCGCGCGAGAGAACGTGCTCGATACCCTCCCGTCGGACGCGGTCCCCGGCTACTCCCCGCCCATCCTGATCGGCACCGGCAAGACCTGGGTCGGGTTCGCCCGCCGCGCCCGAGTGATCGCCTCCAGCACCAAGCGTGTTCCATCGACCGAACAACCGCGGCGCCTGCGCGATCTGACCGATCCACGCTGGAAAAGCCGGCTCGGAATCGCACGCCCCCAGTTCGGCACCACGCGCGCGCACCTGGCGGCGCTTCTCTCGGTATCAAACGAGAAGACCCTTCGAGGATGGCTCCTCGTCGAAGCCGACCAGGTCAGCTCTACGACGGCAACGCCCTCGGTCGTCCGCGCGATCGCGCAGGGCGAGATCGACGCCGGGCTCACCGACACCGACGACGCCTGGGCCGCCACGCGGAACGGCTGGGCTGTGGATTCCGCCTTCGAGTCACGCGATGTCCAACTCGGGGTCGAGAACGAACTCCCGAGCCCCGGGCCGCTGCTCATGCCGAACACGGTCGCGCTCGTGCGCGGCGGGCCCAACGCGGAAGGCGCGCTCAAGCTCGTCAGGTTTCTTCTGACTCCCGGCGTCGAGCGCTCGCTCGCGGGCAGCGATTCACGCAATGTCCCGGTACATCCCAAAATCGCCGAGGAGTTCCCCGCGCTGAAGGTCCCGTCACCCTGGGAGCCGGACTGGGAGCGCGTCGCCGACGCGAGCGCCGACGCGATGAGAATCAGCGCCGAAGTGCTCGACGGGTAGTTCCCCGGCAGGTCGGCTCTCCGAGCCGACTTTCCTCGCATCGGCACTAGCGTGCGAATGTCTGTGCCTGGTTGAACCCCCCAAAGAGTCGGCTCGGAGAGCCGACCTACCAAGAAGACTCGTTCAGAACGGAACGACCGACTCGCACTCGATGCGTCGCGTTCCGCCCGGCTCGATGAACGAGAGGTACGCGGCGTGGAGCATCAACCGCCCTCCCCCGCCGCCGTCGGCCACGTTCGCCGTTGCGTTCCCGTACAGCACATCTCCCACGATCGGCGTGCCGAGCCCGCGCGGTTGGGGCGTGGCCGCGTGAACGCGCAGTTGGTGCGACCGGCCCGTGATCGGCTCGAACCGCACGCGCGTGCGATCGACCTCGCGAGAGAGCACGCGGTAGTCCGTCACGCTCGGGCGGCCAAGTTCATCGTCGAGGATCTGGATCGGCCGCCGCGACAGGTCGGCCCGCATCGGGAACTCGACGCGGCCGTGGTCGCATTCAAGCACGCCGTCGAGCAGCGCGACGTAGGCCTTCTGGACGAGCCGCTGCTCAAACTGCATCGAAAGCTCACGCTGAGCCTCGGCGTCGAACGCGACGAGCAACAGGCCTGAGGTGTCCATGTCCAGCCGATGCACCACCATCGGCCCGCTGGCGGCCGGGAACATCCGCGCGACGCGGACCACGGCGCAGTCGTGCTTGTCCGGCCCCTTGCCGATGACCGACAACATCCCCGAAGGCTTGTCGATCACGACGAAGCGATCGGTGGCGAGGATGATCGCGGGGTCGGGGAGGTTGGGGGAGGGGGAGGTCATGGTCTAAAAGCGCCCCGCCCCCAGGGAGGGGTTTGGGAAGGTTAGTTCTCGCTAGAAGAGGTCGAGGGAAATGCGCCGTCACAGCATGTATATCCTTGCACACGCTCTCATCGAAAGCTCATCACCCATGCCCACTTCTCGCTCGCTCGTGTTCGTTTCGTTGGCGTTTTCCGCTCTGGCTTCCGTCGGCGTTGTTCGGGCGCGGGCGGTTGCTCGGCCCGGACCTTCGGAAGCCCTCAGGTCCGGCGTCGGGGAGAAAGGGCAGCCCGCGAGTTCTTCCGCGCCTGCTCCGCAACCTGGCGCGTCACCCTCGTCCAATTGGCGTTCGCTGGAATCCGCCGACCTTGCCAACCATGTTCAACTGACCAAGCGTGAGCAGTTCGTCAAGGCCGGGGAGGCGTATTTCAGCCCGGACGGTTCGTGGATCATTTTCCAGGCCGTGGAGGTTCCAAAGAAAGGGCTCGACGGGACGACGCCCGAGCCGGCGACCTCGTACTCGCTGTACGTCGCCAAGCTCGCGCGGGATGCGGGCGGCAAGGTCACGGGTTTGGGCGAGGCGTTCATGGTCAGCCCGCCGGGGTCGGCCAACACGTGCGGGTGGTTCCATCCGACCGAAAAGGCACGGATCCTGTACGCCTCGACGATCGGGCCGCCGGTGCCGGGCGTGACGCCGGGGTACCAGCGTGGGACGCGTTCGTACATGTGGTCGTTCCCGCCGGAGATGGAGATCGTGACGCAGACGGTGCTGCCGATGGCGAAGGACTACGGGCTCAAGCCGGGGGTGCAGTGCGGGAGCGATTTCCTGGCCGCGCCGGTGTTTACGCGCGAGGGGTACGACGCGGAGTGTTCTTATTCGAAAGATGGACGGTTCATCATCTACACGCACGTCGATGACAAGCGCGACGCGGCCGGTGTGCCGCTGAAGGCGGACGGGGACATCTGGGTGTACGACACGCTGAGCCAGGAGCATCGGCCGCTGGTGGTCGCGCCGGGGTACGACGGCGGGCCGTTCTTGTCGCCGGACGGGAAGAGGTTGTGCTATCGGTCGGACCGCAAGGGTAATGACCTTTTGCAGATCTATATTTGCGACCTGGTCTACGCCGACGGCGTGCCGACGGGGATCACCAACGAACGCAAGATCACCGACAACGACTGGGTGAACTGGGCCCCGTACTGGCACCCGAGCGGCAAGTTCCTGGTCTACGGCACGAGCCAGGCCGACCATAACTATGAGATTTATGCGGTGGAAGTGGACGCGATCGACGCGACGAAGCCTGTGATGCGCGAGCCGCGGCGCGTGACCAACGCGGCCGGGGCGGACGTGCTGCCGGTGTTCAGCCCGGACGGGAAACTGATGATGTGGACGAGCCAGCGCGGGGCGATGATCGAGGGAGAGGCGAAGGCTTCGAGCCAGTTGTGGGTGGCGGAGTGGGTGGGGAAGTAGGCCAGCGTGAGCCGCGGCACCGAAAATACTGAGTAAGTTCTGCATAGATCGCCATTGTCGGCGTAACCCTCCGGAACCTCACACAGCGTGCCCCCCGCCCATGCATGGCCTTCATAACTAAGCCTCCCCCGGGTGCACCCGACCATCCGGATGCCGAATTGGTCCCAGTCGGATGGCGGGTTGGCCGCACCCCGCCTACACCACCACCCTGCCTTCTAGCCACCGTCCCATGTAGACCAAAGCCCGCCCCTCGACCCTTCAACCAGAAGATACGCCGCCAACGCAATGAAACCCCCGCCGGTTCGTTCACCATCCTGTCACCCTCCCCGTTCCCTGTTTGCTTCCGGGATGTGCCATGCGCGACACTCACTTCGCCACACTCACCCTTTCGGTTCTCCTGGCCGCGCCGGGCCTCGCCGCACCTCCCACCCCGTTTACCTCGGAAGTCGAATCCCGTTTCGCCGAGTGGGACAAGAACTCCGACGGCGTCCTGCAACCTCGAGAACTTGACTCTCTTGTCGTCGACAATCAGATCACCGGCAATGCGGCGGCAGCCCTCGGCGCGCTCAAGGCCGCGCAGCGAAGTGTCAAGGCCCCGATCCCGCCCGTTACCATCGAGTACCTCCACAACTACGAACAGCAGACCGCCGACCACGCTCGCACGGCCCCCAACTTCGACCGCGCCTTCGCCCGCGCCCTCAAAAGAATCTCATCCCCCAAGCGTGATCTCCTTTCCTCTGAGGAGCCAAGCCTCGACTCGTGCCACCAGGGACCGTTGGGAGATTGCTATTTCATCTCCGTCGTCGGCGCGGCCGTGGCACGCGACGCCGACGCGGTACGGAAGATGATCAGCGTCGCCGATGACGGCTCGTTCAACGTCACCTTCGGCGACGGTCGCCACGCCCACGTCGAGCAGCTCACGGATACTGAACTCGCCCTCACTTCGACAACCGGGAGCAACGGGCTCTGGTTACCCGTCCTCGAGAAGGCCTACGGCTCCATCCGAACCGAATCGCTCCCCGAAGACAAGCAATCCGAATCCACAACCGACGCCATCGCCCACGGCGGCTCCGCGGGCAGCACCATCCGCCTGCTCACCGGCCACGAGATCGACCGCTTCTCCTTCCGTCCGCGCGCACGCAAGATCGGATCGACCGCGGCCGACGTCACCGAGCCCGGCACTTCTCCCGACAAGTCAAAACCAGCCGAGGCGAAGACAACCGCCGGCGTGATCGACGCAGGCATGCTCGCGACTCACCTCGCCGACGTGCTCCCCAAGGTTCGCGAGCAACTCATCGCTTCAATCCGTGACCATCGACTGGTTGCCGCGGGCACCGCCAAGGAGGGCAAGCTGCCACCCGGCGTGAACCCGAACCACGCATACGCCATCCTCGGCTACGACGCGACTTCCGACACCGTCCGCCTCTGGAACCCTCACGGTAACACCTTCCGACCCAAGGGCGATCCGGGCCTCGATCACGGGTATCCGACCAAAGCCGGCCAGTTCGACATGCCTTTGGACGACCTAGCACGCACCTTTGCGGGAATCTCCTTCGAGACCGACAAGCCCCTTCACTCCAAGTAATACGCGGCCTCTATCACTGCCGTCCCGACATCTTCACGCTGCCCAAAGCCCGAACGGCCGCCGCACTCCACCCCAAATCCGAGCGCCGATCTCTTGTCACCCCGGTAGCGGCCCGTTGCCCCCTGCGCCTATCCTTGGCTCCCATTTCCCGGCCTCCCCTAGCCCACCCGGCCGGCAGGTTCCGTCATCTGTCTCTTCGAGAGGTTTTCGATATGTCCACGCAAGGCACCGTCACGCAGGTCATCGGCTCCACCTTCGACGCTCAGTTCGCCGAGGACTCGCTCCCCGAGATCTACAACGCCCTGACCGTCAAGGGCATGACCAAGGCCGGGGAACTCGACCTCGTCGGCGAGGTCCAGCAGCACCTGGGCGGCGGGCGCGTGCGGGCCGTGGCCCTGGGTTCGACCGACGGCCTGCGCCGCGGCATGAACTGCACCGACACCGGATCGCCCGTGCAGGTCCCCGTCGGCGAGGGCGTGCTGGGGCGGGTGTTCAACCTGCTGGGCCAGGCGATCGACAAGGCCGGGCCTGTCTCAGCCTCGAAGAAATCCCCGATCCACAAGGCCCCG